>JBBEEF010000142.1:0-5310 GCA_040880915.1 Pirellulales bacterium
CGTCGGCTCCGGCTTGGCCTGCGGCCATAAAAGCCCCCGGCGCTAGCCGGGGGACCGTGACAATACGCACCGGTTGGCTGGAATATGCCGATCGACGTCGTGCACTCCAGGCGGTGTGGCAAACGGGGTGGCCCGCCGACCCGCAGTCCCCGGGCTCGCGCCCGGGGCTTTTATACGGATTGCGGGAGGGGTTGCCCGTGCCAATCTCGCCGGCCTTGCAAGCAAGCGCAGGCAGGATGCCGTAGCGAAGCTTGCACGGAGTGAGCGCAGGCAGGGTGCCGTAGCGAGCGTCCGGCGAGATTGCACGGGCAACCCCGACCCTCCGCGGATGCGAGCGATAGAGTATTATTTTCAAGGAATTCGTACTCGCAGCCTCCGAATCCTCGGCCTCGCCACCCCATGTCCGACGTTACCACTGCCGACGCCACCGCCATCGGGCCGCTCGAACTGGTCGAGTATCCGCACCCGGCGCTCCTCCGACCTGCCAAGCCGCTGGCCCGGCTCGATGACGCCGTCAACGAGGCCGTCGAGCGGATGTTTGAGATCATGTACGCGGCCCAGGGCATCGGTCTGGCGGCCAACCAGGTGGCGTTGCCCTATCGGCTGTTCGTGGTCAATGCCGCGGGAGAGCGTGGCTCAGGAGAGGAACACGTCTTCATCAATCCCGTGCTCAGCCGCCCCCGGGGCACCGCCGTGCAGGAAGAGGGCTGTCTCAGCCTGCCGGGGGTGCGAATGGATGTGAGGCGGCCGGCCCGCGTGGTGATCGAGGCCTGGTCACTCGAGGGGGAGCCGATCCGCCTCGATCTCGATGGCCTGCTTGCCCGCGTGGTGCAGCACGAGTTCGACCACCTCGAGGGACGGCTCTTTACCGACCGTCTGCCGGAGGCCGCGGCGCTCGAGGTACGGCGGTCGCTCGAGGGCTTCCGTGAAGTGTTTGCCGGGAAGCAATCCCGCGGAGAACTGCCGGCCGACACGGCATTGCGGGCCGAACTCGACCGGCTGGAGGCGGCGCGGTGCCGGGTGTGAGGCCACTGCGGCTGGTGGTGATGGGCACCGGCCCGTTCGCCGTGCCGATGCTCAGGGGGCTCGGCGGCTCGCCGCACGAGGTCGCGGCGGTCGTCACCCGGCCCGACCATGCTCCGCCAGGTCGCCGCCCGCCGCCCAATCCGGTCCGCGCAGCAGCCACCGGACTCGCCATCCTCGACCCCGAACGGATGAACACGGCCGAGAGCGTCGCCTTGCTCCGCGGCCTCGACCCCGACCTTCTCGTGGTCTGCGACTACGGTCAGATCCTCTCGGCGGAGGTGCTCGCCGTCGCGCCGCTTGGCGGGATCAACCTCCACGGCTCGCTCCTGCCGCGGCATCGTGGCGCGGCGCCGGTGCAGTGGGCGATCCTCGAGGGTGACTCGTTGACCGGCGTGAGCGTGATCCGCATGACACCCGCCCTCGACGCCGGCCGCGTGATCACCGCCCGCGAGACACCGATCGGCCAGCGGGAGACGGCACCGGAGCTCGAGGCCCGGCTCGCTGAGATCGGAGGGCCTGCCGTGCTCGACGCCATCGAGCGGCTTCAGGCCGCCGTCGCGGCCGGCCTGCCACCTTTTGAGGTCGGCATTCCGCAGGACGACGCCCACGCCACGCGAGCGCCGCGGCTGGCGAAGGCCGACGGCGTCATCGACTGGTCGCAGTCTGCGATGCGAATCGAGCGGATGCGGCGGGCGCTCGAGCCCTGGCCCCGAGCGGCCACGTTCTTCACGCGGGCCGATGGAGAGCGGCAGCGGCTCGTGCTCGCCGAGGCCGACGTCGCCTCACCCGAGGAGTTTCCGGCGGTGGCTGGCGAACCGGGCCGGGTCATGGCCGCCGAGCCGGGCCCCGATGCGGGCCGGATCGTGGTGGCCTGCGGCGGCGGCACGGCACTCGCGATCACGAGGCTCGTGCCTGAGGGGAAGCGGGCAATGTCGGCGGCCGAGTTTCTCCGCGGCAGCTCCCTACGGCCCGGTGCGCGGCTCGGCTAGAGCCGCGGTAAACTCAAACCCATGACCAAACGGCTTTGGATCGAGACCGTCGGCTGCCAGATGAACGTGCTCGACAGCGAGCTTGTGGTGGCGGCCCTGCGCCGCCAGGGCTGGGCAATGGCCACGCGCCCGGCCGAGGCCGACGCCGTCTTCTACAACACCTGCTCGGTGCGGCAGCACGCCGAGGACAAGATCTACTCGGCCCTCGGCCGGATTCGTCTCGAGAAGCAGAACAGGCCCGCGCTCGTCGTGGGCGTACTCGGGTGCATGGCCCAGAAAGACCAGGAGCTCATCCGCCGCCGCGCCCCCTGGGTCGACCTCGTCGTCGGGCCCGGGCAGCTCCACCAGGTGCCCGCGCTCGTGGCCGACGTGCTCGCCGGCAGCGGCCCGCGGCTCGAAGTGAGCCTCGACCGCAAAGGGGCGGCCCGCGACGTGATCGCCCGCTCGTTCGAGAGCTACGACCCCGATCGCGACCCGGCCATGCGGCCCACGCCGTTTCAGGCCTTCATCCGCACGCAGACCGGCTGCGACAAGTTCTGCGCCTTCTGTGTGGTGCCTCACGTCCGCGGCCCCGAGCAGGCGAGATCTCCCGAGACGATTCTCGCGGAAGCCAGGAAACTCGTCGCCGAGGGCTGCCGTGAGATCACACTCATCGGTCAGACGGTGAACTCCTACAAGTACGCCGCCGGCGGCCGCACCACACGCCTGGCCGACCTGCTCGTGCTGCTCGACGTGATCGACGGCCTCGACCGGATCAAGTTTGTCACGAACTATCCGCGGGACATGACCGACGACCTGATCGCGGCCGTCCGCGACCTTCCCAAGGTCTGCCACTACCTCCACGTGCCGGCCCAGCATGGTTCGGATGCGGTGCTCGCCCGGATGAAGCGGGGCTACATGATCGGCGACTACATGGAGATGCTCGGCCGGGTTCGCGCGGCGATCCCCCACGCTGCTGTGACGAGTGATTTCATCGTCGGCTACTGCGGCGAGACCGACGCCGAGTTCGAACTCTCGCTTGATCTCGTCCGCACCGTGGGCTTTAAGAACAGCTACATCTTCAAGTACAGCCCCCGGCCTGGGACGAAGGCCCACGAGCGGCTCCCCGACGACGTGCCGGAGGAGGTCAAGAAGGAGCGAAACCGGCTCCTGCTCGAGGCCCAGACCGAAGCGAGCCTCGCCGGCAACCAGCGGTTTATCGGGACCCGCCACCAGGTGCTCGTGGAGGGGCTCTCGGCCCGGGAGGAGAAGCGGGAGTTACACGCCGGCCCCGACGACACCGTCCAACTCTCAGGTCGCACGATGTGTGACCGGATCGTCGTGTTCGACGCCCCGCGGCGGCTTGTGGGCCGGCTTGTGGACGTCGACATCCTCGACGCCGGCGCCTGGTCGCTCGCGGGTACGGTGGCCGACGGTCTCGCCGAGCCGGTCCCGCTTGACGGGCTCGCCTTCACGGGCGAGGGGCCGGGCGACCTCTACCAGCTCGCACCGCCCGCCGGGCGTTGACATGCCGTCTGGCATCCCGCCCCGTTGACGCAACCTCCTCAGGCGGGTCGACGGGCGAGCCCGTTTGCCATGCCGGCAGGCGTCGGCGTGCACGACATTGATCGGCATGGCCCAGCCAACCGGTGCACATCGTCACAGTCCCCCGGCTGGCGCCGGGGGCTTTTATGGCCGCAGGCCAAGCCGGAGCCGACGCCGGGACGGCGGCGGCGGCGCGAAAGAATCCCCCCGGCTGGCGCTTCCCGCCGGGCGTTGACATGCCGTCATACAAGCCCCGGGCGCGAGCCCGGGGACTGCGGGTACAAAGGCCACGCCGGCATCCACCCCGCCCTGCCTCCACACCATCCCCTCCTCGAGCCGTATAAAAGGCCACAGGTCACCATCCTCGGCAGACAACACACACCCATGAAAATTCCGGAAGGACCTCTGCTGCGGGAAACTCGATCCGAAGCCGCGGCTGCCCTGCCACTGACATCCCGGAAGGCCTTATAGATGGACGCGTCCGATTCGCCAGCACAGCCGGGCCTCTTTGAGCCGGCCGTGCTCGTGGCCACCTGCGGCGGCATCGGTTGGATTCCGTTTGCCCCCGGCACGTTCGGGTCGCTCGTGGGGCTGCCGCTGTCGCTCGGCCTGGCTGCGGTCGCCACTCCGCTCGCAGCAGTGCTGGGACTGACCGGGCCAGCGGGCGGGGCCTCAGTCGAAGTCGCCCTCGTGGCGGTGCTGTTCGCTTTGGGCATCCCGATCTGCACCCGGGCGGCGCGGCTGCTCGGCGGCAAAGATCCCGGTCCGATCGTGCTCGACGAGGCGGTCGCCGTGCCGCTGGTGCTCGTCACCGTGCCGCCGGAGGCCCGCGGTCCGGTGGTGCTCGCCGCGGCGTTTGTCCTCTTTAGGGTCTTCGACATTCTCAAGCCGCCCCCCTGCCGGCAGCTCGAGCGGCTGCCCACCGGCCTCGGCATCATGGCCGACGACCAGGGGGCGGCAGTGCTGGCGGCCGCGTGCCTGGGCCTGGCCCGCTGGCGGGGATGGCTCTGAGGCGTCATGCTAACGGGCTTGTTCCGGGGCCAGGCGGCGCGGCATGCGGATCCTGCTTATCGATCACGGCTGTTGCGACCATCCGCACACCCGCATCCATCACCTCCGCGGCGGGCTCGAAGCGGCCGGCTGCACGGTGGCCGTCTGCGGACCATCCCGCCGGCACGGCCTCGACGAGCAGCCGTCCGGCATGTTCGGCATCCACCTTCACGACGTGGCAGCCGCCTCACGAGCCTTCCTCGCGGCGGTTCACGACGGCTCGCCCGAGAGCTTTCTGGCAGCCATCGCGGCGGTGCCGTCGCGGCTCCTCGGGCTGGCCCGTGAGACCGCTCGCCAGACGATCGCCGAAGCAGCCGACACCCTCTATCCCGACGCGATCTTCGTGCTCCATGCAGGGATCCTCACCGATCTTGCAGTCGAGACCGGCGCCCCGGTGGTGGTGCATGTCTCGAACGTCGACCTGGCGGCCGCCGAGGGGCGGCCGTCGCTCCGTCGGCTGGTGACCGCGGCCATCGGCTCGAGCGACGGGCTCGTGGCCAACGACGCGGCAACAAGCGCCGCGCTCGAAAACGGCTGGCTCGCAGTCGATGCCGACCAACACGGCCGTTGCGAGACGTGGACGCTGGATGCAGCCGATGCCGCGGTGCGGATCGCCGCCGCCTGCGCCGCGGCCCTCGCCAAGCGCCGCGGCGAGTAACCGCCAAGCCGTCCGGGGCAGTGATGGTTGGCACGGGTTGGGCCACGAGCCCTGGGGCAAGCC
>JBBEEF010000142.1:5410-7849 GCA_040880915.1 Pirellulales bacterium
AGCCCTGGGGCAAGCCTGGAGTCTGCCGCAGTTTGCTGGGGGCATCATGGCAAAGGAATTCCTGGAACGCCCAGCCTTCCGTCACTGGCGTATCATCTTGATTCTCACCTCGGAGTTCCCTGATGTCGCGAATTGCCCCCGATCTGGCCCGAGCCCGCCGTACCGTCCTCGACCTGCTCGCCATCCCTGGCGTCTCGGGTGACGAAAAAGCTGTTGCCGAACACATCGTCAAGACGCTGCGGGCCGCCGGCTGCCCTGCATCGGCAATCATGTTTGACCGGGCCCATGAGAAGACGCCCCTCGAGGGCAACTGCGGCAACCTGATCGTGAAGCTGCCGGGTACGAAGCCAGGGCCGCGGCGGCTGTTCATGGCCCACATGGACACCGTGCCGGTCTGCCGCGGTGCCAAGCCGGTCGTGAAGGGAGGCTTTGTGACAAGCGCCGACCCGAAGACGGGCCTCGGCGGCGACGACCGGGCAGGCGTGGGGGTCGTGCTCACAACAGCGCTTGAGATCCTCAGGCGGAAGCTGCCCCACCCCCCGCTCACCTTCCTGTTCGCGGTTCAGGAGGAGGTGGGTCTGTACGGGGCGCGATTCGTCAAGGCAGCCGACCTCGGCCGGCCGAAGCTGGCCTTTAACTTCGACGGCGGCGCCGTCGAGAAGCTCACCGTCGGCGCTACCGGCGGCTACCGGATGGACATCGAGATTGCGGGCATTCCCAGCCACGCCGGCGTGGCACCGGAGAAGGGGGTGTCGGCGATTGCGATCGCGTCGCTGGCGATTGCGTCACTCGTCGAGGATGGGTGGCACGGACTGGTGGTGAAGGGGGGCAAGCGGGGCACGAGCAACGTCGGCGTGATCCATGCCGGCAACGCGACCAACGTGGTGGCGGAGCGGGCCTCGCTGCGGGCCGAAGCCCGCGGCCACGACCGGGCCTTCCGCGACAGGATCGTGAAGGCGATCGAGAAGGCGTTCACGACGGCGGCCAAGCGGGTCAAGGCCTCCGATGGTCGCACCGGCGGCGTCTCGTTTGCGGGCCGCCTCGACTACGAGGCCTTCCGGCTGGCCGACGACGAGCCCTGCGTGGCCGCGGCCCGTGATGCGGTGCGGGCGATCGGCCTCGAGCCGCGGCCCGACATCTCCAACGGCGGCCTCGACGCCAACTGGATGGTAGTCAATGGCGTTCCCACTGTGACGCTCGGCTGCGGCCAGATGGAAATTCACACAACAGCCGAGAAGCTCGACCTCGCGGCCTACGAAAACGCCTGCCGGGCGGCACTGCTGCTGGCAACGGGGGTGTGAGAGGCATCGGCTCCGGCGCAGCGGGCGGGCTTGTATGAGGCGGTAACCCAGCGTGTAGATTAGGCGGCATGCCCCGTACTGCCACGAAGCCGCTGTCTCTCGGTCATGTGCACCAGGGAGACTGTCTGGCCCTGCTCGCCCACACGCCCTCGGAGAGCGTGCACCTCGCCTTCGCCGATCCCCCGTTCAACATCGGCTACGACTACGACACCTACGACGACAGTCGGGCGGCCTCCGACTACCTCGCCTGGTCGCGGCAGTGGATGGAGCAGGTTGTCCGCGTGCTGCGGCCCGACGGAACCTTCTGGCTGGCCATCGGCGACGAATACGCAGCCGAACTCAAGGTGGCAGCCACGCGGGAGTTGGGGCTCACCTGTCGGAGTTGGGTGGTCTGGTACTACACCTTCGGCGTGAACTGCAAATTCAAGTTCAGCCGCTCCCACGCCCACCTCTTCCACTTCGTGAAGGACCCGAAGGCTTTCACCTTCAATACCGAAGCGATCCGCGTGCCGAGTGCCCGTGAGCTTGTGTACGCCGACAAGCGGGCCAACTCCGCCGGCCGCCTGCCCGACGACACCTGGATCCTGCGACCCCAGGATCTACCCGACGGCTTCGCGGCCGACGGCGACACGTGGTACTTCCCCCGGGTCTGTGGCACCTTCAAGGAGCGGTCGGGATGGCACGGCTGCCAGATGCCCGAGCAACTTCTCGGGCGGATCATCCGGGCCTGCAGCCACGAGGAAAACACCGTGCTCGATCCCTTCGCCGGCAGTGGCACCACGCTCGCCGTGGCCAAGAAGCTCCGGCGGAAGTTTCTCGGGTGCGAACTCTCGGAACAGTACGCGGAACGGATCCGTGAGCGGCTCGCGAAGATCCGGCCCGGTCAGCCCCTCGATGGCGCTCCCGAACCGCTCAAGAGTGTGCCCCCGACGGCACAGGGCCGCCGGCTAAAGAAGGTTCGGGAACGCTAAGAGCCGCGGCCACGAGTTGTGACGGAAGGCTGCCAGAGGGCGAGATCAGCCAGCCCCGCATAGAAGCCCCGCATAGAAGCCCCGCATAGAAGCCCCGCATAGAAGCCCCGGGCGCAAGCCCGGGGACTGCCCCGCATAGAAGCCCCGGGCGCAAGCCCGGGGACTGC
>JBBEEF010000142.1:7949-19610 GCA_040880915.1 Pirellulales bacterium
GGGGACTGTCCCCGTAGGGGACTGTCCCCCTTCCTCCCCGTAGGGGACTGTCCCCTTTCCTCCTGACATTTTCCCGATGCCCCCTTCACGACCTGACGACCAGCCGCACCCAGCCGCAGCCGGATTCACGGCCCCGCCGGCCGACGGCGGCCTGTCCATCGACCGGCTCGCCCAGGCGTTTGCCGCGATGATGGGCCACGCCGATCCCTACGCGTCTACCCAGACTCCCGTTGGCGTCGTCCAGGTCGATGCCTCCCCCGATCTCGACGAGGACAGCGGCCGGGACGACGACTGCCGCGTGAGCCCGCTTTCAATCCTCGAGGCGCTCTTGTTTGTGGGGCTGCCAGGGGGTGAGCCGCTCTCGAGCCAGGTCGTGGCGGGGCTGATGCGGGGCGTGCGACCGCAGGAGATCGACGACCTCGCCGCGGACCTTGAGCGGCGGTACCGGGCCGACAACTGCCCCTACGAGGTCGCGTCGCGGGAGGGCGGCTGGGTGCTGCGGCTGCGGCCGGAGTTTGCCCAGTTCGGGGCCGTGCTCGAGCAGCGAAATCGCCTTGTGCGGCTCGACGGGGAGTCGCTCGATGCCCTGGCGGTGGTCGCCTGGCACCAGCCGCTGCCGCGAGACAAGCTCGTCGAGTTCGGTTGCGACGCCCGCCCGGTGACGCTGCGAACGCTCGTCCGCCGGGGGCTGCTCGCGATCGAGAAGCCGGCCGACGGCGGGGAGCCGGCATACGTGACGACGCGGAAGTTTCTCGATGTCTTCAAGCTCGAGAGCCTCGCCGACCTGCCGTCGCCGCATGAGCCACCGGGTTGAGACTAAGGGGACTGTCCCCGCCTCGGGGACTGTCCCCTTTCCGAAACGAAGGGGGACAGTCCCCTTGCCGCGCTCAATCGCCAGCGGCCGCCCGCGACACTGCCAGCGCCTCAGCCCGCGTCGAGATCCTGCCGTCGAGTTGCAGCGTGCGGATTCTCGCGAGGGCTCGGCCCACCGCCGGACCGGCCGGCACGCCTGCGGCCATGATGTCGCTGCCGGTGACCAAGGGGGGCGGGTCGATCTCGTGCCGCGGCCGGGCCACCTGGGCCGAAAAGAAGGCGGCCGCCACCGGATCTCCAGCACCGCAGGCCGCCCGGGCCCGCAGCAGATCAGCCAGCGACTCAGCCTGCGGATGCACGACCCAGGGCTGGAGCCGCGACCACGGCCAGCTCTCGAGCCGCGACTCGTCGCCGAGCGTCACGAGCCCGTCAAGCAGCCAGGCCGCCGTCTTGGCCTCGTGGTTGGAGAGCCGCAGCCGGGTGACAATGCCCGCCAGGAGCCGCCCGTCACCCGGCCAGCAAAGGGCCGCCAGTGCCTGTGGGAGGCTCGACTCGTCGAGAGCCCCGACAACCCTCGCTGCGGCAGCCCATGCGCCGCCGTCGCTGGCTCCGCGGCCTGCGAGTTCCGGCAGCAGTTCGCGGGCCAGGCCCGTGGCGGCCAGCAGTTCCAGTGCCTGATGGCGGCCTGTTCGCGACACCATCCCCCGCAGTTCCGCAGCGATCCGTTCGGGGCTCACGGTGACCACCAGGTGCGTCATCCGTTCCAGGGCCGCCCGGGTCTCAGCCTCGAGCACGAATCCAAAGAAGGCGGTGAACCGCACGGCCCGCAGCATCCGCAGGTGGTCTTCGGCAAACCGCATTGCCGGCACGCCGATCGCCCGCACGATTCCCGCGGCGAGGTCTGCGCGGCCCGCCACGAAGTCGTGGACCTCGCCCGAGAGGGGATCGAGAAACAGGCCGTTGATCGTGAAGTCACGACGCTTGGCATCCTCGCGGGCCGAGCAGAAGGTGACCCCGGCGGGGTGCCGGCCGTCGGTAGACGCCGCGTCGGTGCGGAAGGTCGCCACCTCGACCTGCCCGGCCGACCCCTGCCCGGGGGCCGGCCGGGGCCCGAGCACTGTGATCACCCCGAAGGCGGCCCCGACGGCGAGGGTCCGCCGCTTCCCGAACACATTTCTCACAATCTCTGGCGGGGCGGCCGTGGCCACGTCGTAGTCTGTCGGCGTACGGCCCAAAAGCTCGTCCCGGACGCAGCCTCCTGCCCAGTAGGTTTCGTGCCCGGCATCCCTCAATCGGGCTACCACGGCGCCGGCAAACTCGCGACAGGCGACAGGGTCGACCACAAAGGAAGGCATGAGGGGTGTTTGGCCGTTGACGGAAAGGATTGAAACCGATTATTATCTAGAAGTCGGGGGCTTTTGAGTCCGGCACATTCTTATTTCGATTTGGCCGGTTCGGAAATTCCCGCAATTTTTAGATTCGTGATTTTTTCATCCAACAGCCCATCTGGGCGGAGGTTTTTCTCATGTCTGTGTCGATTCACAATTCGAACCGACGAGGCTTCACCCTCGTCGAACTCTTGGTGGTGATTGCGATCATCGCCACGCTGATTGGTCTGCTTCTACCAGCCGTGCAGAGTGCCCGTGAGGCCGCCCGGCGGACAGGATGCAGTTTCAATGTCCGCGGCCTGACGCAGGCCATCATGGTGTATGAGTCCACGAAGCGGCGGCTGCCGGCCGCGACTGATCGCAACGAGGCGCAGAGTCGTTCCGGGCAGTGGTCAGCAGCGGCCACGGCTTCGGGATACAGTTGGATCTTCCATATCTTGCCCTACATGGAAGAAGGGGCGTTTTACAACAACATTTCCACCAACACGAACAAGTTTCAGTTTGGACCCTTCAGTATTGGCACAACCCCTACAGCGGGCGGAGCTTGGAGCGGTCAGAATTGGCAGGGCACACACGCCGCGGCTGTTGTGATTTCACAATTGGTCTGCCCGAGTTCAGGCGGCGGCAGTGTGGTGGAGACGACTGACACTGGCCCGACCAGCGGTCTGTCTTATTCGTCTGAGTATGGGACTTTTCAGTCCAGCATCAATAATCAAGCGGTCGGCTGACCAACTACAAAGCCATGGCAGGTACACACATCCTGTCTCAGCCAGTCGCCCCGTCAGGTACGGCACTTCTGCCTTCCCCCAACGGTGCCCTGCAGTTCGCCCCTGACCAGTCGGTTTCCTCATCTCTCATTGCGACGCCATGGTTTGCGAGTCGGCCCGGCATTACTGCGGGCGCCGTGTCAGATGGGATGTCGAAGACAGTCTTCGTTGCCGAGACCAAAGAACGTGGTTATTCGTCGTGGATAGACGGCGTAGCGGCGTGGGTTGTGGCCTATGATCCCAATGCGGGAATACCCTTTAACGTGAACGGTATCTGGAGCACGGCAGCGGGGGGCACGCCCTTAATATCCCGATGCGCTCTTTCGGTCCAGCCAACTTTGTCGCCTTTGGTTCGCTATTTGCCCCCTGCACAGTTCGGTAGCCGGCACGCTATCGGCATGGCTTTCGGGCCGGGAAGTGACCACCAGGGCGGCATCACCATGCATGCCTTTGGTGATACGCACGTTTCCCAGATTACGGCGGATATCGACCCGAACGTGTACATGAGCATTTGCTCGCGGAACGGCCAGGAGTCGTCGAACCTCCAAGAGTGATCCGGGCCGGGCTGCTCTCTCAGTAGCTGTTTTTACGCCAGCCGCGGCCGGATCTTCCGGCCGCGGCTGTGCTGTTTGGCTGCTGCCCGAGCGCGGCTGAGCCGGTATCCAAGCCGCGTCCTGTGGAGTATCTTCAGTCTTGCTGGGGAGATTCGACCCGAATCATTTTCGCCCTTCCGGAGTTTGCATATGTCAGACCACTTTTCCGTCTCTCGCCGTGAGGCCCTCCGGGCAGGCGGCCTTTCCGCCGCCGCGGCCGCCACGCTCGCCGGCCTGCGGGCCGCCCATGCGGAAAATCCTTCGAGCGACACGATCAAGGTTGGCCTGATCGGGGCCGGGGGCCGCGGCACCGGCGCCATGCAGCAGACGCTCTCCGTGCCCGGCTCCAACGTCAAACTCACGGCCGTCGCTGACGCATTTCAATACCGCGTCGACGGCGCGCTCAAGAGCGTTGAGGGCATGAAGGACAAGGTCGACTGCCCGGAAGACCGCCGGTTTACCGGGCTCGACGCCGCCCAGAAGCTGATCGATCTGCCCGACATCGACCTTGTGATCCTGGCCACGCCGCCGGGCTTCCGCCCCTTTCACTTCGACGCGGCCATCAAGGCGGGCAAACATGTCTTTATGGAGAAGCCGGTCTGCGTCGATTCCTTTGGCGCTCGGCTTTGTCTCGAGGCGGCCAAGCTCGCCGACGAGAAGAAGCTCAAGGTCGTGGTCGGTCTGCAGCGACGGTACGAGAACAAGTATCGCGAGACCATTGCCAGGATCCGCGAGGGGCTCGCCGGCGATATCATCGGTGGGCAGGTCTACTGGAACGGCTCAGGCATCTGGTATCGCGATCGCCAGAAGGACCAGACCGAGCTGCAGTTTCAGGTGAACAACTGGTACCACTTCAACTGGCTCAGCGGCGACCATATCTGCGAGCAGCATGTCCACAACATCGACGTGGCCAACTGGGTGCTCGGAGCCGAGGCGCCGCAGGGCTATCACCCCGAAACCGCCTACGGCGTCGGCGGCCGGCAGGACCGTGGCAAGAACAGCGAGATCTACGACCACCACGCGGTCAACTTCACCTACCCCAAGGGAGTGCGGATCGCGAGCCAGTGCCGTCAGTTCGCCGGCGGCGACGGCCGCGTCAACGAGGAGTTTCAGGGCACCAAGGCATTCGTCCGGATCGGCGAGATCAAGGACTACGACGGCAAGCTGCTGTGGAAGTTCGAAGGCCCGAATCCCAACCCCTACCAGGTTGAGCACGACGAACTGCACGACGCAATCCGCAACGACAAGCCGCTCAACAACGCCCCCTACGGCGTGACTGCGAGCTTTGCGGCCGTGCTCGGCCGGCTGGCCACCTACTCGGGCAAGCAGCAGGACTACGCCAAGGCCCTGGCGATGGACTATCGCTTGATGCCCGAGAACCTCGCCTGGGATGCGACCCCGCCGGTATTGCCCGACAAAGACGGCAACTACCCGGCACCGATGCCGGCGAACTTCAAGGTCGTGGACGTGACGAAGCTCGGGAAGTCATGATCGTAGGGGTTCCGCGGGAGACCAAGCGGGACGAATATCGCGTCGGCCTCCTGCCGGTGGGTGCCGAGGAACTCGTGCGGGCTGGCCACGAGGTGGTCGTCGAAAAATCCGCGGGCGTGGGCTCGGGGCTGCCCGACGAGGCCTACGCTGCCGCCGGTGCGACCCTTGTCGACACCGCTCGGGACGTCTTCGGCCGGGCTGATCTCGTTGTGAAGGTGAAGGAGCCGCAGCCGCCTGAGCTCGAGCTCGTGCGGCCGGGTCAGGCCCTGTTTACCTACTTTCATTTTGCGGCCTCGCGGCCGCTCACAGAGGGCTTTCTAGCCACCGGCGGCACGGCCGTCGCCTACGAGACGCTTCGCGACGCCGCGGGCCGGCTGCCGCTCTTGATCCCGATGAGCGAGGTGGCGGGGCGAATGAGCATCCAGGAGGGTGCCAAGTATCTCGAGCGGCCACAGATGGGACGCGGCATCCTCCTCGGCGGCGTGCCGGGCGTGGCTCCGGCCAACGTACTTGTGCTCGGCGCGGGCACGGTGGGAGCCAATGCCGCCAAGGTGGCAGCTGGGTTCGGGGCCAACATTGCTCTCCTCGACACAAACCTCGAGCGACTTCGCTACCTCGACGACGTCACGCCCCCCAACGTCGACTGCCTCTACTCCGACCGCCACACGATCCGCGAACGGCTCGGCTGGGCGGATCTCGTGATTGGCAGCGTGCTCATTCCGGGGGCTCGCGCGCCGCACCTCGTGAGCCGCGAAGACCTCGCCCTCATGAAGCCAGGCGCCGTCATCATCGATGTGGCCATTGATCAAGGGGGCTGCATCGCCACGAGCCGCCCCACGACCCACGCCGACCCGACCTACGTTGTCGACGACGTCGTTCACTACTGCGTGACGAACATGCCCGGTGCCGTCGGCCGCACGAGCACCTACGCGCTGTGCAACGCCACGCTGCCATACGTGATCCGCCTCGCGGACGAGGGCGTCGCCGCGGCAGCCCGCTTGAGCCCCCCGATCCGCTCGGCCGTCAACGTGTTCACGGGATCGCTCGTGCAGCCGGCCGTTGCCGCGGCCTTCGGCCTCCCCTGCGAGCCGTTCAACCCATGACTGAAGCAGGGGAAAGGGGACAGTCCCCTCAGGGCCGGGGACAGTCCCCGGTGTCGCTCCGCTGGGTCGGTGACGCGGCCGGCTATCTCGAGATCCTCGACCAGACGCTCCTGCCTGGCCGGCTCGAGTGGCTCGCCTGCCATGACGTGGACGCGGTCGTAGAGGCGATCACAAGCCTGCGGGTCCGCGGGGCGCCCGCCATCGGCATCGCCGGCGGCTACGGGCTGGCCGTTGCCGCGGGCGAGGCCGTTCGCGCGGGGCTCGCGGCCGACGCGGCTCGGGCCCACGTGCTCGCCCGGGGCGAGCGGCTCGCCACCGCCAGGCCCACCGCCGTGAACCTCCGCTGGGCAGTTGAGCGGTGCATCGCCGTGATTGATCCGCTGCCTGGGGATACGCCCGCGGAAACACTCGCGGCGGCCCTGCTTCATGCAGCGCGGACGATCCACGACGAAGACCGCGAACTCTGCCTGGCGATCGGCCAGCACGGCTCCGCCGTGCTTCCCGCGGGCGACATCCTCACCCACTGCAACACCGGAGCCCTGGCGACCGGCGGCGCGGGCACCGCCCTGGCGGTGATCACGGCGGCGTGGGACGCGGGGCGGCGGTTCACCGTGTTCGCCGACGAGACACGGCCGCTCTTCCAGGGCTCCCGGCTCACTGCCTGGGAACTCGTGCAGCGGGGCATCCCGGTCACAGTGCTCGTCGATTCGGCGGCCGGCCACCTGCTGGCAACCGGCCGGATCGCGGTGGTGATCGTGGGTGCCGACCGAATCACCGCCTGCGGCGACACCGCCAACAAGATCGGCACCTATGCGCTCGCCGTGCTGGCCGCGGCCCACGGCGTGCCCTTCTACGTGGCCGCCCCGTCGAGCACGTTCGATCTGGCGATCGACTCCGGCAGCGAGATCCCGATCGAAGAGCGGCCCGCTGCTGAGGTGCTCGCCCCGCTCGGTGTGCCCGCGGCCCCGAGCGGCGCCGCCGCCTTCAACCCCGCTTTCGACGTCACCCCCGCCCGGCTCATCCGGGGGATTGTGACCGAGCGGGGCGTGATCGCCCCGGTAACCCGCGAGACCATCCGTGGGATGCTGGGCGTCGGCTGAGTCGTAAAGGAGTAGGCCCGTATCGCCGGCCGCACCTCCGGGCGGCCGTGCTTTGCGCATCTTGCGGTGTGGATCATCAATCCGCAGGTATCTGGAATCCGGGTCGCAGGGAGGGGTTGCCAGTGCCAATCGAGACGGCGTTGGAAACCGAGCGCAGGCAGGATGCCGAAGCGAGGTTTCCATCGAGCGACCGGAGCACAGGATGTGCGCAGGGAGCGTCCGGCGAGATGGCACGGTCAACCCCGACCCACGCAGAGGAGCGGCGTCAACTGGCTGGGTGGATTCCGCACGGCGGCGGCCTGCGGTTTACACTTGGTGGTTCCCCGCCCCCGGACACACCCCGCATGAATCCGCTGCTCGACGCCACCGGCTCCGCTTCCGCGGCGGTCGGGCTGCCGGAGGGCAGGCCGAATCCCTTTCCTGGCTACCGGGCCTCCGAGGGCGTTTACGACGAACTGGCCGGCGCCGACGGCCTGCCCCGGCCCCACTGGAAACGGCTCGTCGATCTGCTCGGCTCCTGGCAGCCGGCCGAACTGGCCGACCGCTGGGAGCAGGCCCGGCGGCTGATCCGCGACAACGGCGTCACCTACAACGTTCACGATGACACCGCCGGCGAGCAGCGGCCCTGGGTGCTCGACCCGATCCCACTTGTGATCTCGCAGGCCGACTGGGAGCGGCTCGAGGTGGGCATCAATCAACGGGCCCGCGTGCTCGACGCGCTCCTGGCCGACCTCTACGGACCGCAGCACACGCTCCGCGAGGGGGTCGTGCCGCCGGAACTCGTCTACGCCAACCCGGCGTTCCTGCGGTGCTGCCAGGGAATCATCCAGCCGGGTGGCCGCTGGCTCCACGTCCATGCGGTTGTGGTGGCCCGCAACCGAGACGGCAAGTGGATGGCCCTCGGCGATCGCACCGGCGTGCCGCAGGGCCTCGGCTACGCGCTCGAAAACCGCCTGGCCGTCTCGCGACTCCTGCCCGACGTCTTTCAGGAGTGCCATGTCGAGCGGCTCGCACCCTTCTTTATCGCCCTGCGGTCGCACCTGCGGGCTCTCATGCCTGGCCGCGACTCTCCACGCGTCGCGCTTCAGAGCCCAGGTCCCGCGAGTGCTACCTACTTCGAAGACGCCTACCTCGCACGCTACCTCGGCTTTCCGCTCGTCGAAGGGGGAGACCTCACGGTCCGCGACGACCGGCTTGCCCTCAAGACGCTCGGCGGGCTCGTGCCGCTCGACGTGCTCCTCCGCCGCGTGCCCGATCGCCTCTGCGATCCGCTCGAGCTCGATGGCACGGCGCTCGAAGGCACGCCCGGCCTCGTACAGGCCGTCCGGCAGGGGCGGGCCGTCCTCGCCAACGCGATCGGCAGCGGGCTGGTCGAGTCACCGGGCTTCGCCGAGTTTCTCCCGGCTGTATCGCGGCGGCTCCTCGGCGAGGACTTGCTCCTGGCTGCCCCGCATTCACGGTGGTGCGGGATCCCGTCCAATCTTGATCGCGTGCTCCACACCCTCGACGACTGCGTGCTCGAGCCGGTGGTGCCGCGGCGGGGGATGAAGCGATTCGTGCCCGCCCTGCTCGATGCCCGCTCGCGAATCCGGCTGATCGACGAGATCCGGTCCCGGCCAGGAGACTGGGTGGGGCGGGAACGGGTCGAGCGGTCGGTGGCCCCCTGCTGGCACGACGGCTCGATCGTACCGGCTTCGGTACTCATGCGGTGCTTTGCCGTGGCCTCCTCCGGCGGCTACCAGACGATGCGGGGCGGGCTCGCACGGATGAACGTCGGCCGCTCCGCCGGCGAGGAAACGCTCCTCTCGAGCCAGGGGTCGAAGGACGTGTGGGTGTTGGCGGCGGGTCCGGTGCAGCCGGTGTCGCTGTTGCGAAGGCCGGGCCAGCCCCTGCCGCTGCGGCGGAGCGGCTATGACCTGCCGAGCCGCGTGGCGGACCATCTCCACTGGCTCGGCCGGCACGCCGAACGGGCTGAGGGCACGGCCCGCCTGCTGCGGACGGTTGCCGGCCGACTGGCCTCCGAGGCCAACCAAGACGCGGCCTTCGAGGCGGCCATCCTCATGGGCTCGCTTGCCAACCCGCCGCAGGTGCGGGGGGAGTGGCTCGAGCCGGGCCGTGTCGCCACGCCGCGGGAGATCCAGGCGGAGGTCCACTCCCTGGCCTACGACGGCGGCCACGCCGGCGGTGTGCAGGAAGGAATCGATCGCCTCTGGCGGACCGCCTCGGTGGTCCGCGACCGGATCTCGATCGATTCCTGGAAGATCCTCTCGCGGGTGCGGCGAGACTGCCTCTCCGGCCGGCCGTCGCCGGGGGCAGGCGGAGCCGGCCGCGTCAGCGACGTGCTCCCCTATCTCGACACGCTCATCTTCGACCTGGCCGCCTTCGCCGGACTTGGAACCGAGAGCATGACCCGCGGCCCGGGCTGGCGGTTTCTCGACATGGGCCGGCGCGTGGAGCGGGCGACGGCGTCGATCCAGCTGCTCGCGACAACGCTTGTGCCCCCGCGGCCGCTGGCCGATGCGAGCGAGGGCTCGCTGCGGCTCGAGGAGATGCTCCTCGAGATCGCCGACAGCTCGATGACCTACCGCAACCGCTACCTCGGCACACTCGAGGCGGCTCCACTGATCGATCTGTTGGTCACCGACGAGACCAACCCTCGCAGCGTGGCCTTCCAGTTCGCGGCCCTGGCCGACCATGTCGAGACGCTGCCCCGCGAGGCCTCCTCGCCGGTGCTCTCCGGGGAGCGACGGGCGGTGCTCGAGGCGCTTGCCGCACTGCGGCTGGCAGACGTCGAGGCGCTCGGGGCCACCGGTCCCAACGGGGGCCGAGCGCGGCTCGGCGACCTGCTCGGGCTGCTCGGGGCTGCGGCCTCGGACATTTCCGAGAGCATCACCCACCGCTACCTCGTCCACGCCGTGCCACAGCGGCGGCTGGGCGAGATCGACGTTCCCATCACACCCGTCTAACCCCGGACCAGCCCCATGCTTCCCCTGGTTGTCATCGTCGGCCGGCCCAACGTGGGCAAGTCGAGCCTGTTCAATTGGCTGATCGAGAAGCGGATCGCCATCGAGGATCCGACCGAGGGTGTCACCCGCGACCGGCTCATCCAGCGGATCGAGCTCGACGGCCGCGTGATCGATCTGGTCGACACGGGGGGCATGGGCTTCGACGACCCGGACGGCCTCACCGCCCAGATCGACGCTCAGATCGAGAACGGTCTGGGCCATGCGGCGGTGATCCTGTTTCTCGTTGACGTGCGGGAGGGCCTGGTGCCGGCCGACACCGAGGTGGCCCGCCGCGTCCGCCGCACCGGAGCGCCGGTGGTGCTCGTGGCCAACAAGGCCGACGCCCCCGGTCTCGACTCCGCCGCCGCCGATTTCGCGTCGCTCGGCTTCGGCCAGCCGCTGGTTGTCAGCGCCCGCGAGCACCGCAACCGCGGGCTGCTCGTCGACGCGATCCTGGACCATCTTCCGCCGGTCGGCTCCGATGATCCCACCACGGCCGAACTGCCGGAGATGAAGCTCGCCATGGTGGGTCGGCGGAACGTGGGCAAGAGCACGTTCGTCAACGCCCTCGCCCGCGAGGAACGCGTGATCACAAGCCCCATCGCGGGAACCACCCGCGACAGCATCGACGTGCGGTTCGAGGTAGATGGCAAGGGCTTCCTGGCGATCGACACGCCGGGCCTGCGGCGGGCCAAGAGCCGCACCCGCGACATCGACTTCTACGCCACCCACCGGGCCGAGCGGAGCATCCGCCGGGCCGACGTCGTGCTGCTCTTCTTCGACGCGTCTGAGCCGATCGGCAAGGTCGACAAGCAGCTTGCCGACACGATCACCGAGGAGGCCAAGCCGGTCGTGTTCGTCGTCAACAAGTGGGATCTCTATGCCGCCGACGTCAAGAAGCAGGAGTGGACGCAGTATCTCCGCGACACCTTCCGGACAATGTGCTGGGCCCCGGTGGCCTTCGTGACGTCAACCAAGAGCCGCAACGTGAAGGCCACGATCGACACGGCCCAGCGGCTCTACCGGCAGAGCCACACCCGCGTCCCCACGGCCCGGCTCAACGAGGTGCTCCGCGGGGCCGTCGAGGCGAATCGCCCGTCGGCCGACGGCCGCGGCCGGCCGGTGCGGCTCTACTACGCCACGCAGGTGGAAGTGGGGCCCCCGACGATCGTGATTTCGGCGAGCGCTCCGAAGAGCATCACGGAGCCCTACAAGCGGTATCTCATCAACGCCTTCCACGACCGGCTGCCATTTTCCGAGGTGCCGATCCGGTTGCTCCTCCGCGGCAAGAAGGCGGAGAAGACATGAGAGAGGATTGTTCCGGGATGTGAGTGGCAGGCGGGGTAGCAGGCGGGGTGGCCTTTGTTCCCGCAGTCCCCGGGCTCGCGCCCGGGGCTTTTA
>JBBEEF010000143.1:0-14618 GCA_040880915.1 Pirellulales bacterium
CGTGGGATAAGATTTGGAGACGGTCGCCGTGGCTCGGAGAGCCATGAGCCGACCACGAGCCGACCAGCCCCGGAAACCCATCCCTGTGCCGCCAACCCCGCCCCGCAAGCTGATCATCGACTGCGATCCCGGGATCGACGATGCTGTCGCGCTCGTGTTGGCCATGTTCGACCCCCGGCTCGAGGTCGTGGCCGTGACCGCGGTCGCCGGCAACGTCTCTGCTGAGCAGGCCACGGCCAACCTCCAGGCGCTTGTCGCCTTCCTCGACCCGCCCCGCCTGCCACGGGTCGGGGCTGCGGTGAACGACCTGCCGCTCCCAGCGCGGCCGGCAAGCGTTCACGGTCCGGACGGCATCGGTGGCCTGGAACTACCGCGGGTGCCGCTCCACGGCGGGCATCCCTCCGAGAAGGTGATCTGGGACGCGATCAAGGCCCACCCGCGGGAGGTCACAATCCTCGCGCTCGGCCCGCTCACGAACGTGTCCCGCGTCCTCAACCGGGATCCCGGCATCGCCGAACTCATCGGCGCGTTGGTGATCTGCGGTGGAACGATGCACGCCGCGGGCAACGCGACACCGGTGGCCGATACCAACTTCTTCTGCGACCCGGCTGCCGCCCGGCACGTCGTTCGCGAGCCGGTCACGAAGACGCTCGTTCCCCTGGAGACGACCGGGCAGGTGGTCCACGAGTTTGACCTACTCGACAGCCTGCCGGCCGAGTACACCAGAGCGGGGAAGATCCTCCGGCCGATGCTGGCCCACGCGTTCCGGGCCCAGCGGCAACTCCTCGGCAGCGAAGGGATTCGGCTCCACGACGTGGTGGCGCTCGTCGCCGCCACCAACCCGGAACTCTTCGAGCGGGAGATGGTGGCCGCCGACGTCGAGACAACCGGTGAGTTGACTGCCGGGATGCTCGTCGTGGACCGGCGGGCGAATCGCGAGTGGCGGCCCAACGCCGACCTGCTCGTTGCCTGCGACGCCGCCGCCGTGCAGGACTGCATCCTGCGGGGCCTTTCGGCCGCCGGCGAGGCGACATAGCCCCCTTACTCGAAGTCGGTCCGGCGGGCGACGGGAACCTCGATCTCGACCCGCTCACGATCGCGGAAGATGACCACCGGCACGGTGCGGTCCACCCGAGTCATCCCCACGACTGCCATGAGATGGTCGTCGTCTTCGATCGCCGCGCCGTCAAACTCGAGGATCACGTCGTTGGTCCGGATCCCGGCTTTCGCGGCGGGAGCCCCGGCCGTGACCGACTCCACCCGGGCTCCGACCGGCCGCACCATCCCGAGCTGGTGGGCCTCGGGCTGGGTGAACTCGCGGTCGAGTGCGACGCCGAGATAGGCCCGGGTTACCGTGCCGTGCTCGACAAGCTGCTCGGCCACAAACAACACCATGGAGATCGGGATCGCGAAGCCGATTCCCTCGCTGCCGCCGGAGTTGCTGGCAATGGCGGTGTTGAGTCCGACCACCTCCCCCCGCAGGTTTACAAGCGGCCCGCCGCTGTTGCCGGGATTGATCGCGGCGTCGGTCTGGATGAAGTCCTGAAACCGCACGGCTCCCTCACCGAGCTCGAGGTCGCGGCGGCCCTTCGCCGAGACGATGCCGAGGGTCACCGAGTGGGCCAGGCCGAACGGGCTACCGATCGCCAGCACGGTGTCGCCGGTTCGCACGGCGTCGACACCTGCCAGCCGGGCCGGCTCGAGATCGTCGGCCGCCAGTTCGAGTACAGCCAGATCGGTGCCGGCATCGGACCATGAACGGCGGGGCCGCATTTCACGGCCGTCTTCGAGGCGGATCGTGACCGCCTCGAGCTCCGCCCCCTGCACGACATGCCGATTCGTGATCACGACCATGCGACCCCCGATTTCGGCGATCACCCCGGAGCCCGCTTCGCTCTCGGTGGTCCTGCCTCCACGGGGGCGGGAGAGCCGCTTCGCGGCATCGATATGGACCACCGAGGGCCGGAGCAGGTCGGACAGGCGTCGCAGCTGCAGCGCCTGCCGCTCGAGCGGCTCGGCATCGCGGGCCGCTTGCTCAAAGAGCCGCTCCCGCTCGGAGGCCGAAAGCCGCACCGGACGCATGGGATCGATGCGGTCGTCGGCCCGGCTGGTGGCTGCGATCGGAGCGAGTCGGCCGGCCGGCTCGTCGCCATGCGCACTATGGGGTGCACCACAGACGAAGAACACTGAGGCTGCGAAGAGCCCGAGACCGTTCGGCAACGACGGCATGCGACACCCGTGGAGGGAAGAATCAGGCCGTCTGTGAGGATACCCTCCGGGCCGATCAGAATTCCAGTTCGCCGCCGATCGCCTCTTCCGTCGCGTGCCGGCTGCTGCTCGCCTCGCCCGACCGTTCGATTTCCCGCTGGCAACCGATACACATCGTGGCGTAGGGGAGGGCGTCGAGCCGGGCCATCGGAATCCGGCAGCTGCAGACCTCGCACTGGCCATAGTTGCCCTCTTTCATCCGCTCGAGCGCATTCTCGATAGAAGCAAGCTCGCGGCTCTCGACCTGGGCCAATTGCGAGCTGATCTCGTCCTGAGCGGAATCGTAGGCGGCATCGACCACGTCACCGGGAGACTCGCTTCTCAATTCCTTGAGCAGCGTCAGGTCACCGGCCAGGGCGCTTCGCAGGGCATCCCGCCGCTTGACGAGGATCGCCCGCATGTTCAGAAGTGCGTCTTTTCGAGCCATGATTGCCGCTCCTTGTCGACCGCCGGCGGCCTTCCCCTTCCCGGCCGCCAGTCCGGGTCGCACCCAATGGTACGGGGCTGCCAGGCGGATGGTTCGCCCGGGAAAAATCGGCAGGTTGGGCACCCGGAATGGAGGGAAACGGCTGCTCGACAGTTGGCGGGACCGGGGGGGACTTTTCCGGCCGGCTCGCAGGTTTCGGGGCTTCTCACTCGGCCGGCCGGAAGCACCAGATCGTGCCGTCGTCGGAGGCGAGCACGAGCCGCCCGGCGGCCACGGCGGCCCCCGCCCCAAACCCGCCGCCGGCATCAAACTCCCAGGCCGGCTGGCCGCTCGCTGCCTCGAGGGCGGCGATCGTGCCCTTGGAGTCGGCGACGATCACAACGGCCCGGGCCGCGGCGGCTGGATCGGCAGCGCTGCCCGCCGCGGTGACCACGACCGGCGAGGCGTCGACGCGGCCGGGCATCGGCTGCCGCCAGACGCGGGTTCCCTCGGCGAGCGAGAAGGCCTCAACAGCCCGCCCGCGGGAGCCCACGATCACCAGGCCCGCGGCGATCGCCGCGCTCGAGCGATACGCCTGGCCGCCCGCGGCCGGCTGATGCTGCCAGGCGACGGCCGGCTTCGTGAAGTCGATCGCGAAGAAGCCGCCCCCCTCGGTGCCGAAGAGCACGAGCTCGCCGGCCACCGCCGGCGTGGTGCCGGTGGGTCCGCCGATCTCGACCGAGCCCCGCTCCTCGCCGGTGGCGGCGTCGATGATGTGGAGCCGGCCGTCGCAGCCGGCCAGGAACACACGGTCACCGGCAGCGGTCCGGGCCACGGTGGGTCCGCAGCGGATCTGGTCGGCGATCGAGTGCTTCCACAGGAGCTTGCCCGTCGCGAGGTCGAGGCAGGAGAGGGAGGCATCCTGCGAGCCGACGAGCACCCGCGGGCCCTCGGCCACCGGCAGGATCGTCGGGCCGCCCGAGATCTCGCCGTCGGTCACGTATGTCCAGCGGACCTCGCCCGTGCGTCGGTCGAGGCCGCGGACGAGCCCCGTGTCGTCGCCGACCACCAGCGGCAGTGCCGGGTCGTCGGCCACGGCCGCCGCCGACGGAAACCCGGCGTCCTTCGTGACGAATGTCCAGACGGTTTTGCCGGTAGCCAGTTCGAGCGCGTGGAAGCTGCCGTCCAAGTCCCCCACATAGACGGTGCCGTCGGCGATCACCGGGACGGCGGCGAAGGCGGTCGTGGCAAAGTCCCGCCGCCACGCCTCGGCCAACGGCAGCGTGAGGGTCGTGGCGGAGCGACCAGTGCCCGCGAGGCTCCCGCGGGCCGTCGGCCAGGCATCGGCCGGCGCGATCACGGGATCGGCCGCGCTGCCGCCAGCCGCGGCAACCACGAGGAGCAGCATGCCAAGGGCCACGGAGCGGCAGGCCTCGAGGTTGGCAAGCGGGGTCATCGCATGGCCTCGTACAGGGCTGCCAGATCGCCGGCCGTCACGGGCCGCGGATTGAAGCCGGCCGTCCACTGTGCGAGCGCCGCCGCGGCGAGTGCGGGCCCGTCGCAGCTTCCGATGCCCAACCCCGTCAGCGACCTTGCCAGCCCGGCGGTGGCGAGCAGATCGTCGAGCCAGGCGGCGAGCTGCGTGCCGGCGTCGTTTGGACAGGCCGTGATCCCGATGTCGGCTAAGAGAGCCGCGTAGGCGGGCCCGCAGTCCCGACCGTTCAAGCGGACGACATGCGGCAGCGCGAGGCCGACCGCCTGACCGTGGACCACGCCGTGGGCCGCCGTGAGTGGATTGGCAAGGGCGTGGGCGGCGCCGAGCATCGCGTTCTCAATCGCGAGCCCTGCCCAGGCCGCCCCGAGTTGCACGGCCGCTCGGGCCTCGATGTCATCCCCGGCGGCGAGCACCCGCGGCAGGTTGCGGGCCAGGAGTCGCCAGGCCTCGTGGGAGAGCATCCGCGAGGCGGGCGTGGCCGCAATGCTCACAAGGCTCTCGACGGCGTGGGCGACGGCGTCGACGCCAGTCAGGGCGGCTACGCGGGCAGGTTGCGTGAGCGTGAGTGTGACGTCGAGGATCGCAATCCGGAAGGCGGCCCGGGGATCGCCGCAGGCCATTTTGATGCCGGTCTTGGCATCGGTGATCAGCGCGAACGACTGGGTCTCGCTGCCGGTGCCCGCCGTCGTGGGCACGGCCAGCGACGGCAGCATCGGCCCGGTCGCCGTGCCGCGGCCCTTGTAGTCGTGCATCCGGCCGCCGCAGGAGAGCAGGAAGTTGATCCCCTTAGCACAGTCCATCGAGCTGCCACCGCCGAGGCCGACGAGCAGGTCGGGGCGGAATCCGCGGGCCATGGCGGTGCCCGCCTCCACGTCGGCCGTCGTGGGGTTTTCGCCGAATCCCGAGAATACGTCCGCCTCGACACCGGCGGCGGCGAGCGCGGCCACCCCCGCGGCGGCGTGGCCGGCGGCCACGATGCCGGGGTCGCTCGTGATCAGAGCCCGGGTGGCTCCGAGTTCACACGCCAGGTGGCCGAGCCGCCCAAGCGCGCCGTCACCGATCACCAGCCGCGGTCCGGGGCGAAACTCGAAGAGTGGCGTCATGGGCGGTGTCAGGGGGAAGGGGGCCCCTTGAGCATATCCCGTGAGCATATCGACTCGCGGCAGCGGTTTCGGAGCCCGGTTTCTCGGGAACCACTCGAGCACTTGGTCTGAGCACTTGGCCGGCTACGCTCGCCCTGGTCCGGTCATGTCGCGGCCGGATTCCGAGTGGGGCAGGCCGCCGCGCTCTTTCTGCCTATGAGCCGGAGGCGACGGCAGCAGTCAGCGGCTTTCCGGTGTCAGACTCTCTCACCGCCACCTGGAGGGCCCGAGAGCGGTACAGGAAGTCGATGATGTTGCCCTCGTGGGGCTGCAGCCAGTCGAGTCTGGTCGTGGGGATCGGCCCGAAGTTGAGCCGGTCGATGTGGGTCGAGTCCATGAGCCGGGCCTGGAAGTCGGCGTCGTCGGTGATCGCCGAGCAGACGAGCGTCGGGCCGATCGCGGCGAGCATTTTTTCCTGCGGGCACTCGACCACCGTCACGAACGGAAACATGTATTCCGCCCGCGTGACCTCCGGGAGCGGGCTCGTGGCATGGGCCACCACGGGCCGCAGCCAGCCGCATCGCTCCCCTTCCACAAACCGCTCCCCGTACGGGGCGGTGGCGTGGGTCACGCCGGGGGCCTCGAGGAGCCCCTCGATCTGACCCCAGATCGCCTTGGCGGCGCCGGGGATCGTGAAGGCGGCGAGCTTCGCGTCGGGATCGTCGGGGGGTTTGACCTCGACCGGACCAAGCCGCTCGGCAAGGGCCTCCGCGATCGCTTTCGTGTGCCGGCTGGCGTAAATGGCCGAGGCATTGATGCAGCCGCGGCCGCTGTTGATGGCCACACTCTCAGCCAGCACGTCGAGGTGCCGCTCCCAGTCGTCCACGCAGTCGTCGCCGAAGATGAGCTTGGAGAAGCCCGGCCCGTGAACCTGCACGCGCGGGTTGCCCCGATACTGCTCGACGGTCTTGGCCGAGCCGAAGATCATGCTCCGGCCGCAGCCGGCGAGCACGGCGGCACCCACGTCGGTGGGGCCCGGATAGAGCCCGATTGCCTCGGGCGGAATCCCGGCCTCCATCATGCAGGCCGCCATCCGGTAGGGCGTCCAGGGCTCCTGGCTACCGGGCTTCATCACGAGGCCCACGCCGAGGGCGATGACCGGCAGCCAGAGCGTGTGCACGCCGGGGGAGTTGGAGGGGAGCACGAGGCCGAGCACGGGTGAGCAGGCCTGGTAGCTCACCGTCACCCCGCGGTGCTCGACGCCATGGCCGGCCCAGAGGATCTTCGGATCGAGGCCGCGGGAGAGGGCGTCGAGGATCCGGTCCATGTTCGAGAGCACAAACATGTTTTTCTGCATGTTGGCCCGGCAGAGGCTCTCGGGCAGTCCGGTCGTGGCCGATTGCTGCTTGACGAAGTCGTCGGGCGACTGCTGTGTGTCGCCTACCGGGACGGTGCCGTGGGCATAGAGATTGCCGGCAGTCTGGAGCCGCTCGACGATCTCCTCGGGGTCGATCGCGAGCAGGGCCTGGCGGGCGGCCCCGGCCTTCGCGAGGTCGCGGCTCAGGAGAGCGCCCCCCACCTGGCTCACTTCAGCCACAGGCTTGCCCGTGAGGAAGTGAACGAGCGTGTCACGTTGGAGCGACTCGTAAGGCTTGCCGAAACGCCAGGCGGGAAGGTGCATCAGTAAACTCCTACCGTGGTGGTTGCTGCCAGTTCGCGGAACGGGCGGACGCCGCTCACGCCGTCCCAGGGATACCCGGCGTAGGGCCGCTCCCGCTCCCCTTCGTCTCGCTCGAGGAAGCCGGGGATGAAGGTCTCCTTCGTGAGCGTGGTGAGCCGGACCCGGCCGGTGCCGCCGTAGGGAACGATCGTGTCACGGTCGTCGAAGTCGACCACCTCGATGACCGCCCGCGGCTGGGGGGCGTAGTACGCGATCGTGTAGCCGTCGGCCGGCACGACCGGTCGGCTGGCGGCCAGGCCCATCAGCGTGTTGCCGTAGGTGGGCGTCATGAAGGCCCCGTCGAGCAGTTCCTCGACGGCAAACCGGGTCCACTGCGGCGTGAACTCGGTGCCCCCCGAGAAGATTCCGGTGATCCCCGCCTGGCGGAGCGTGGTGCCTTTCTTCTCGAGGGCCAGGGCGAGGGCCTCGAGCAGTTTGGGCGTCGTGAACAGGCAGCGGATGTCGTGGCCCGCTTCGAGGATCGTGATCGCCTGGTCGATGCAGTGCTGCTTGTAGGCCTCGAGATGCTCCATCCAGCCCTTCTGAATGAGCTTGATCACCCAGCGGGGGTCGAGATCGACGCAGAACGAGATGCCCCCGCGATACTGGGCGAGATGCTCGATCGAGAGCCGCAGCCGCCGCGGTCCGGAGGGGCCGAGCATCAGCCAGTTGGCTCCCTTGGGAAAGAACTCCTCGGGGAGCGTGTCACTGAACATTTCGTAGTCGGTGCGGAAGTCGCGGGAGTTGACCCGTGACTTCGGGACGCCCGTTGTCCCGCCCGTCTCGAAGACATAGATCGGCTGGTCGGCCAGGCCCTTGGGCACCCACCGGCGGACCGGCCCACCCCGCAGCCACTCGTCCTCGAAGGGGGGAAACTTCTTGAGGTCGTCGAAGCAGGTGACGTCGGTGAGCGGGTTGAACGGCAGGCTCTTGGCATACTCGAGCCAGAACGGGCAGCCGGTCGACTCATGGAAGTGCCAGGCGACCATCTCGGCGGTGTGGGCGTCGAGCGTTGCCTTGGCCGCTGCACGCTGCTCGGGCGTGGCGACCTGGAAGACGGGAGGCTTTTCGGCGGCAGTGGCTGGTGTCATGAGAGTCCGAGCTGAGGGGAAACGAAGAGGCCTAGCCTTCACTGGGCTGCCCCGGGAGCTGGGGCACCGAAGCGCCGAGCTGGGCGAAGAGTTGGAGCACGCCGTTGAAGTGGGCGAGCCGCGGGCCGTAGCGGTCGATGAACTCGCCGAGGGCATACTCGCTGTCGGAGAAGTCTTCTGCGTTGTCGGCCGCTTCCTGGGCGATGCTCGAGAGAAACTCGGTATGCACGCGGGCGAGCGACTCGGCGGCCCGGCGGCATGACTTCGCCAGCTGCGGGTTGGCCTCCTTCCAGGCCTTGAGTTCGGCCGCCCGCTGGCGGTGCTGGAGCGAGACCTGCGTCAGGATCTCGAGCAGCAGGTTGGTTTGTTTCGAACCCTGTTCAACCAGCTCCCGCAGGAGGCCGTTGGTCTCGGCAAGGTCGCCCGTCGAGGTCGGCCGGCCTGACATCGGCGTGCCGGCCGAGATGTCGAACTGCGTGAAGAACGAACCGCCGTCGTTCATAGATCGTCTCACCGGGGACATTGAGCCAGCGTTCCAAATCATATGGTAGGCAGAACCCCCGACATTTTCCACGAATCCACCAGCCCGCCACCCGACCCGCAGGGGTTCCCCAGCCTGCCGGCGTGGTGCCCGGGAGCCTCTTTGGGCGTCGCGTGACCGCTGCCACCATCGGCACGGACGGGCGTACTCAAGCGACCCGCCCCGAGCGCCGATGGAGGAAAGCATAGGCCGTGGTCGCAGGGAAGCGGCCGGGCCGGGCGACGGAGCGCGGGGAATGCAGCACCAGGCGGAGGCGGGCCTCGATGAGGCGTCGTTCGGGTTCCTGACGACGCTCGAGTCGCCGGCCCATGGTCTGTTCGGCGGCTACCTGGTCGTCGACGCCCTCGGCCGGCCGCTCGAATTCCACTGCACGGCACCGGTCAAGGTGTCGCGGGCCCAGCAGATCCTGTACGGCTCAACCCTCGACGCCCATCTCCATGGCAGGCAGGTGGGCAGCGCCCTTCTGGCCGAGGGCAAGGCCCATCCCGCCGTGGTGCTCACCGACAGCGAGGCGATGCTCTCGGTGCGGCCCCACACGCGCCTGCCGGTGGCGCATGTGCGGCGTCAGGATGAAGGGCAGCCGACCGCCGGGCTGGCCGGCTTCACACTCGGGATGGTCCTCGTCCGACCGCACGCCGCCGACCTTGGCCGCTCAGCCGACCTCGAGAACCGGCTGGCCACGCTGGCCGCGGCCGTCGATCTCTGCGAGCCGTTTGAGCGGATCCGGGCGGCCCTCGACGAGGCGGCCCGGCATTGATGCCGGCGCACGGACACGCTGTCATGAAAGACGACCAGGATCTCCGCGTTGGGATGGTGGCGGTGCGGTCGTTCGGCCCCGAGGCCGTGGGTCTGCCGCCGGTGACGGTCACAACGAGATCGGATCTGGCGCTACCCGCCCCGCCCACGCTGCGGTTGCCCGTGACGCTCGCCCAGCCTGCGGTGAAGTCGATCGAGCTCATGCCGCCACGGCCCAAGGTGCACAGCCACATCTTCATGAAGCCGATCGCCGTGCAGCCAGTCCAGCGTGGCCGCGCTGGGTCGCCGGCTCTGGCGACCACGGGCTCTGCCGGGTCCGGTCGCGCGCGGATCGCGCCGCCGCGGGATGTCGTCAAGCTCTCGGAGCGGTTCTTCTATCTACTCCAGCCCGATCTCCAGACGATGCTCCGTGGCGGGAGGCTCGGGTTTCCCCGGCAGCCTTTTCCATTCCAGTTTGAGGGCATGGCCTTCCTCCTGCCGCGGCACTCGGCCGTGCTCGCCGACGAGATGGGCCTGGGCAAGTCGATGCAGGCGATCTCCTCGATCCGGCTGCTCGTCCGCAGCGGCGAGGCCCGCCGGGTGCTCGTGGTCTGCCCCAAGGGACTCGTGAGCAACTGGGCCCGGGAGCTCGCCGACTGGGCCCCGGAGCTGCTCGTCGCCGCGATCGATGGCGATCCCCAACGGCGGCGGTGGCAGTGGTCGCTCGCCGACGTGCCGGTGAAGCTCGCCAACTACGAGGTGGTTGTCCGCGACCGCGACCTGGTGGCCGAACTCGGCCTGTCGTTCGACCTCGTGGTGCTCGACGAGGCCCAGCGGATCAAAAACAAGGCGAGCCAGACGAACCGAGCGATCGTGGGCCTCGAGCGGCGCCGCAGCTGGGCCCTCACCGGCACGCCGGTGGAGAACTCGGCCAACGATCTCGTGGGCATCTTCGAGTTTGTCGACCCCGGCCACATCAACGACCAGATGACCCCCAGGGCGATGGCGGCGGCCGTGGGCGACCACATCCTCCGCCGCACGAAAGACAAGGTGCTCACCGAGTTGCCCCCGCGGCTCGACCGCGACGCGCGGATCGAGCTCGGTTCGGAGCAGCGGGAGACCTACCGCCGGGCGGAGGAGGAGGGTGTGCTGAGGCTGGCCGGGATGGGCGGAGAGGCCACGATCCAGCACGTCTTCGAACTCGTGCTCAGGCTCAAGCAGATCTGCAATTTCGACACGGCCACCGGCGAGAGTGCCAAGCTCGAGCGGCTCGTGGCCGAACTCGAGGAGGTGCGGGCCAGCGGCCGCAAGGCGCTTGTCTTTAGCCAGTGGGTGGAGACGCTCAAGCGGCTGCGGCAGAAGCTCGCGCCGTTCGGGCCGCTTGAGTATCACGGCGGGATGTCGACCGTGGCCCGTGACGAGGCGATCCGCCGCTTCAAGGAGACGAGCGACCACTCGGTGCTCCTGCTCTCCTACGGGGCCGGGGCGGTGGGGCTGAACCTTCAGTTCTCGCAGTATGTCTTCCTCTTCGACCGCTGGTGGAACCCGGCCATCGAGGACCAGGCGATCAATCGGGCCCATCGGATCGGGGCGGCCGGCGCCGTCACGGTGACGCGGTTTCTCTCCGCCGACACCATCGAGGAGCGGATCGACGAGGTGCTCCGCCGCAAGCGGGATCTTTCCGAGATGATCCTCTCCCAGGCCGACGGGCCGGCGACCGCCGGCCTTACCGCCGCCGAGATCTTCTCGCTCTTCGAACTTGCCCCACCACGCCGCGCCGCCGCCTGAGCCGCGGGGACTGTCCCCGCCGCGGGGACTGTCCCCTCTCCCCCCGCGCGGGGACTGTCCCCTTTCCCCCCGCGCGCTCCCTGCGTGGATCCAGCCAGGCGGCTGCATGAAACCAGTCGGCTAGGTTTCGAGCTTCTCGCTGATCGTGGTACAACGCCGGCCGCAGTCGGGGGCTCGTGGTCTCCGGTTGAGTGTCTTGATGAAGCAGGAGGAGCCGCGACCATGCCACGTGCACCAGGTTCTTTTAGCCGCCGCAGTCTGCTTCGCGGAGGTCTCGCGGCGACCGCAGCCGTAGCTGCCCCCACGATCATTCCCTCGTCGGCCCTCGGCCTCAACGGGGCTGTGCCGCCGAGCGAGCGGATCGTGGTCGGCGGGATCGGGATCGGCCGCCGCGGTGAGTACGATCTCGGCTGCTTTCTCCAGCAGCCCGACGTCCAGTTCGTCGCGGTCTGCGACGTCAAGGAGGGGCGACGCAATCGCGTCAAGGAGATCGCCGACAAGCACCACGGCTCCTCCGCCTGCGATACCTACCGTGACTTCCACGAACTGCTCGACCGCGATGACATCGACGCGGTGCTCATCGCGACCGGGCCCAACTGGCACGGCTTGATGGCGATGCAGGCCGCCCAGGCCGGCAAGGATGTCTACTGCGAAAAGCCGTGCACGAAGAACATCGCCGAAACGCTCGTTCACCGCGACACGATGCAGCGATGCGGCACCGTGTTCCAGGCCGGCACCCAGCGGCGGAACCTGCCCCACTTCGCCTTCGCCTGCGAGTTGGCCCGCACCGGCCGGCTCGGCAAGCTCAAGCGGCTCTACGCCCATCCCGGCGGCATGAGGGCGACGACGAGCGGCTGGCTGCCCGAGGAGCCGGCCCCCGACGCGAAGCAGGATGACTGGGACATGTATCTCGGCCCCGCGGCCTGGCGGCCGTTCCACGCCCGCACGCTGGCCGACGGATTCAACTTCGAGAAGGGAGGCGGGCTCGTCGGCGGGGGCGTGCTCGAGTGGGGCTCCCATTGCGTCGACCTCTGCCAGTGGGCCGTCGACGACCGGCCGCCGCCGGTGGAGTATCAGCCGCCCAAAGATGGCGAGCTCGTCTGTCGCTACGACGACGGCGTCGAACTCGTGTTCCGCGAGAAGAACTGGATCCCGCTCGGCTCCTGTCCAGTGCGATTTGAAGGGAGCGACGGCTGGGTCGAGGCGGGGGACAGCGGCAAGATGGTGCTCTCCTCGCCCGAGTTGCTCGCCGGGAGGAAGGTCGAGGAGATCGGCGGCTACCCCGCCACCTTCCATGTCCGCGACTTTCTCGACTGCGTGAAGACGCGGGGCAAGCCCAAGGGCAATGCCGTGGCCGCCTGCAACGCCCACCTCGCCTGCCACTCGGCGGGCATTGCGATCCTCCTGGGGCGGCCGGTGAAGCTCGACCTCGAGACCTACCGATTCATCGATGACGAAGCGGCCAACCGGCTCCGCTCGGAGGCACGGCGGGAGCCGTGGTACACATGATCATAGACAGCGTCCGACATCTCGCCATCGCCGTGATCGGCGGCCTGCTCGTTCTTGGTGCGGCCGGCGCCGGTGCCGCCCCGCCGACGCCCGCGTCGAACGAGGCCGAACTGCTCGCGGTTCTCCGCAGCGACGCCCCGGAGGCCGACAAAGCCCTTACCTGCAAGTTCCTTGCCATCCAGGGAACGCCCCTGGTCGTGGGCGACCTGGCGGCTCTGCTTGCCAACCCCCGGCTCGCCTCCTGGGCCCGCATCCCGCTCGAGGCGATCCCGGGCCCCGAGGCGGCCAGTGCCCTGCGGGCGGCCGTGGCCACGCTCGAAGGCCGGTTGCTCGTCGGTGTGATCAATTCGCTCGGCGAGCGTGCCGACATCGCGTCGGTACCGCTCCTGGCCGGCCGGCTCGCCGATCCCGACGCGGAGGTGGCCGCCGCGGCCGCCTGGACGCTCGGCCGGATCGCCACGCCCGAGGCGGCGGTGCTTTTGAGCGGAGCGATCGAGAAGGCGGGATCAGCCGAGCGGCTCGATGCCCTCGCCGAGGCGGCGGTGCTCTGTGGAGCGGGGCTCGAGGCCGCCGGCAAGACCGACGATGCGGTGGCGGTGTATGCCGCGGTGTTGGCTGCCGACGTATTGCCGCAGCGGCGTGCCGAGGCGCTCCGCGGCACGATCATCGCCAAGGGCCAGGACGGCATCCCGCTGCTCGGCGAAACGCTCCGCTCACCGGTCAAGCGGCTGGCCAACATGGCCGTCTACACGGCCCGTGACCTGGGCCGGGGAGAGGCTGCCGACGGGGCCCTCGCGGTCGCGGTCGACAGGGCGATCCTCGAGGAGATCGAAGCGGCCACGAGCGCCGAGGCCCCGCAGCGGGCTGTTGTCCTGCTCGACGTGCTCGCCGAGCGAAATGCCGGCGGGGCGAGCGAGGCGGTGACGGCCGGGCTGGCACGGGCCGCCGAGTCGTCCCGGCCCAAGGCGATCCGGCTGGCGGCGATCGAGGCGCTTGGCCGGGCCGGTGACGCGGCCGTGGTCGGGCCGCTACTCGTGGCGGCGGCCGACGAGGATCCGGGCATCGCCGACACAGCCCGGGCTGCGGTCGCGACGCTCTCTGGCGCAGCCGTCGATCGCGAGATCGTCGTCCGGCTCGAGGGGGCCGATCGAACGATGCTGCCGGCGCTCGTCGAACTTGTGGGCCGGCGGCGGATCGACGCCGTCGGAGCGCTTTTGCCACTTGCCGGGCATCCCGACGAGAAAGTCCGCACGGCCACGATCATCGCGCTGGGACCGACCGTGGACCTCGCCAACCTCGACGTCTTGGTGGCAGCCGCCACGGCCCCCAAGACTCCGACCGAGGGCGAGGCCGCCCGCTCGGCTGTCCGCGAGGCGAGCGTGCGGATGCCCGACCGCGATGCGTGCGCGGCCAAGCTGGCCGCCGCCCTGGGGAAGGCCCCGGCGGAGGCGAAGGTGATGCTGCTCGACGTCATCGGCGAGGTTGGCGGCACAAAGGCCGTCGAGGCGATGGCCGCCGCCGCTCGTTCGGGTGAGGAGTCGCTCGAGGACGCGGCCACCAGGCTTCTGGGCAAGTGGATGACGGCCGACGCGGCGCCTGTGCTGCTCGACCTCGCCACGGCCGAGCCGGGGGGCAGGTTCAAGACCCGGGCCCTCCGCGGCTATATCCGGATCGCCCGGCAGTTTGTGCTGCCCGACGGCGAGCGAGCCGAGATGTGCCGCAGGGTGCTGGCAGTGGCCCGGGAGGAGGCCGATCGCAAGGCGGTGCTCGAGATCCTCGTGCGGTATCCGAGTACCGCGACGCTCGCCGTGGCCGAGGAGGCGGCGAAGCTCCCGGGCCTCGAAGCCGACGCCAAGAAAGCCGCCGACGAAATCCGCGGCAAGCTCGAGCCCGTGCCGGCGGCCACCCCGGCCCGCTAGGCCTTCAGGCGGGAGAGCCGGGCCATCAGTTTCGACCAGGCGGCAGGAAACGGGGACTGTCCCC
>JBBEEF010000143.1:14718-19173 GCA_040880915.1 Pirellulales bacterium
CGGGGACTGTCCCCATTCGGACTGTCCCCATTCGGGTCGCCAGCGGCAATAACCAAGCTCAGGCGATTCATTTCGTAGTGCAGACTGAGGGTCTCTGATCCCACCGCATCCCATTCAGTAACCTGCTTTTACGCATCCAATGCAGTAACCTGCTTTTACTAGGTTCCTTCTGTCATTCTGCTGATCTCCGGAGAGCACGCATGCGAACCTCGGCGGTGATGATCCTCGGCTGGCTCGGCACGGTCGGCTCTGGCTGGGCCGCCGAGGTGGCCTTCGAGAAGCAGGTGCTCACGGAGCGGTTCGTGGCTGAGGGCTGTGCGGTGGCCGACTTCGACAAGGACGGCCATGCCGACATCGCCGCCGGCAATCTGATCTGGCACGGGCCCGCATTCACCCGGCAGACGGAGTACACGCCGCCGCGGGAGAACGCTGGCGGCCCTGCCAAGACCCCCTACGATCCCGCCCGCGGCTACTCCAACTACTTCCTGATGTTTGCCCATGACTTCGACGGCGACGGCTGGACCGACATCCTCGTCTACGACCTGCCGGGTGAGCCGGCGCTCGTGTTTGTAAACCCGCGGGGCGGGGAGGGGCCGTGGGCCAAGCATGCGATCTTCGACGTGGCCGACGGCGAGTCGCCGGGGCTGGTCGACATCACCGGCGACGGCCGGCCCGAGTTGTTCTGCCAATCGAGCGGGCCGGAACTCGGCGGCCGGCTCGGCTTTGCCCAGATCGATCGGGCCAATCCCGTGGGCAAGGCCCGGTTCCGGCCGATCACGCCCCGGAGCCCGGAGAACGACAAGAAATACTTCCGCTACACGCACGGGGCCGGGGCGGGCGACATGAACGGTGACGGCCGGGTCGACATCCTCACCAAGGATGGCTGGTTCGAGCAGCCGGAGAGCCTGGCCGAAGACGCGGCCTGGAATTTCCATGCCGTGCCACTTAGGCCACCGGGCGGCCGCGGCGGCGCGCAGATGCTCGTCTTCGACGTGGATGGCGACGGTAAGAACGACGTGGTGACGAGCTACGACGCCCACGGCTACGGCCTGGGCTGGTTCCGGCAGGAGGCCGATGGCTCGTTCAGCGAGCGGCGGGTGCTCGGGAGCACGCCGGCAGAGCATCCGCAGGGAATCTGCTTCACCCAACTCCACGCCCTGGCGGCGGCCGACATCGACGGCGACGGTCTCACCGACGTGGTCACCGGCAAGCGGCGCTGGGCGCACGGGCCGAAGGGCGACGCCGAGCCCGATGCCCCGCCGGTGCTCTACTGGTTTCGGCTCGCGCGGGACGGCAAGGGTGGGGCCACTTTCGAGCCCCACCTCATCGATGACATGAGCGGCGTGGGCACGCAGGTGACCGTGGCCGATCTCAATGGCGACGGCAGGCCTGACATCGCCGTGGCCAACAAGCTGGGCGTGTTCGCCTTCCGGCGGACGGAAGGCGAGCGATCCGCCCCGTGACGGCAGCGACCTGCGGCTACTCTGCTGGTTCCAGCGTGAGCAGCGGCTTGAGCCGGCGGTAGGTGGCCGGGCCGATCCCATCCACCTCGAGCAGGTCGGTCAGCCGCAGGTAAGGACGCCGCTCGATGATCCGGTCGGCGAGGGCCTCGCCGATGCCCGGCAGCCGCATGAGATCGTCGCGAGCGGCGGTGTTGGGATCGAGCGTGAAGCCCGGCGGCAGGATGCCCGTGGCGATCGCCACCCTCAGTTCGCGGGCTTCGTCCCGCTCGAGCCGCCGCTCGGCGGGGAGAGCCGCCCAGTTGGTGTGGGCCCAGATTCCCGCGCCGGCTGCCGCTGCCTGAAGCTCGAGGTCGGCTAGATAATCACGGTAGTCGTCGGCCGATTCGCCGGCCACCGTCTGGCGGCTCACCCCGAAGGCTCGACCCAGCCCCTTGGCGACGAGCTGGGCCGCGAGGTCGCGGCCGTCTGCGTCGAACACGAAGGCGTAGATCCGCTTGAAGCGGCCGTCGCCACGGGCGTCGGCAAAGCTCGTGTGGATCGTGAAGGGCCGGGCGAGCATAGCCCGCGTCTCCTCGGTAGCCCGGCGGCCAAACTCCTTGGCAAACTCGATCGCCGCCGCTGGGTCAGGCCTTACCTGGGTGACGCCGAAGTAGCGGCGCTGGCTGCGGAGCCGGCGGGCATCGGTCTCGCCGGAAACCTGTTGTTCGATGCAGTCGGCCCCGTAGAGCCGCACAGTATGCTCCTCACCGGACGGCGTGCGAACGCGGAAGCTGTCGCCGTCGGCCCAGTCGGTGGGCAGGAGCGTGCAGCCCGGGATCACCTCGAGGTCTGCGGCGGCTCCGGCGCGGGGCCCGGTTGCCACGGCCACAAGGGCCACGAGCACCAGGATGCCGCCGAGGGCTCGAATCAGGCTCGTCATCAATTGGGCGACTCCGGCTCACGCTTCCGCGGGGGCGACTTCCAGAGGATACTCGGGATGCCTGGCCACGCGGAGCGACCGCAGCAGTTGCCGTCTGCCAGCGTCCGCCCGGCCACCGAGTGCCCCGCCACCCGATAACCAGCTACGCGATGACCAGCCGCTACCCCTACGACGTGATCGTGATCGGTGCTGGCCACGCCGGCGTGGAGGCGGCCTGCGCTGCGGCCCGGCTGGGGGCGAGAACGGCGCTGTTGACCAGCAACTGCGACACGGTCGGCCAGATGAGCTGCAATCCGGCGATCGGCGGCGTGGGCAAGGCCCAGCTCGTTCGCGAGGTCGATGCCCTGGGCGGGATCATGGGCCGGGCGATCGACGCGGCCGGCATCCAGTTCCGCGTCTTAAACCGCTCCAAGGGGCCGGCGATGCACGGGCCGCGGGCCCAGGCCGACAAGCGGCTCTATCAGATGGAGGTCAAGCGGCTCGTCGAGGAGACACCGAACCTCGACCTGCGTCAGGAATTGGTCGATGAGCTGCTTCTCGAGCGGCGGGTCGGTGACGGCCCCGGCAGCCCCGCCTGGCGGATCACCGGCGTGCGGATTCGCGGCGACGCGGAGTATCACGCGGCGGCGGTCGTGCTCACCACCGGCACCTTCCTCCAGGCGGTGATGCACACCGGTGAGGCGACCACCTCCGGCGGCCGAGCGGGGGAGGGGACGACCTCGGGCGTGAGCCGGTCGCTCGCCACGGCCGGCTTCCGCCTCGAGCGCTTCAAGACCGGCACCCCCTGCCGACTCTCGGCGCAGGGCATCGACTTTCACGCGCTCGAGGAGCAGCCGGGCGATCCCGAGCCGCAGCCCTTCTCGTTTCTCACCGACGCGATCCACCAGGAGCAACTGCTCTGCTGGATCACGCGGACAAGCCCAGCGATCCATGACCTGATCCGGGCCAATCTCCACCGGGCCCCGATGTTTACCGGACAGATCGGCTCCCGCGGCCCCCGCTACTGCCCGAGCATCGAGGACAAGGTGGTGCGGTTCGCCGACCGTGACAGCCACCGGCTCTTCCTCGAGCCGGAGGGGCGACACACGCGGGAGATCTATGTCAACGGCATCTCGACGAGCCTGCCACGGGACGTGCAGGACCAGATGATTCGGCTCGTGCCCGGCCTCGAGCGGGCCCAGATCATGCGGTATGGCTACGCCGTCGAGTACGACTACTGCCCCCCCGACCAGCTGCGGGCCACGCTCGAGAGCAAGCCGGTGGCCGGCCTCTTCCTCGCGGGCCAGGTCAACGGCACGACCGGCTACGAGGAGGCGGCGGCCCAGGGCATCATCGCGGGGGCCAATGCGGCGCTTGCCTGCGCCGGCCGCGCCGGGCTTGTTATCGACCGCGAGGCAGCCTACATCGGCGTGCTCGTGGACGATCTCGTGACCCGCGGCGTGGACGAGCCCTACCGGATGTTTACCAGCCGCGCCGAGCACCGCCTTGCTCTCCGGCACGACAACGCCGACCGCCGGCTCACGCCCGTCGCCGCCGGGCTGGGGCTGGCCGAGCCCGCCCGCGTCGCCCGGCTCGACGCCAAGCTCGCCGAGATCGAGGTCACGCAGGCTGCCCTCGCGGCCCATCGCCTGGGCGGCACACCACTGGCCGAGCTCCTCAAGCGGCCGGAATTCGGCTGGGCTGAGGCCGTGGCGGCAGCGCCGCCGCTGGCCCGAGTCTCCCGCGAGGCGGCCGCGCAGGTCGTCACCGACATCCGCTACGCCGGCTATCTGGCCCTCGACCGGGGGCGGATCGAGCGGCAGCGGCGGATGCAGGAACGGTTGATCCCCGAGGGATTTGACTATGCAACGGTTCGGCACCTCAGGGCGGAGGCCCGAGAGCAGCTCGCCCGGATTCGCCCGCGGACGCTCGGCCAGGCGGGCCGCGTGAGCGGGATCACGCCGGCAGACTTGACGCTCGTGGTGTTCTCGCTGGAGGGCAGGGGGACATGAAAAAGTCTGACCAAAGTGGCAACCTCCTGCGTGGGTCGGGGTTGCCCGTGCCATCTCGCCGGACGTTCGCTACGGGCATCCT
>JBBEEF010000144.1:0-19066 GCA_040880915.1 Pirellulales bacterium
GATGTCCGGGCCGTGCTGGAGCAGGGACTGGAGTTACCCTCGCCGCAGCAGGCCGACGAGGCCCAAGCCGACGTGTTCGCCAGCCGCTACTCCGAGCGTCATGGCTGAGCATCTGGCCGGGCTGTTCGACAGCGCCGCCAGCATGCTGGCCACCTCGGAGGCGCGCGCCCTGGCGCTGTTCACCGAGATCACCGATGACGATGAATCCGCCTGCGACGCCTGGGTCGGACGCATCCGGTGCGGCGACACCGACCGGGTGACACTGTTCCGGGCTTGGTACTCGCGCACCCGCTTCGGGCACCTCTCGGGTTCGGCGCGAGTGTCGATGAACACCCTGGGCGCCCGGGTTCCCATCGGCGGTCTCTACGGCGACATCACCTACCCGGTGACCTCTCCGCTGGCGATCACGATGGGGTTCGCCGTCAACGAGGCCGCCCACGGCAACTTCGCCGACGCTATGGACGCTCTGGACGAGGTCCAGGCCGGCCCATCCGAGCACCTGCTGGCCTGGGTCAAGGCCGTGGTGTACGGGGCGGCCGGGCGCTGGACCGATGTGATCGAGCAGGTGCGCGCCGCCGGCAACTGGCCGGACGCCTTCCTGGCCGGTGCGGCGGGTGTCGCCCACGGCGTCGCCGCGGTGAACCTGGGATTGTTCACCGACGGTGAGCGTCGGCTCACCGAGGCCAACACCTCCCCTGCCGCCGAGGCGTGCGCACCGGCCATCGCCTGGCACCTGGCGATGGCCCGCCGCGCCCAGGGCAACGAGGACGCCGCGCTGGCGCTGCTGGAATGGCTGCAAACCACCCATCCGGACCCAAAAGTCGCTGCAGCGTTGAAGGATCCGTCCTATCGACTGGCCACCACGACCGCCGAGCAGATCGCCGCCCGCACCGACCCGTGGGACTCGTTCAGCGTGGTGGCCGACACCTCCGGGCGGGACAGGTTGCTCACCGACGCCCAAGCCGAACTGGACCGCCAGATCGGACTGACCCGGGTCAAAGACCAGATCGAGCGGTACCGTGCCGCCACCCAGATGGCGAAGGTGCGGGCCGCCCGCGGCATGAAGGTGGCCCAACCCAGTAAGCACATGATCTTCACCGGACCACCTGGCACCGGCAAGACCACGATCGCCCGCGTGGTGGCCAATATCCTGGCCGGACTTGGCGTCATCCCGGAGCCGACACTCGTCGAGACCTCGCGCAAGGATTTCGTCGCCGAGTACGAGGGCCAGTCCGCGGTGAAGACCACCAAGACCATTGACCGCGCGTTGGGCGGGGTGCTGTTCATCGACGAGGCCTACGCCCTGGTGCAGGAACGCGACGGCCGCGCCGACCCGTTCGGATCCGAGGCACTGGACACCCTGCTGGCGCGGATGGAGAACGACCGCGACCGACTGGTGGTGATCATCGCCGGCTATAGCACCGATATCGACCGGCTATTGGAGACCAACGAGGGTCTGCGGTCACGTTTCGCCACCCGCATCGAGTTCGACTCCTACTGCCCTGAGGAGATCCTTGCGATCGCGAACGTCATTGCGCGCGGCAATGACTCGGAGCTGAGCAGCGATGCGGCCGAGAATCTTCTGCAGGCGGCGAAGCTGCTGGACCAGCGGACGGTGCGTGGCAAGCCGGCGATAGACATCGCCGGCAACGGCCGCTACGCACGCCAACTGGTGGAGGCGGCCGAACAGTACCGCGACATCCGCCTGACCCGGTCGGAGAACTTCGAAGACCTCGACGCCCAGCGGCTGGGCGAGATCAGCGCCGAGGATATGACCGAGGCGATCGACTCCGTTCATGCCCGGCTGAATGTGAGCGACTAGCCATGGGACTGCGGCTCACCACCAAGGTTCAGGTCAGCGGCTGGCGCTTCCTGCTGCGCCGCCTCGAGCACGCCATCGTGCGGCGCGACACCCGGATGTTCGATGATCCGCTGCAGTTCTACAGCCGCTCGGCGATGATCGGCGTCGTCATCGCGGCGATGGTCGCGGTGGGGGCGTGCGCGATGGCACTGTTCCGGCCGCAGGGAAAGCTCGGCGGTGGTGACCTCTACGCCGACAGTGGGACGTTCCAGATCTTTGTGAATGTGACGGGCCGCCTGCACCCGGTGTTCAACCTGACCTCGGCGCGGCTGATCCTGGGCAGCCCGGCCAACCCGACGGTGGTGAAATCCTCGGAACTGAGCGCGATGACCAAGGGTGCGTGGGTGGGCATCCCCGGTGCCCCGCACGCCACCCCGGTCACCGCAGGCGCCTCGCCGTGGGCGTTGTGCGACACCGTCACCAATCCGGACAGCGCCGCGCCCGTGCTTCAGACCTCGCTGTTGTCGATGCCGCTGGTGACCGATGCCGCGATGGGCCCGATTCCGGCGGACTCCGCACTGCTGGCGTCCTATCAGGGCAGCGAATGGATCATCACGCCGCAGGGCCGGCACGCCGTCGACCGCGCCAACCGCGCGATCACCTCGGCGGTGGGCATCCCGGTGTCGGCCGTTCCCGTCCCGATCTCGGGCGGCCTCTACAACGCGTTGCCCGACGCCGGTGCCTGGCAGTTGCCGCCGATCCCGGGTTCCGGTGAACCCAACACCCTCGGCCTGCCCGAGGAACTCGTCGTCGGGTCGGTGTTTCAGACCTATACCTCCGGCGGTCCGCAGTACCACGTGGTGTTACTCGACGGCGTCGCACCGGTGAACTCCACCACCGCCGCGGCCCTGCGCGCGACGGATTCCCACGGTCTGGTCACGCCACCGGAGGTGGTGCCCAACCTGGTAATCACCCTGCCGGAACGGCCCTATGATTCCCCCCTGCCCCCTGCCGCGTTGACGCCACTGTCCCGCCAGGACGCGCCTGTGCTGTGCTGGACGTGGGATCGCCCGCCCGGGGATCAGAAACCCCAAACCGTGGTGATCGCCGGTCGGCACCTGCCGATCCCGCCGTCGGCACTCGGTTCCGGCATCAACCAAGTGCAGGGCACGGCAACGGTGTACACCAACGGCGGAAAGTACGTGCAGGTGCAGTCCGATGATCCGCGCTACGGCGAATCGCTGTACTACGTCGACCCCCTGGGCGTGCGCTACGGGCTGCCCGACCAGGAAACGGCGGCGACCCTGGGTCTGTCGTCGCCGACACCCGCGCCGTGGGAGGTCGTTCGCCTTCTGGTGGAGGGCCCGGTGCTCGCGCGGGACGCCGCCCTGCTGGAACGCGACCGCGGCGTGTTCGTTGACCCGAATCCGAGAAAGCTCGGAGCCAGCTGATGACGACGAAGAAGTTCACCCCGAACGCGGCCCGCGGCCCGCGCCTGAATCCCGGTGAGATCGCCGTCAACCCGCCCGAGGATCTGGGTGTGGACGTGCCCGCGCCGGCGATCAAGAAGTTCCTGCCCCTCATCATGGGCGGCTGCATGCTCGGCCTGGTCGGGATCATGTTCTCCAGCGGCATCCGCAACATCTCCCCCTACATGCTGATGATGCCGCTGATGATGATCATGATGCTGGGCGGTTCGATGGGCGGCGGCGGTGGCGGCGGCAAGAAGGTGCCGGAGATCAACGCCGACCGCAAGGAGTACCTGCGGTATCTGGCCGGACTGCGGACCCGGGTGACGTCCTCGGCCGGCGCGCAGGTGGGCTTCTTCGGCTACCACGCGCCCAACCCGGATGATCTGCTGTCGATCGTCGGCACACCGAGGCAGTGGTCACGCCCCGCGACCTCTGACTTCTACGCCGCAACCCGGATCGGAATCGGCGACCAGCCGGCCGTTGACCGGTTGCTCAAGCCCGCCGTCGGCGGCGAACTCGCCGGCCCGGGTGCCGCACCGCAGCCTTATCTGGAGCCGGTCAGTCACATGTGGGCGGTGAAGTTTATGCGCACCCACGGCCTGATTCACGACTGTCCGAAATTGTTGCAGCTGAGAACATTTCCGACCATCGCGATCGGCGGCGAACCGGCCGGTGCGGCGGGCCTGCTGACCGCCATGATCTGCCATCTGGCCGTGTTCCACGCACCCGATCAGCTTCAGATCCGGGTGCTCACCGATGATGCCGAGGATCCGGACTGGTCCTGGATCAAATGGCTGCCGCACGTCGCGCACCCGAGCGACACCGACGAGAGCGGGCCGACCCGGATGATCTACACCGGCGCCGAGGGTTTGGGCGACCTGGCCGCCCGCGGCCCGCACACACCCGAGGGCTCACCCGGTGGCCCGCATGTCGTGGTGGTCGACTTGACCGGCGGCAAGGCGGGTTTCCCACCCGACGGCAGGGCCGGCGTCACGGTGCTCACCCTGGGCAACCATCGCGACTCGGCCTACCGGATCAGGGTGGCCGCCGACGAGACCGCCGACGACAGACTGCCCGGCCAGCAGTTCCGACTGGTGACCTCGGTTACCGACCGGATGTCGCCTGAGCAGGCCACCCGGGTCGCCCGAAAACTGGCCGGGTGGTCGACCACCGGCACCATCGTCGACAAGAAGGCGCGCGTCCAGAAGAAGAAGGTCGCCACCGAATGGCATCAACTGGTCGGCGCCGCCAGCGTGACCGAGGTGCTTCCGAGCCGCTGGCAGATGTACCCCGACACCGATCGGGACCGTCTGCGCATTCCGTTCGGCCATGAACTGAAGACCGGCGAGGTGATGTACCTCGACATCAAGGAGGGCGCGGAGTTCGGCGCCGGCCCGCACGGCATGCTCATCGGAACCACCGGTTCGGGCAAGTCCGAATTCCTGCGCACCTTGATCCTGTCGCTAGCGGCCACTCACAGCCCCGACCAAATCAACCTTCTGCTCACCGACTTCAAAGGTGGCTCGACGTTCCTGGGTATGGAGAAGCTTCCGCACACCGCAGCCGTGGTCACCAACATGGCTGAGGAGGCCGAACTCGTCAGCCGCATGGGCGAGGTGCTGACCGGTGAACTAGACCGCCGCCAGGCGATCCTGCGCCAAGCCGGCATCCAGGTCGGTGCAGCAGGTGCGCTCTCCGGGGTGGCGGAGTATGAGAAGTACCGGGAGCGCGGAGCCGATCTGGCGCCGCTGCCCACCCTGTTCGTCGTCGTCGACGAATTCGCCGAACTGCTGCAGAGCCACCCGGACTTCCTGGCGCTGTTCGACCGGATCTGCCGGGTCGGCCGCTCATTGCGGGTGCACCTGCTGCTGGCCACCCAGTCACTGCAGGCCGGCGGGGCGCGCATCGACAAGCTCGAACCCAACCTCACCTACCGAATCGCGTTGCGCACCACCAGTTCCGCGGAATCGCGCGCGGTGATCGGAACGCCGGAAGCCCAATACATCACCAACAAGGAAGGTGGTGTGGGGTTCCTGCGGGTCGGCATGGAAGACCCGGTGAAGTTCAGCACCCTCTACACCGGCGGCACCTACGTTCCGACCATCGCGGCCGACACCAACGGCCACGGCCATCTGGATACTCCGGTCAGTGCGCAGGTACTGCGGCCGCGGTTGTTCACCGCGGCGACTGCCCCAGCCCCGGTGGTGCCGCTGTGACGTCCGGGGCGCAACACCAGTCGCTGCGCGAGGTGGTGATCAACCAACTCGGCACCGTACCGTCACGGGCCTACAAGATCTGGCTGCCCCCACTCACCGACCCGTCACCGCTGGATGAACTCCTCGCCAACGACGACCGCCAGCCGTTGCGCTTCGCGCTGGGGATCATGGACGAGCCGCGCCACCACCGCCAGGCGGTGTGGGGCGTCGACGTGTCGGGGGCCGGCGGCAACATCGCGATCGGCGGTTCGCCGCAAACCGGCAAGTCGACCCTGCTGCAGACCCTCATCCTGTCGGCGGCCGCCACGCACTCCCCGCGCGACGTCGCGTTCTACTGCATCGACCTCGGCGGCGGCGGCCTGATCTATCTGGAGGATCTGCCGCATGTCGGTGCAGTAGTGACCCGATCCGAACCAGACCGGGTGATGCGGGTGCTCGCCGAGGTGAGATCCGTTCTGCGGCAACGTGAAAGCGACTTCAAACAGTATCGGGTGGGCTCGATTGCGGAGTATCGGCAGATGCGCGCTGATCCGAACAATCCCGCCGCGGCCGATCCGTTCGGCGACGTGTTCCTGGTCATCGACGGCTGGCCGGCCGTGGTCAGTGAGTTCCCCGATATCGAATCGCTGGTGCAGGACCTGGCGGGCCAGGGGCTGTCATTCGGTGTGCACGTCATCATCACCACGCCGCGCTGGACGGAACTGAAGTCTCGGGTGCGCGATTACCTCGGCACCAAGATCGAGTTCCGCCTCGGCGACGTCAACGACACCCAGATCGACCGGATCACCCGTGACATCCCCGCGGGTCGCCCCGGACGGGCGATCTCGATGGAGAAAAACCACCTGATGATCGGGGTGCCCCGACTCGATGGTGTGCACAGCGCCGAGAACCTGGTCGCGGCCATCACTGCCGCCACGGGGCAGATCGCCGGTGACAACACCGAGTTCGCACCCGAAGTCAGAGTGCTGCCCGAGCGCATCGACCTCGCCGAGTTGGACCCGAACCCACCCGGGCCGGACTCCAACTACGCGACCCGGTGGACCATCCCGGTCGGGCTGCGCGAAACCGACCTGTCGGTGGCCTACGCGCCGATGGCAGAGAATCCGCATCTGCTGATCTTCGGAGCGGCAAAATCGGGCAAGACCCGCATCGCCCACGCCGTCGCTCGGGCCATCTGCGCCCGCAACAGTCCAGCGCAGGTGCGCTTCATGCTCGCCGACTACCGCTCCGGACTGCTGGGCGCGGTACCGGACAGTCATCTACTCGACGCGGGTGCGATCAACCGCAACAGCACAGCGCTCGAAGAAGCCATCAAGGCTCTGGCGGCCAACCTCAAGAAACGCCTGCCGCCGGCGGACCTCACCTCGGCGCAACTGCGGGGTCGGTCCTGGTGGACCGGACCCGATGTGGTGCTACTGGTCGACGACTGGCACATGATCGTGGCCGCATCCGGCGGTCTGCCGCCGATGGCGCCGCTGGCCCCATTGCTGCCGGCGGCCAGCGACATCGGACTGCACATCATCGTGACCTGCCAGATGAGTCAGGCCTACAAAGCCACCATGGACAAGTTCGTGGGCACCGCATTCGGGTCAGGCTCGCCCACCCTGTTCCTGTCCGGCGAGAAACAGGACTTCCCGTCGAGAGAGATCATCGTCAAAAAGCGGCCACCCGGGCAGGCGTTCCTGGTCACCCAGGAGGCCAAGGAAGTCATCCAGGCCGTGTACATCGACCCGCCCGACGACGGGGAGTAGTGAAATGACGAACCTGCTGAACCCGTATGCCGATCGTCTCGGCAACGTAATCTACAAGATTCCGGTCTACGGGCCGGCGATATCGACGGCATTCCAAACAGCAACGGCCATCGCATGCCTGGGCGCCGATACCGGCCTTCAGACCCAACAGGGCCTGCGGTCGCAGACGACCGGGGCCGCCATGGATAACGTGGCTGGCCGCTACGCGCAGATCGCAGCTAAGGCACAGGCATCGTGACGCCGCTACCCAACTGGAACCCGCGGATGCTGTCGCGCGCGGCCCGCCCATACAGCCCCGCCGGAAGAGCCAGGAGCGACCTTCCCAGAATCGGCGAGGACGCCAGCTACAACGGCCGCAATGCTCGCCAGCAGATCGACTACGAGAACGATGGGGCGGTACAGGAGGGTCAGAGTCAGACACCCGAGGAAAGCGTCGATAAATCCTCCGCTATGCGGATCCTCGCGGCGGCTTCGGCGATTCACACCGCGGCGTGTCTGTTGAACGGGTTAGGCAACCCTGATGAAGGCGGAGGACTCACCGAAGGCGCCGGGGTGTTTCAGGACGCGTCTGTGATATTCGGGGCAGCCGGCAACGACCCCGGGTGGCACGGCGACGGCGCGCAGACCTATGACCGCCGCAATACCGAGCAGCAGACCCGCAGCGGCCAGATGGCCGCACTCGACTTGGAGTTGGCGGGCCTGTTGCAGACACAGGCCGCCGAGGTGACGAAACTGCGGTGGGAGATGGGCGGTATTGCAACGGCCCTCGCAGCGGCGTTCCCCATCGCGTGGGCTCTATACGTGGAACCTGCCTGCGGACCCGCAGTGTCGAACACATTTCAATTGGCAACGGCGGCGGCATGCCTCGGCGTCGATTCGTGGCTGCAAACAGAACAGGGCATGCGGTCAGAGAAGACCGGGGCCGCCATGGATGCGGTGGCAAGCCGCTATGGGCAGATCGCCGGTTCATGATCGGGAGGATGATGAGGAGACACCATGGAAAACCTTGAAGTCACCGGAGATTTCCTGCGGCAATTGATTCAGAAACAGGTGGACGCGGCGAACCGGATACCGCAGGCGGCCGCCGGAACCTCCGGACTGGCCGGCCAGGTTCGAGTCAGTCACGGAGCCGTCTGCGCCGGCGCGTGGCCCGGTATGACGCGAGCCGAAACGGAGCGCAACCGAGCCATCGACGCCATGACGGGAATCTCCGAGGACCTGGCTGAGAGATTACGTGAGACCCTCAAGATCTACGAGGGCACCGACAATCAGTCGGCGAAGACGTTGAACAATCAGGTCTGGCCCGCATGATCATGTCGAGTCTGCGCGCTCTGCTCCTGGCTGCGGTTGGCGGCGCCATCGTTTTGGCCGGCCTCACTGGCTGTTCGAGCAATCAATCCGCCACCTCGTCCTCCACGACGTCGCCCGCCAGTTCTGTCGCCACATCCCCGAACGCGCCCGCCGTCGACGGGCTGTCCCATGTTGCGATCAAGACAAATGACCTGACCGCGACGCTCGCGTTCTACACCAAGGTGATCGGGCTGGTTTCGGTGTCCCGGCCTGATTTCGGCTATCCCGGTGCCTGGCTGGGCGCGCTGGGCTCAAGCGGGCACGCGATCGTGCACATCTACGCTGGCGGCCCGGCACTGGGACCCGAAGGCGCAACCGTGCTGGGCTCCGGCGCGATCGACCATGTGACGCTGACCTGCCACGACTTCCGCGGCTTCATCGACCGCTTCACAGCGGCAGGGCTGCAGTGGCGCGAATTCCTGGTGCCCGGCACAACCACCTGGCAGTTGTTCGTCTTCGACCCCTCGGGTGTGCAACTGGAGTTGAGCTTCGACGGCAGCACCGAGACCGGACCACCGCCGGACTTGTCACCGGAGCGCGGCTATGTCGCCGGCACCAGCTTCTTCGATCCCGCGACCTATCCCAAGCTGTCCTGACGCCCAAGTTTCGCCATAAGACGAAGCGCCAAAATACAAGGAGTACGCATGGAAAACTTTTCCCAAGAGAATGAAGCTGTGGCTGCCATCGGCGCGACGGTCGCCGCTTCCGGCGCGCAGGGACTGGTGAGCGCTGCTGCCGCGGCGGCGGCGCTGACCGGCCTTGCCCCGGCCGGAGCCGACGAGGTCTCGGCGCAGGCGGCCACGGCATTCGCCGCGGAGGGTACTCAGATGACGGGTCTGATCGAGGCGGCCCAGCAGGAGATCGCCCGCGCCGGTGCGGCATTCACCGAAATCGCCGGCACGTTCGCCGCGGCCGATACCGCCGAGGGCGAGCGCCTGAATGAGGCCGGCAACGCCATCGACGCCTCGACCCAGTAGCCGCCGTGCTCTGGCATGCGATGCCGCCGGAAGCGAACACTGCCCGGCTGATGATGGGTGCGGGCCCCGCGCCCATGCTGCAGGCCGCCGCCGGGTGGCAGACCCTGGCAACGGCGCTGACCGTGCAGGCCACCGAACTCGATGTCGCGCTGAAGTCGTTGCAGCAGTTATGGACCGGGGCCAGCAGCGAGCGGGCCATCGCCGCGGCGACACCGATGGTGACGTGGCTGCAAACCGCCGCCGGGCAGGCCGAGCAGCGCGCGGCACAGGCCACCGCTCAAGCCGCGGCCTATACCGCCGCGTTGGGTACGACACCTACCCTGCCGGATATCGCGGTGAACCACGTCACCCGTGCGGTGCTGACGGCCACCAACTTTTTCGGTATCAACACAATGCCGATCGGCCTCAAAGAAACCGACTACTTCGTCCGGATGTGGAATCAGGCCGCTACAGCCATGGACGTCTATGCGGCGGAGACGACCGCCAACACCCGATTCGAACCACTGGCACCGGCCGAGCCGATCCTCACTCCCGCCGTGGGCGACGTGGCCGACGCCGCCGGCAAGTTGGCCAAAACGACCGCCGACGTCACTGAGACTGCCGCCGATACCGCAGCCCCGACGCTGGCCGACAGCCTCGCCGACACTCTGGCCAACACTTTGGCCGACCTGGCGTCGGAAATCGGTACTGCCGAATTGCCGTCGTTGGAGCAACTCAGCCAGTCCGCGACACAACTCAGCGGACCGATGCAGCAGATGAGTCAGTTCGGTCAGCAGTCGTTTCAGCAGTTGCAGCAGCTGATTCAGCAGGCCGGCGGCAAGGGCGGCCTGGGCGGCGACCCGACGGCCGACCCGCAGGAGGACCCGGCCGATCAGATCGGTCTGCTGGGCGCCAATCCGGGGTCCACTCACCCGCTGGCCGGCGGATCGGGTCCCAGCGTCGGCGCGGGGATGCTGCGGGCGGATTCGCTGCCCGGCGCCGGCGGATCGCCGCCCCGCACTCCCCTGTTGGCCGAGTTCCTCGGCCGATCCGACCCGGCGGCGGCCCCCGCCCCGGCCGCCGCAACCGGTGGCGCGGCCGGATCCTCGGCCATGGGCTCCGGTGCCGCACCACTAGGCGCGATGGGCGCCGGCGGGCAGTCCAGCAGTACCCGTTCAGCACCGGCGATCGCGATGCCGCTCGGCCGGGAAGACGACGAGGACGAAGACCAGGGCCCCTCCGATGAGGACGACTGGTGAATAGTGCACCGTTTGGTTTCCCGGCCCCTAAGGCCTTGCTAGGGCCTAGCCGAATTCGAGTAATTCCACCCATCCCTACAGGGGTATCGCGCCGCTATGCTCACGATCGCTCGAGTACGAAGGCGGTGATGGGTGTGCGGCGCTTCCTGGCGATGGTCGCGGCGCTTGCTCTGGTATTGCTCAATGCGGCCCCGGCACTGGCAGTCCCCCCACCCGAGATAGACCCCGAGGCGACACCGGCGGACACCGTCGAGCCAGAGTTACCCTTCGAACAACGGCGCTACTGCTCGGCACCGACCACGCTGCCGAATTCCGAATTCCGCGACCCGCCCTGGGCCTACGACTACTTGGACATCCGTGGGGCACAGCGGTTCGCTACCGGGGCGGGGGTCACGGTGGCGGTGATCGACACCGGAGTGAACGCCTCACCGCGGGTTCCGGCCGAACCCGGTGGTGATTTCATCGACGCGGCCGGCGACGGGTTGTCCGACTGCGATTCGCACGGGACTATCACCGCGTCCATCATCGCCGGCCGGGGTGCCCCGACGGACGCGTTCATCGGCGTGGCACCCGATGCGCGGCTGATCTCGTTGCGTCAGACGTCGGAGGCCTTCGAACCGGTCGACGTGCAGGTCGACCCGAATGACCCCAACACCACTCCGGCGGCGGCGTCGATTCGCAGCCTGGCGCGGGCCATCATGCACGCGGCCAATCTTGACGCCGGTGTGATAAATATCAGCGAAGCGGCCTGCTTCAAGGTGGCCAGACCGGTCGATCAGGCCTCGCTGGGCGCAGCGCTCAATTACGCCGTCAATTTCAAAGGCGCGGTGGTCGTCGTCGCGGCCGGCAACACCGGCGGTGATTGCACCCAGAACCCGCCGATCGACCCGTCCGGAACCAACGACCCTCGCGGCTGGCAGGACGTCCAGACGATCGTCACGCCGGCGTGGTACGACTCCCTGGTGCTGACAGTCGGTGGTATTGCACCGACCGGGGTGCCGAGTCCGTTCTCGATGCAGGGTCCGTGGGTGGGTGCGGCAGCACCCGCCGAGGACGTCACCGGTTTGGGCGGTGACGGCGAACCGGTGAACGCCCTGCAGGGCGCTGACGGGCCGGTCCCGATCGCCGGTACGTCCTTTGCCGCGGCCTACGTGTCCGGTGTGGCAGCCCTTGTGCGACAGCGCTTCCCGGAGTTGACACCGGCAGAGGTCATCGACCGGATCGTGTCGACCGCACGCAATCCCGGCGGCGGCGTCGACAATGCCGTCGGCGCGGGGGTCATCGATGCGCACGATGCCCTCACGTGGGACGTTGCGACCGGCCCCGAGGAGGCGCTGCCCACCATCCAACAACTGCCGCCCCCGGTCGTGGTGCCGCCGCCTGATCGTGGGCCCATCACGGCCGTGGCGACCGGGGTCTTGGGCCTGGGATTAGCGCTGGCATTGGTGGCTCTGGCCGGACGGGCACTGAAGCGTCGATGAAGATCTCCAGAAGCCCGCTGCGGCTGAGATTCAGTACCGGCTACGCACTCGTGATCGGCGCTCTGGTCCCCGCTCTGGTGTTCCTAGTCCTCGAGACCCACCACCAACGCTGGGCCATCGCGGTGCTGGCGGCGGCAGCGGTGCTGGCATTGGTCACCTTCCGCGGCCGGCGGCTGACCGGGTGGGTGCGGACGCTGTTCGGGTGGATCTGGCGACGCCGCCGGGCAGCGGAGTCGCCATCGAAGGCCGTCGTCGGCGCCACCGTGCTGCCGGGTGATCCGGTGGCCGTGCGCTGGCAGGGCGAGACCCTCGTCGCGCTCATCGAACTCATTGCCCGTCCGTTCACCCCGACCGTCATCGTCGACGGTCAGGCCCGAAGCGAGGACGTGCTGGACACCGTGATGCTGGAGCAGTTGCTCGCGGTGCACTGCCCGGACCTTGAGGCCGACGTGGTCTCTGCCGGGTACCGGATCGGCTCGATCGCATCCGCGGACGTGTTGAGCATGTACGACGACGCCGTTGGATCGGATCCGGCACCGGCGCACCGCCGCACCTGGCTGCTGCTGCGCGCCGATCCGCTTCGCACCCAGCACTCGGCGCAACGCCGCGATGTCGGCGCCGCCGGTTTGGCCCGCTACCTGGTGGCCTCGACGACGCGCATCGCCGACCGGTTGGCCGGAGTGGGAATCGACGCGCGCTGCTGCGCCGACTTCACCGATTTCGACGCCGCAACGATGATCAGCTTCGACCGGGAGAACTGGTCGAGGCTGCGCGGACCCGAATCGGTCACCGCGGCGTTCACCGCAGCAGGCGGTCCGGACATGTGGTGGTCGGCGCCCGCGGATCGCACCATCACCCGGATCCGCATCTGCGTCGGGGCCGCACCACGGTCCACGGTATTGCTGAGCACCGCGGCGAAACGCAAGAAGCCGAAGGGATTCGCCCCGCTGTCCGGCGCCCAACGGGCGGCGCTGGACGGCCAGGACCTCGTCGGCGACCAGCACTGGCCGGTACCGATCGGATCGGCCGGGGTCCTAGTGGGTCAGAACCCCGACGGTTACCGGGTGTACCTACCGTTCGACGACGTCGACTCCTGCGTCGTGGTGGGCGAGGCCCAGAATCCGGCCTGGTTTGCGGTACGCGCCGCCGCCGCGGGCGGGCGAGTCACGCTGGAATCCCCGCTGAGTGCACTCGCCGAGATGATCGGCGCAAACATCGGCTCGGTGTCGCAGGTGGTGTGGCCGGGAGCCGTCACCCATCTCGGTGGGAAACCCGGCATCGGCCGGGTGGTGTTGCGGGACAACCAAATAGCCACGCCGAGGCACCAGGGTTTGGCAGTCCGGCCGATCTCCCTGGACGGGGAGAGCCGCTTCGTGGAAGCACTCATGCACCAGCCTTCGGCAGCGCACTCATGACAGCCAACGGCGAGAACGGGATTCTGATATGACACAGCCTGAACTGAAGGTAGAACTAGACGAGTTAATGAAGAGGGCCGCGGAACTGGAAGAGTTCGCGGACAAGTTGGTGGCCGACTTCCCAGCCGATAATCCGTTGCCTCCGTGCGGGTTACCTTTCGTCTTGGAAGGGACGAGGGACCTTTGGGCAGTCATCGATTCGGACCGGAACTCCATCAAGGAAGCCGCTGACAATCTGCGGGACGTGGCCGAGTCGCTGATAAACGCGGCCAAAGCCTATGAGGAGTTCGACGAATCTGCCGCCGAGGCCATCGACGGGGAGACACAGGTACCGGAAGTAGTACCGGATCAGGCGGACAAGGGTTCGACCACCCCAACCCCTGGTAGCGAATCGGACGTGGCATCGCTCATCGCAAAGTGGGACGGAGAGGCGGAGCCGCTGAAGAGCGCGCACCAGATTTACCAGGGGGGAGACACGGGCACAGGTTATTTAGCTTTCGCAGGCGAGTTGGGCGGGAAGTATGCGAAGTGGCTGAACAGGGAAGTGTTGAAAGTCTCCAGTTATGAGACAAGCGGACCTTTTCGGGGCTTTGCCGAATGGGAGGGCGTATCAGCGACCAAAGTCGAAGCCGAACTCGAAACGCAACGAGTGTGGCTGAAAGGTTTTGTGGAGCATTGCCTCGACGTGGCGGAGAAGCTTAATCAAGTCGTGGACGCCTACAAACTTGTGACCTTCACAAGTAGTTCCCCAAGTTGGAACGTAAGTCGAGGTTTTAGCTTGAAGTTTGCGGATGCGAATAAAGCGGTCAAAGAGTTGGCAAAACACCACAGCACTAATATTCATCCGCTTCCCGAAGTGGTGAATCTCTACAAGTTTGATCCGAATTGGAATTGGCAGGACGACGCTCGGGAAATTCTTTCCGACAGCGGTTATCACGTAGACGAATACACCGATAACGGACTTGCCAAGATAATAAAAAAATTGAACGAGCTTTCCACAGCAGCACAAACGGCATTCAAGACCAAAGCCAATTATGACGGCTTCGCGTCCATTGAGGAGTCGGTGACAGGCGGCACGGGATTGGGACGCGCTCCGAAGCCCTCTTACACAATCAACCCGCCATCCGACACAGAACTGGCCACCGACACCGAAGTCCCCGACCCGTCAGCCGATGCCGGCCTCGGTGATGCCGGGTTGCCAACGATGCCGTCGCTGCCGTCCGATCTGCCGTCGGACGTGTCGACCGATACGACACCAGTGACGGATGGGGTGGTCAGCGGCGTCGGGGCCGGTTCGTCCAAACTGCCCGCCGGGGGTCTGGGGGGAATGCGGGCGGCGTCGGTCGGCGGCGGTGGCGGGGTGCCGTCGATGCCGTTGCAACCACCGGTGGCCGCCGAAGGCGCGGGTTCCGCTGCGGGACGGGGCGTGCCGAGTGTTGCGGGCGGCTCCGCACCGGCCGGCGGTGCCGCGATGGGCGGTCGTGGCGGCATGGGAATGGCGCCGATGGCCGGCCAGGGCGGCAAGGGTGAAGACAGCAAGGCCAAGCGGGCCCAACAGGACGAGGAAGCCCTCTATGCCGAGGATCGTCCCTGGACCGAGGCGGTCATCGGTAATCGCCGGCGCAAGGATGGACCCGACAACAAGGAGCCGAAATGACAGACCCGCAGATGCCGGATATGGATGCCGTGTTACAGCAGGCCCAGTTGGCACAGTCATCCCTCGAGGACTTCAAACACGGGATGAACACCGGAACCTTCACCGGAACAGACGACGCCCGGACCGTCGAGGTCACCATCAACGGACACCAGTGGCTGACCGACCTCTACATCGAAGACGGCCTGCTGCGTCTGGGGGCCGAAACCGTGGGTGCGCGACTCAATGAGGCTGTGGGCAACGCGCAGGCCGCCGCGACCGCGGGCGTCGAGGCACAGCACGAGCAGCTCCTCGCGAAGCTGGCCGATATCGCCGCGACACTGCAGGAGCAAGTCGGATCGCTCCAGGGCGACGGCTAAGCGGCAGCGAAATCTTCTGGACACCATGGGACTTGCGCGGCCGGCGGGCGAATACGCCGAACAGATGATCAGCGCTGGTGGCTGGCCGGAGGTTGATGAGGCCACGTTGTCTGCCCGGTCGGAGGAGTTCGCCGGGGTGTCCCGGCAACTCGGTGCAGCACTGGACAACAGTGCGCAGCAGAGGATGCGGGTCTTCGAGGGAGGTATTTGGTCAGGAGCTGCCGCCGATGCCGCAAACGACGCGCTCGGTCGCAACATCGATCAGTTGACGGCGCTGAAAAGCGATGCCGATGACGCGACCCGCTGGCACAACCAGATCGCCGGGGTGATCGCGGAGGCCAAATCGGCGATCACCGATAACGTCGAGGCCGCCAATGCCACGATCGCCACGTTGCAGCACGACCCCGCACTGGACGCCGATGAGCGAACCGCCGCAATCAAGCGGGTGATCGCCACCACCAATGGGGCCAACACCGGCCTCGTCGCAGCCACCGCGGAACAGATACGAACGACCGGGGCGCAGAGAACCCCGCCAGCAAGTCCGACAGAATCGCTGGATCAGACGGAGCCTTCGTCTGACCAGAACACCACTGACCAGAGCACCACTGACGAAAGCACCACTGACGAGAACACCACTGACGAGAACACCCCTGACGAGAACACGTCTGACACCGGGAACCGCACTCCCGCCGAGCCTCAATCGCCCGGCGCCACGGAGTCGGCAAGCGGTGCGCTGTCGTCACTGATGTCGTCGGCGTCCTCGGGGTCATCGCCGACATCACCCACGGCGGGCCTCGACACGGTCGATCAGTCGACACCCTTCTTCGCGAACGGGGCACCAGTCGTGTCACCAGGCTCGTCGACCGGGACCGCGACACCGGGCCGCGCCGGCGGTGTCGGCAAGGGACTGTCGGCGGCGGCGCTGAGCTCTTCCCCGGTCGGCGCCGCACCGGTGGCATCCGCGCCCATGATGGCGCCGCGATCCGCAGAGGACCCATCGGCGGCCGCGCCGATGGGAGCGCCGATGGGCGCGGGCGCTGCCGGCGGGGCCGCGGCGGGTTCGGGTAAGGGATCGGGTAAGGGATCGGCGGCGCCGACGGGAACGAGACCAGCGGCCACCTCGACGCCGAGGCAGAAAACGCCCGCCGGAGCAGGGGGGCAAAAGGGCCGTCGGCAGGAACCGGATGTGCCTGATCGGCCCGCGGCCGCGGCCGCCGCGGCGCCACCAATACCGGTCTCGGCGGCGCGGGCCGAGCGTGACGCCATCGCGGCGGCCACCGCACCGGAGGCGGCCAAACGCGGCGGTGCCGATCCGCTGGCACTGGCACGCCGGGTTGCGGCGGCCTTGAACGCCACGGACAGCGACGGCGCGGAGGCATTCGGGTTCTTCTGGATGACTGCGGTGAGCACAGACGGCGAGATCGTGGTGGCCAACAGTTACGGATTGGCGTACATCCCCGCCGGGGTCCAACTACCTGAGCCGGTGCAATTGGTGACCGCGGATGCGGAAATCCCGGCGGTCGAACGGGCGGGCTGGGTTACCTATCCGGCGATGGCGGTGCAGGGCTGGGCTGCCCATCACAACAAGAAGTTGCGAGCGGTCATCGCCACCTCCGAACAGTTCGGCGGTTCTGATCCCGGCGCGGCCAAGGTGGTGCTTGAACCCGAAGACATCCCGGCGACCGGAGCAATGGCGGGCCGGTCCCGCCTGGAAGTGGTCGACCCCGAGGCAGCGGCCCGTTTAGCGGAGACAGCCGATGGGAGTCTGCTGGGGCTGTTGTCGCCCGCGCCAGCCGGTTCGAGTTCGCCGCCCAATCTGCGTCGAAAGCTCTGGTCTGATGTGTGGATGCCCTTGACCAGTTCCGTTGACGGCCGAGAAGTTCCCCACCTCAGGGCATTTGGGTCGTATGCGGCGTTCGAACGCGACACCGCCCTCGCCGAAGCGCATACCGCGACTGAGACGGACGCACGCCGCGCCGCCGTCGCCGATTGGCTGTACTGGCGGCACGTCGGTGAGTTACTCGACAGCGCGCTGGGTGGCGCTCAGTGAACCTCGGCGGGCGGCCCTGCGTTCGCAACACTCACGCGGGCGCCTGCACCGGCAGATAACCGCACGCGAGTAGTGCTGCAATGATCGACTCGGCGGACTCCACGGTGGATTGCTCATCTGTCCGAACGGTCACGTCGTAGTCCAGTCCATGTGAGTGGCAGATCTCATCACTTCTGCGGGCCAGTCCGAGGGGTCTGCCTTCGGTATTTCCGTCCCCCCGGGATGATTCGCGACGCTCCAACTCCTCCAGCGAGCAAAAGACCCCCACCAGGAAGAGTCGGGCCCCGGATTCCCGAATGACGCCGATGACTTCGTCGCTCCAATCCCTGTCCTGAAGAAAGTGATCGATGAGGAGGTTCGTACCGAGTTTGAGATGCTCACCCCAACCACGGTGAATTCCAGTCAGCACTCGCCGGGTGTGGGCGCTCAGAACGAGTCGTATTCGAGGACTCCCGCCGTGCTTGCCCGCTGCAGTGCTGTCGTCGGCGTATTCCCACGCGGCGCGGCCGTCATTCGGCCTGCGGGACGCAAGGCGGCTGAGATCGCCACCGCCGACTGCCACGAACGCGGTGGAGTAGAGCTTGTCGGAAATGAATCGGAACTTGTCGTCGAATGCGACGAACCCGAAGGTGGCGGCGGGATTACCATCTGCGAGATCGATCAGGCGCTCCTGCAATGCTCGGCACAGGGTCGACTTTCCGCATGAACTCGGCCCGTTCACGAGAATCACAACGGGGGCCGCTGCGCTATCTGTTCTCATGGAGCACCTCTCGGTAAGTCACAACAATTCCCGCGGGGGATGGTCAGTAAGCGCGCCGGTACCTGGTTGCGTTTTCCTCGTCGCTTTCCGCTGCGGCGAGGGATTGCTCCGTGTGCTTCACGTCGAGATAGGACTCGCGCATCGTGTCGGGAAGCCAGCCGACGGCCCGTTCGTCGGAGAGAAAGACCTCGATAGCCTCCGGCAGGGTGGCCGGCAAAGTGACGATCCCCATCGCTGACCGCTCGTCGTCACTGAGGTCCGCGGGGTCGGTCACACAGGCAGGCGGCAATTCCAATCCGGCACGTAACCCCTCAAGGCCGGCACGCACCAGGGCACCGAGCACGAGGTAGGGGCTGGCTGTCGCATCCGGTGGCCGAAGCTCGAGATTGAATCCGCGCGCCCGCGCCGCCGGTTCGCCGGATGTCGAGGGACAGATCCGGATTGCCGCTTCCCGATTCTGGACTCCGAACGAGGCATAGCCACAACTCCAGTGATGCGGACCGAGCCGGTAGTACGACACCGGGCTCGGCGCTACCAGGGCA
>JBBEEF010000145.1:0-19010 GCA_040880915.1 Pirellulales bacterium
TGCACACGGTGTAGGTCTGCTGACGCGTCTCGTACACCGGTCGGCAGACCGTGTAGGGAATCTCCTTGGTCCGCGTCTCGTACACCGGCCGGCAGACCGTGTAGGGGATCTCGCGGGTCCGCGTCTCAGAGACCGGCTTTGAGACCGTATAGGTTTCCTGGCGGGTCTCGGAGACGGGCTTCGAGACCGTGTAGGGGATCTCCTTCGTCCGCGTCTCGTAGACGGGCTTCGAGACCGTGTAGGGAATCGAACGCGTGCGGGTCTCCCAGACCGGCTTACAGACGGTGTATTCAACCTCCTTGAAGCCCCGTTCAGTCTCGTGGCGGACGCAGTCGATCTGCCGCTCTTCGACCACCCTCTCACAGACGGTCTTGTAGCAGGTGTACTGCTTCTCCTCGTACACGACGTCTTTCACGAGCCGCGTGCCGCAGCACGACGGGGCTGCCGCACACGTCGGATCACCGGCCGACTCGTGGGCCGCACAACTCCTGCGGGCCGAGGCGAAGCTGACGGTCGTCATCCGACCGGCGCCCCGCTCGTAGCTGGCCAGCCCGCAATAGGCCGCGTCGGCGTGCTGAGCCGGCGTCAGGATGGCCGCGAGGGCCATCAAACAACATATCCAGATGCTCTTCATGACTGCCGCCCCTGCCGAGGAGGCCTCCTTGTGGTGGAACTGTCTGCGAACGTAGACCCGATGAGCCGTGGTGCCGCACGCCGGAGCGCACTCCGTACCCTTCTAGGATCGGCCATAAACTCACCGCAGGTTGACCATCCATCGCGACCGGCGGGGTTTTTCTATCCCCCCAGGCGCGGTACAACCGGAGCGTCTGGCACGAAGGGAACGGCAGATTGGTGATTTTCCGCGCGGCCGTTAGAGTCGGGCTCCCAGGGGCCCTGTCTTCGGTGGAACTTTCAGCAGGCTTTTCGATGGCGGAATCGCGACCCCAACCCGCACAGCAGACCGAGCCGCCGTCGGACTCGACGGTGCCGAAGGTCGTCGTCAGCCGGCTGAGTCTCTACCTCCGCGAGCTCCAGCGGCTCGAGGCCGCCGGCCAGGCCACGATCTCGTCGGGTCAGCTCGGCACGCTTCTCGGCTTCAGTGACGCCCAGGTCCGCAAGGATCTCGGCTTCTTCGGCCAGTTCGGCTATCCGGGCGTCGGCTACCGTTGCGACGAGCTCATCCGGGCGATGCGGGACATCCTCGGCACGAACCAGACCTGGAGCGTCGGGATGGTGGGCGCAGGCAACCTCGGCCAGGCCCTGCTCGGCTACCGCGGCTTCGGCCGGCAGAACTTCACGATCACCGCCGCCTTCGACGCCGATCCTGAGAAGGTGGGCAAAGTGATCCAGGGCATCCGCATTCAGCCGCTCGAGGAGCTGGCCGAGACCATCCACGCAAAGGGGATCCGGCTGGGCATGATCGTGGTGCCAGCCGCTCGGGCCCAGGAGGCAGCCGACCGGCTCGTGGCTGCCGGCATCGAAGGGATCGTGAATTTCGCGCCGGTCACCCTCGTGCTGCCGCCACACGTCCAGAACGTGGGGGTCGACCTGGCGATCGAGCTCGAGCAACTCTCCTTCTCCGTGACGAGCAAGCTTGCCCGGATCCAGGCCGACCAGCCGACTCCCGTCGAGTCGTGACCCACGGGCAGGCCATAGAAGCCCCGGGCGCGAGCCCGGGGACGGCGGGGCGAAGTTTATCCCGCTCGCCCTGCCACCCGGAGTCAGCGACGCGTTGCGGCCTGGCGGCGCCGGGCTGTCCACCACGTCACAGTCCCCCGGCTCGCGCCGGGGGCTTGTATGGCCGGAAGGGCCCGGCCGGCAGGGCACCTTGCCGAACAGCGTCGCCTCGCTGACCTACCGGCTCTCGTCGGCTGGCTTGCGGGCCACTTCGGTAACGGGCGTTTCCTCGGGCTGCTCACCCTCCACGAGCGGCCGAGCGGTGGTGTTTTTCGTGTCGGCCCGCCGGCCGGCCTGCGTAAACTCGACCACCGGTTCAAGCGCCCGCATGGCCCGGCCCACCGCCGGCTCGAGCAGCATCACATCCACAACAAACCGCTGCAGCTGGCTCACGGTGCCGGTGGCGGTGGCAAGCGACTCGGCAAGGTCTGAGAGCTTCACGAGCGTGGCATCGGCAACGTGCAGGTCGATCGTGCCACGGAGAAGCCGCTCCTTGAGGGCCACGAGCCGGTCGAGCCGGTCGGCTGCCGCCTCGGCGTCGGAAGCCCGGCCGGCAAGCATTACGGCGAGCCCGGTCAGACGCTCAGCTGTCGGACCGGCAGTGGCCAGGGCCGCCAGGCCGGTCTCGAGTTCGGCCGCGATCGCATCGACCGTCGCCAACGACTGGCCGATGCCTTCAGCCGCGTCGCGGCTGGCGGCGGCACGGATGGCCAGGTCGTCGATCCCGGCGAGCATGTCCTGCGCCGCGTCGATCGTTTCGGTGCGGACGGCGATGCCCCGGTGGAAATCCTCGATCCGCTCGACCGTGGCGGTGGCCGCCTCGACGCCGTCCCGCTCAGCCACAAGGCGGTCGCCCAGCATCTCGAACCGCTCGAGCGTCGCTTCGGCGGCGGCCAATCTCCCTGCCTGCGCGTCGAGCCGCTCGAGGAGGGTGGTCGCTCGCTCGACGCCCTGCCGCGAGTCGTTGAGCGCGGTCACCGCCGTTGCCAGACGGGTGACATGCCCCTCGAGCGTGGTGAGTTGCCGCTGGGCCGGCCGCAGGATGCCGACGTAGGCCACCGCCATCGCGACTGTGCCGCCGAGCAGGGCCGATTTCCAGTCGATCCAGAGGCCTGGCGAAACGGCCCCGCCTTGGGCTCCGGGAGCATCACCGTACGGCATTACCACATCCTCCACTGAAGGCTCACGACCGTGACGCCGGACTCTCCTACAGGTCCCGCGATCGTCACGCCTTCACTGAATCGGCGGAATCTCCTGACCGGTGCAGCCGGCCTGCGAGCCGACCGTTCGGGGGGATTGTGCTGGTCGTACGGCCGGAGTCGGTGGACGCCGCCGGTCCAGTATGCTGGACTCTGTCTGTCCATCCCACTGCCTGGTGGTGTAATGGTAGCACAAGGGATTTTGGTTCCCTTTGTCTAGGTTCGAATCCTAGCCGGGCAGCTTTTCAGAACCATACACCGCCCCCTTCCATGACCTCCATCTCCTCCCATCCCCGCTGGATGACCCACTGCCTCGTTGCGGCTGGCATCTATAACCTGCTCTGGGGCGGGCTCACGGTGCTCTGGCCGGGGTGGCTGTTCACGCTCACTGGCATGGAGCAGCCGCTCTATCCCTTCATCTGGCAGTGTGTCGGGATGATCGTGGGCGTCTACGGCATCGGCTACCTCGCCGCCGCCCCTGATCCGATCCGACACTGGCCGATCGTGCTCGTCGGGTTCCTCGGCAAGATCTTCGGGCCGTTGGGATTCGTGATGGGCCTTCTCCAGGGCACGGTGCCCGCCGCCTTCGGCGTGACGCTCCCAACCAATGACCTGATCTGGTGGGTCCCCTTCGCGGTGATCCTCTGGCATGCCTTCCGGGTCAACACCGACACGGCCGCCGGCGTTCCGGCGACCGACCTGGCTAAGGCGCTCTCTGAAGCGACGACCAGCACCGGGCGGTCGCTTGCCGCATTCTCGCGTGAGACACCAGTGTTGCTCGTGCTCTTGCGGCACTCCGGCTGCGTGTTCTGCCGCGAGGCCGTCGCTGACCTGGCCGCCGCCCTGCCGCAGATCGAGTCGGCCGGGCTCCGGCTCGTGATCGTGCACCAGGGGCGAGACAGCGACCTCAAGCCGCTCCTGGCCCGCCACGGCATCGAGCGAGTTGAGCGGGTTTCCGACCCGGGCAAGCTTCTCTACCGGGCGCTCGAACTGCCACGGGGCACGGCCTGGCAACTCTTCGGCCCGGCCGTGTGGAAGCCGGGCCTGCGGGCGGTGCTTGCAGGTCACGGGATCGGCCCGCTCGTTGGCGATGGCTTCCAGATGCATGGAGCGTTTGTGATCCGGGACGGCCAGGTCGTGGCGTCCCGCCGCTGTGACACGGCTGCGGAACGGCCGGATTACGCCGGGCTTGCCTGCGGCGTGAATGCCTAGAGCGGACGGCAGGCCGTGGTGAAAAGCCCTGAGCGGGAAGCCGGGATATTCCGTGCCACATCGCCAGTCGTTCGATTGGCAAGGGGCTCCCCCTCAGGCCTGCGGCAACTCGGGAACGGCCAAAAAACAAGATTTTCGCACAATTGCCCGGCCGATTACGGGCGGCTATTCTGTCGTGGGTCTTGAAAGCCCGCCTGGTTCCCTCCTCCTTCAGGAACCGCTCGTGAACCGCTGACCGTCGTCGATTCTGCTCGCCGCCGGTTGCCCGATGCCGCTCGTCTTGCCCCGTTGGGCGAACGCCCCCGCCTGCATCCGTTCACGTCTTCCCCTCGGTCGCCCGCGCCGCCTGCGATCGGCCGTATCAGTTGGAGCCCGTCATGCACCCCGTCTCGACCTGCCTCGTCGCCCTCCTCCTCAGCCTGGCCCTCATCGCCCCGGCCCGGGCCGACTTCGTCTACGCCCTGAGCTACAACAATGGACGGGTGATCCGCTACCAGACAGCCGATCCGTCCGGGACGGTGACGGAGCTTCTTGCGGGCGGCCTTCTGAATGCCGCCGGTCTCGCCCTCGGGTCCGACGGCAATCTTTATCTCGGCGAGAGTGGAGACGGCGGAACCGTCCCACCCTCGATTCGGCGGCTCAACCTGGCGACCAACGCCCTCACGACTGTTCACACTTTTGGATCATTCGACGTCTTCCCCGACGTCTTCCCTGGGGCCCTTGTCTTTCGAGGCACCGACCTGCTTGTGGGCCGTAACCCCTTCTTCGGCAACACCGGCCCGATTGTCAGCGTTGCCAACGCCACCGGGGGCACGATCACGATCGGAGAGTTCACAACCGGCGGAAGTCTGGCGAGCAGCCCCGGGCTCGCCTTCGGCCCTGACGGCTCGCTGTATGTGAGCGACCAGACCTATGATTTCGCGACGTCAACGGCCTCCGGCCCCGTCAAGCGGTTCAACGCCGCAGGCATATTTGTGGAGGAAGTGATCGCTAGCGGCGCTTCCAATCTCGCCGGCCCGACCGGTCTGGCGATCATCGGCAACAGCTTGTTCACCGCCAGCATCATGAACGGCCAGGTGCTGCGAACCGATTTGCTCGACGATACGACGGCGAATTTTGGATCCGTGATCGGCCTCTTCCAAACCTCGCCGCTCGCCCCGCTCTCCGACGGCGGGCTCGTGGTCGGCAGTGCCGGCGGGGCCGGCGCTATCTACCGGCTCGACGCCACCGGCCAGCTCGTCGGCACCTTCAACTCCGGCCTGGGCACCATCGGCGGGCTGGTCGTGGCCCCGGTGCCCGAGCCGGCCTCCGTGGTCACGGCGGCCGCTGGGCTGGCTGCCGTGGCGGCGTGGCTCCGCCGCCGCAGGGGTCGGGCATGAACCGGCGGCGGGGGCTGACCCTTGTCGAGCTACTGGTCGTGGTGGCGATCCTCGCCTCGATGGTCGGCATCTTGCTGCCTGCCGTCCAGTCGGCCCGCGAGACAGTCCGGCGGACGAGCTGCACCAACAACCTCCGCCAGATCGCCCTGGCGGCCGCCAATCATGAGGCGGCCCGCCGCCGCTGGCCGGTGGGGGCCGAGTCGCGGGCCTGGGCGGAGCGGCCCGACTTCCCCCACCAGTTCTTCCGCTGGTCGGTGCTGGCCCACCTGGCCCCATTCTACGAGCAGGGGGCGCTGCTCGACGCCCTCGATCTCAGCGTGCCGCTCTACGTCGGCCTCACTCCCGATGCGATCGCGGCCCAGAACAAGCCGATCGTGAAGCTCACGGTGCCCCTGTTTCTCTGCCCCTCCGACCGGATGACGCCGGTCTCGGAGGTGTTCGGGCCGACCAACTACGCCGGCTGCACCGGCAGCGGCTCAGGCGGCGGCACGCCGTTCGACACCGACGGGATATTCGCCATCAATTCCCGAACCCGGCCCAAGGATGTCTCCGACGGGCTCTCGAAGACGGTCGCCTTTTCCGAGAGCGTGCTGGGGGACGGGCCGATCGCGGGCCGATCGCCGGCGGGTATCGTGCCGGCCACGGGCTACGGATTCGTGTTCGCCACGCCCCTCACCACCACCGCCTGCGGCCAGCCCTTCTACTACAACTTTACCGACCTCCGCGGATTCTCCTGGGCCAACGGCGAATACCGCACGACGCTCTACAACCATGCCCGCCTCCCGAACGATCCGGCGCTCGACTGCCTGGCGGCGCTGATGACCTCGACAAACCTGGCGCGGATGTACGCCGGCTACGGCTGGCGGGCGGCCCGCAGCCGCCATCCCGGCGGTGCAAATGTGGCCCTGGCCGACACCGCCGTGCGGTTTGTCGACGATTCGGTCGATCCGGAGATCTGGCGGGCCGCCGCCACCCGCGCCGGCGGCGAGGCCGCACCAGTAGTCGGTCGCTGACCGAGAGCGGATGTCGTGGGTCTGGGGCCAGCGACAAGCGGAAAAAAGGCTCCTTCCGGAATGTTCATGGGCGTGTGCAGCATAAAAGCCCCCAGCGCGAGCTGGGGGACTGTGACGTGCCGCACCAAGTAGCGCACCAATTGGTCACAGCCCGGCTTTACGGTGTTGTCTGTCTGGGGCGAGATAGGCGGAGCAGGTTGCGGGCAGGTTACGGAGTGGATGGCGGGGTGGCGTTTTGATCCGCAGTCCCCGGGCTCGCGCCCGGGGCTTTTATCTGGCACCAAACGGGGACTGTCCCCTGGTTAGGGAAACCGCTTCCGCAGCTCCGCGAGCACCCGCCGCATGTCGGCGGGCAACGGGCTTGTGAACGTGAGCTGGTCGCCTGTCACCGGGTGCACGAAGCCGAGTTCGGCCGCGTGGAGCATGACCCGCAGGGCCCGCGACTCGTCCACTAGGCCACCCCGGCGGGACTGCGAGGCGTTGCTTCTCCGGGCCTGCAAATACACCCGCTCGCCGCAGACCGAGTGGCCACTCTCGCACATGTGGATCCGGATCTGGTGGGTGCGGCCGGTCTCGAGCCGGCATTCCACGAGCGTGTAGGCGTCGCCGAAATGCTCCACGGGCATAACGTGGGTTACTGCCAGCTTGCCGTCGTCGCCTTCCGCCGAGCCCCGCCGGCCGTCGCCCCGGTCGCGGATGAGATGCGACCGCATCGTGCCGGCCCCCACCCGTCCCACCACAATCGCGAGGTAGCGGCGGTGAGTCGTGTGGAGCCGGAACTGCTCGGCCATGATTCGGCTGGCGGGGACGTTGCGGGCAAACACAACCAGCCCGCTCGTCTCGCGATCAATGCGATGGACCGCCCGCACCGGCGGCACGCGGCGGCGGGGCGGGGCCGAGCCGGCGGCTGCAGAGGCCGCGGCACCACGCCGTGGTGGGCGGGCGGCCCCGCCGCGGGCCAGATGCTCACGAATCGCCTCGGGCACAAGTTCCTCGAGCGTCGGCTGGATCTGCCGCCGACGGGCGGGCCAGCTCAGCTCCTCGTGATGCCGCGTCGTCGTCAGGCCGGTGGGCTTGTCGACCACGACCACGTCGTCGTCAAGGTGCACGATTCGCACGTCCCGGGGTCCCGGCGGCTTCGGGGCGGCCGCCTCGAGGATCTTCACCACCTCCCCGTCCTTGAGCCGGCGGGCCGCGTCGGTGCAGATGTTGCCGTGAACGAGCACGTGCCGCGATCGCACGAGCGACTGCACGTGCGACCAGCTCGCCGCGGCCAGGCGGCTGCGGAGGAAAGCGGTAATCGTCAGGCCCGCTTCGGCGGTGGCCACGTGGAGGACTGTGCCTGGATGGGATTTCATGCGGCGATGCTTGACCGGTTTTCCAGCGGTTTTACACTCTGTGGGGAGGTCGTGCGCCAGACGCCTCTGCGTTTTCCCCGGACTCCGAGGAGGTTGTTCAGCTGTGCCCGGCACCTGTGTCATCGGACTGCAATGGGGTGACGAGGCCAAAGGCAAGCTCGTCGACATTCTTACGGAGCAGCACGACCTGGTCGTTCGCTACCAGGGCGGCGCCAATGCCGGCCATACGGTGGTCAGCGGCGGCGAGACCTGGAAGCTCTCCCTGATCCCCAGCGGCATCCTCCGCGATGGGGTGCAGTGCGTGGTCACCGGCGGGGTCGTGCTCGACCCGGCCAGCGTGATCCGCGAAATCGACGGCCTCGAGGCGCGGGGCGTGACGGTGGCCGGCAAGCTGCGGCTGAGCGACCGGGCTCATATCGTCTTTCCCTGGCACATGGCCGAAGACCGTCTCCTCGACGCGAGCCTGTCGGGGGGCGGGGCCATCGGCACCACCGGACGCGGCATCGGCCCCTGCTACCGCGACAAGGTAGGCCGGGCTCTTGCGATCCGCCTCGGCGACCTCTACAGCGGCGGCCTGCAGGAGCGGATCGAGCACGTCGCCGGCTTCAAGAACCGGCTGCTCGCGTCGTGGCGACGGCCCGGCGATGACGAGGCCGCTCCGCTCGATCCCGCCGCGATCCACCGCCAGTACACCGAGTATGCCGAACGCCTGCGGCCGTTCGTGGCCGACACCACCGCCCTCCTCCTCGACGCCGTCGAGGCCGGCAGCCGGGTGCTCTTCGAAGGTGCCCAAGGGGCGCTGCTCGACATCGACCACGGCACCTTTCCCTTTGTGACCAGCAGCAACTCGTCGGGGCTGGGTGTGGCCAGCGGTTCCGGCGTGCCCGGCCGTTGGATCGACCGCGTGATTGGCGTCTTGAAGGCCTACTCGACTCGCGTGGGCGGCGGACCGCTACCCACCGAGCAGGACAACGCCGTCGGGCGGCACCTCCGCGAGCGGGGCCGCGAGTATGGCACCGTGACCCAGCGGCCCCGCCGCTGCGGTTGGTTTGACGCCGTTGCAGCCCGCTATACGACGCGGCTCTCCGGCGTCGACGAACTCGCCGTGATGCTGCTCGACGTGCTCGGCGGACTCGACGAACTCAAGATTTGCTCGGCCTATGAAATCGACGGCCGGCGGGTGACGCAGTTTCCCAGCCAGATCGGCGACCTCGAACGGGCGGTGCCGGTCTACGAAACGCTTCCCGGCTGGGGCGCGGAACTCGCCGGCGTCCGTCGCTATGCCGACCTGCCCACGGCGGCCCGCGATTACCTGGCGGCGATCGGTGAGCTGCTCAGCCGGCCGGTGTCGATCGTTTCGGTCGGACCCGACCGCGAGCAGACGATTTTCTGCGACTCCTCCTCCGCCTCCCCGCGGTCCCCATCATGGCAACGACCCCAGCCCAGTCCCGCGGCGGGAGCCTGACCACGGGCGTCGCGAGCGGCCAGCTCGATCCGGCTTCAGCGGCCGCCGCTGGGCCGCCACGGCTGCCCTGTCACATCGCGATCATCATGGATGGCAACGGCCGCTGGGCGCAGCAGCGGGGCCTGCCGCGGATCGAGGGGCATCGCCAGGGCGTGACGAGCGTTCGCCGGATCACCGAGCATTGCGTTCACCTCGGCATCCAGCAGCTCACGCTCTACTGTCTGTCGAGCGAAAACTGGCGCCGGCCGGCCGCTGAGCTGTCCTTCCTCATGCAACTGCTCAGCCACTACATGATCGAGGAGCGGGATCTGCTCATGCGGCAGCGGGTGCGGCTCTCCGTGATCGGCAGCCGCGCGGGCCTGCCGGCTGAGACGCTCGGCAATCTCGACCGCACCGTCGAACTCTGCTCCGGCAACGACGGGATGCGGCTCTGCCTGGCAATCAACTACGGCTCCCGCGGCGAGATCGCAGCGGCGGCCCGAGACCTGGCCCGTGAGGCGGCCGCCGGCCGGCTCGATCCCGAGACGATCGACGAGGCGGCCCTCGCCGCCCGGCTCGGCACGGCCGGCATGCCCGACCCCGACCTCGTCATCCGCACCGCGGGGGAAATGCGGTTGAGCAACTTCCTGCTCTGGCAGATCAGCTACGCCGAATTCTGGGTGACGCCGGTGCTCTGGCCTGAGTTCGCCGAGGAGCACCTCGATGCGGCGTGCGAGGCGTTCGCCGGCCGCGACCGGAAATTCGGGGGGCTGGCCCAGTCGTGACCGCCACCACCTATCCGCCGCTTCCCCACCCGGGCTCGTTTCTGCGGCGAGCCGTTGTCGCCGCCGTGGTTGCTGGCGGATTCGCGGCCCTCTGCTGGGCCGATGCCACGGGCATGCTTGCCGCCCGGCCGGCCTGGTGGCTCGCGCCGGTGGCCGTGGTGATCGCCTGGGGAGGCGCCACCGAGGTGGTGCGGATGGCCGCGGCCCGCGGTCTGCGAATGCGGCCGCTCGCAGTGCCAGCGGCTGCGGCGATTCTGCCGCTGGTGCCGATTCTCGCCGCGGGGGTGGGCAACGATCCGGTCGCGTCAATGGGCTGGGTGGCCCTCGCCGTCGCGGGCGTGCTCGTGATGTTTTTTCTTGTCGAGATCGCGACCTATGCTCGCGACACCGGCCCGCTGGTACGGCTGGCCGCGGGATTCTCCACGGCCGCCGCGGTCGGTCTGCCGCTGGCCTTCATGGTCGATCTGCGGCTCGCGTCGAAGCTCCCCGGCCCCGCCGGGCTCGTGCCGCTCGTGAGCATGCTTGCGGTCGTCAAGGGGGGCGACATCGCCGCTTATGTGATCGGGTCGCTTCTGGGTCAGCACCGGATGGCGCCGGCCCTGAGCCCGGGCAAGACCTGGGAGGGCGCGGCTGCTTCGCTGGCCGCGTCGCTTGTGATCGCGTGGGGAATCCTCGCGGCCTCGGGGTGGGCGACGGCATGGCAGCCCTGGGGCGGCTGGCCCGTCTACGGCCTGGCGGTCGGGATGGCCGGCATGCTTGGCGACCTCTCGGAGTCGCTCGTCAAACGGGAACTCGCCGCCAAGGACTCGGGCCGCTCGCTGGGCGCCCTCGGTGGCTTCCTGGACCTTGCCGATGCGACCCTCCTCGCAGCCCCGGTCGCCTGGGTGCTGTGGGTGCTGGGGGGCCCGGCCGCGTAGCAGCCGCGAAAGTAAGGCCGAAACGCAGCCTGTCCGGGCCGGCTGACGGCCTGCCCGTGACCCTGAGGTATAGTAAGGAAGAGGCGTTTCCCATCCCGTTCCCCGATACCGCCGGCCGATCCAATCTGCTGCGGCCTTCGATGCCTCGTTCCACCATCGCGGTTGTTGACACAAAGCGGCTCGGAGCGATCTTCGGGCCCCGGGACTGTCACCTCCGTCGGATTCGTGAGGCACTCAGCGTCGGCGTGTCGGCCCGCGGAGATGCGATCCATATCGAGGGAGACGACGAGGCTGTCGCCCGAGCCACCGAGGTGTTCGAGGAACTCGAGCGGCTCGCGCGAGACAAGGGGGGCGTCGAGCCAGACGAACTTTCCCGCCTGCTGGCGATTGCCACCGGCAACGAACCCGCTCCACGGCACGAGCCGATCGAGGTGCAGCGGCCCCGCGGCCAGTTTGTGCCCCGCTCCGCGGGGCAGGCGGCCTACGTGCAGGCGATCCGCGAGCACGACATCGTGCTCTGCGCCGGCCCTGCCGGCAGCGGCAAGACCTTCCTGGCCGTGGCTCTGGCGGTGTCGGCCCTGCGGAGCGAGCAGGTGCGGAAGATCGTGCTGGTGCGGCCGGCCGTCGAGGCGGGTGAAAGCCTCGGGTACCTGCCAGGCGACCTCCAGGCCAAGATCAACCCTTATCTCCGGCCGCTGATGGACGCGATGCGGGAGATGATGGACTACGAGCATCTCAAGCGGCTCACCGAGCAGGACATCGTGGAGATGATCCCGCTCGCCTACATGCGGGGCCGCACGCTCAACAACGCCTTCATCATCCTCGACGAGGCCCAGAACACCACCGTCTCGCAGATGAAGATGTTTCTCACGCGGCTGGGAATCGGATCGAAGATGGTCATCTCCGGTGACACGACGCAGGTCGACCTGCCGCCCGACCGCGTGAGCGGGCTGGTCGACGCGATGACACGGCTGGAGGGGATAACCGGCTTCGGCCAGGTGCGGCTGGAAGCGACCGACATCGTGCGTCACCCGCTCGTCCAGCGGATCGTCGAGGCCTACGACCGGTAACACCATGCCCCTCGGCTCCCCGTCATCCCGCCGCCGCAGCCGCCGACCTGGCTCGCTCAACCTTCCCCACGGCTTCTGGGGAATGCTCGCCGAGCGGGTTGCGCGGCCGGAAGTGCTCGTGCGATTGGGCCTCTGCCTGGCGGCGGCGCTCGTGCTCGTCGTGCTGCTCCGAGGCTGGGCGGAGCCCTTCGGCTACCGCGTTGGCTCGGTGCCCGTCCATGGCGCCGTGTCGCGGGTGGCCTTCGACCGGCCCGATCCCGACGCGACGAGGCTGGCCCGCGAGCGGGCGGCGGCGAAAGTCCGCGTGGTCTACGCCCAGGACAAGGCCCCGATCGTGCGGTTGCGAGACGGCCTCAAGAACCGGGCGGCCGAGATCGCAGCCGCCGAGACGCTCGCCGCCGTGCCCCGTGAGGCCTGGATCGAACTGGCCCCCGAGGCGGCCGAGGTGCTCGAGCACGTGCCGCCCCCCACGCCGGCCCCGGTAGCTCCCGAGCCTCCCGATCTCGATGCGGCCGCGGCGGGCAAGCCGTCCGGAGCAGGTAAGCCGCCCGCGGCGGCCAAGCCCCCGGCCGAGAAGCCCGCGGAGAATCGCTCCCCCCCGCCGCCGCCAGCCCCCGATCTGGCCGAGCGAATCGCCGCTGCCGAGCAGTTCTTCCACCGGTTCCGCGGGCGGATCGACACCAAGGAGAAGTTACTGCTCTTCGAGAAGGGAATCGATCTGGCGTTTCAGGATCTCGAGTCCACCGGGGTGCTCGAGAAGATCCAGCACACCTTCGACGAGGGCAGCCAGAACGAGATCGATGTCCATCCGATCGGTAATCCGACCGAGACACTCCGCGTGCAGGTGCCCCAGGCGCTCCTGGTTGAGGCCAAGGCCCGCCTGCGGACGCGGCTCACCGAGGAACTCGGAGAGGGGCCCTTCCTCGACCGGATCGTCGCCTGGATCGAGCCGCGGCTCTCCGGCACCCTCGAGATCGACCGGGAGGCCACCGCCCGGGCCAAGCAGGAGGCCAGCGACCGCACACCCGCACAGTTCGTCTCCTATCAGCGCGGGGGCCTCCTGGCCGAGGCGAGCGTACCGATCACGCCGGAGTCGCTCGTGCTCCTCCGCCGAGAACACGATGAATTTCTCCGCCAGCAGGATCCCCGCGAGCGGATCGTGCGGTTGCTCGCCATGCTCGGGCTGTTTGCGGCGCTGTTCACGCTCTCTGCCTTCTATATCCATTTAAACCACCGCGACCTGCTGGCAGATCTCGGCCATGTCGTCACGCTTCTGGGCTTCTCGGTGGTGACGATCGTGCTCTGCATGCTCGCCGCCGCCGACGCCTGGCAGGCGCAGGTCGTGCCGCTCTTGCTATTTGCGATGACGATGGCGATCGCCTACGACGAAGACCTCGCCCTGCTTCTGGCTTCCGAGGTGGCCCTCGTCGTGGTGCTCGGCCTGGGGCGGGGTCTGCCGGACTACATCACCCTCGCCGCCGCCGTTGCGGCGATGGTCTTCTGGATGGGCCGGATCCGCAACCGCAGCAAGCTCATCTACGTCGGCCTGTGGGCCGGTGCAGTGGCGATGCTCAGCCAGGTGGGGGCCAATCTGCTCCACGAGCGGCCTTTTGATCTCCAGATGGTCTACGAGGCGGCCCGCACGGGCACCTGGACGCTCCTTGCCGGGTTTCTGATGACGGGCCTCCTGCCCTTTGTCGAACGGTCGTTCGGTGTGCTCACCGACCTCAGCCTCCTGGAGGTCGGGGATGTGGCCCACCCACTGCTCCAGGAACTCGTCCGCCGCGCCCCCGGCACCTACAACCACTCGATCAATGTGGCGAGCCTCGCCGAGGCGGCCGCCGAGTCGATCGGAGCCCGGGGGCTGCTCGTCCGCGTGGGGGCCTACTTCCACGACATCGGCAAGATGCTCAAGCCCTCATACTTCATCGAAAACCAGGGACAGGAAAACCGCCACGAATCGCTCGTGCCGGCGATGAGTACGCTGATCATCATGGCCCACGTGAAGGAGGGCGTGGAACTCGCCCGGCAATACAACCTGCCCCAGCCGATCATCGACCTGATCGCGGAGCACCACGGCACCACGCTGGTGGAATATTTCTACAAGCGAGCGGCGGAGCGGTCGCAGTCCGACCCCAACGGCGGCGGCCCCGACGAGCAGACCTACCGCTATCCGGGCCCCAAGCCAAGCACCCGTGAGTCGGCGGTGATGATGCTCGCCGACGCCGCTGAGAGCGCCAGCCGCACCCTTTCGGAGCCCACGCCGGCCCGCATCGCCAGCCTCGTCCACGAACTGGCCCAGAAGCGGCTCAACGACGGCCAGTTCGACGAGTGCGGCCTCACGCTCGAGGAGCTCAAGACCGTGGAGAAGAGCCTCGTCAAGAGCCTCACGGCCGTCTACCACGGCCGGGTCAAGTATCCCGATCAGCGAACAGCCTGAGTTGTGCGGCGGCCGGGCGGCGTCAATCGGCCTGGTGGCAGACTGGAAGCGTGCCCCGCAGGAAGCGTCTGGCGAGATGGCATGGTCAAGCTCGAGCCTGCGGCACGGTATCTCTTTTTAAACTGCACCGTTTCGAGAGAGGAACCGCCGTGTCGGTTGTTGTCGAGGTCGTGAACCGCCAACAGGCCGTGCGGGTGGATGCCGCGTGGCTCGGGCGGATCGCCCGCCAGGCGGTCGCGGCACTGGGCTGCGACACAGCAGAGATCACGGTCGTGGTCGTCGACAACCGACAGATCGCCCGCCTCCACGACCGCTGGCTGGGAATTCCGGGCCCGACCGACGTGCTCACGTTCGACCTGGCAGGAGACGGGGCCGCTTCGCTTGCCGGCGACATCGTTGTGAGCGTCGAGACGGCCAAGCAGGTGGCGCGAGAACTCGGCTGGCAGGCTCGGCACGAACTGGCGTATTACGTGGTTCACGGCCTGCTCCATCTCACCGGCTTCGACGACGGCACTCCAGGCGAGCGGCGTAAGATGCGGAGGAAGGAGCGAGCCGTGATGGCCGCCAGCGGCCTGCCCGCCCCGCCCCGCCGACCGCGATTCCCCCCCCGCCATGCCCGCTGACAAGACACTCGCGCTGGTCATCCGCACGATCCCCTTTGGTGAGACGAGCAGCGTGGTCGCGCTCTTTTGCCGGGAGTTCGGCAAGCTGCGGGCCCTGGCCAAGGGAGCGTGGCGGCCGAAGAGTAGTTTTGATGGCGGCCTTGACCTGCTTTCCATGAGTCAGGTACTCGTCCTCCGGAAATCGTCAGACGGACTCGACCTGCTTACCGAGGCCAGCCTGGAGAGCCGGTTTCGTGTTGGCACGAGCCTCGCGGCGGTGCTGGGCGGCCTGCACGTGGCCGAATTGCTCGATGTCCTCACGGCCGACGCCGACCCGCAACCGGAACTCTTCGATGTGGCACATGCGACCCTGCGACGACTCTCCGACTGGCGGGGCGACGAGAGCTCGCTGGCCGGGATCCTGCTCGGCACCGAGCTTGCGATCCTGCGGATCGTGGGGCATGCGCCCGAGACGAGCCTGTGCGTTGAGTGCCGCGGGCCGCTGCCCTCGTCCGGCCGCACGGCCTTCGGGATGCTCGAAGGCGGAACCCTCTGCCCGGAGTGCCGCCGCGGACGCCGGGCGGTCGCCTCACTCTCGGCCCCGGCCCTGGCAGCCCTCGGCGGCCGCGGCGAGCCGCCACCGGCTGCAGCAACGGAGGCCCGCGCCGTGATCACAAGTTACCTCGCCCACCTGCTCGGCCGGCCCACCCGCGTGGCGGCCCGGCTTCGTGCCGCCCCCCGCCGCCGCACCACCTAGCGTTACCGGAGCCCGCCTCCCAATGTCCCGCCTCCCAATGTCCCGCCCCTCACTTGCCGCCGTGCCGCTTGTGGCCGCCCTGGCCGCCTGCTGTCTCGTCGGGGCTGGCTGCGCGAGCCTCAAGGCCCCGTCCTGGCCTTGGTCGCAAGCGCCGGAGGCAGACCTGGAAAAGCAGCTCGGTGAAGACGCCGCCTCGGAGGTGATCTCGTCGGAATACCGCGACAACGACTACGGGTTCGACTACTTCAAGGGGGATACCATCAAGCGGCGGTGGAAGAAGATGGTCGGCCGGGGCCCCAACGAAAAGGTGGCCCGGGCCGCCATGGACGAGGCCGACACCCTTTTCAAGGCAGGTGACTACGCGGCCGCGACACCCAAGTACAAGCAGGTCATCGATCGCTGGCCCGATTCCGTGCTCGAGGAAGACGCCCTCTGGCAGCTGGGTGAATGCCAATTCTTCACCGACCAATACCCTCGGGCGGAAGACACGTACGAGGAGATCGTCAAGAAATATGCCAACACGAAGTATCTCGACCGGATCGCCCAGCGGCAGTTCGTGATCGCCCAGTACTGGATCGCGCTCGACGACAAACACAGCTACCCCACGATCGTGCCCAACCTCTTCGACCGCAGCCGGCCGCTGTTTGACACCCGCGGCCGGGCCCTCAAGGCCTACGACCATGTGCGGATCAATGATCCCCGCGGGCCGCTGGCCGACGACAGCATCATGGCCCAGGCCAACACCCACTTCCTCCGCCGCCAGTGGCTCGACGCCGACTACTTCTACGGTCTCCTGCGGAGCGAATATCCCGACAGCGACTTCCTCCTCCAGGCCCACCTCCTCGGCCTCCAGGCCAAGCTCCAGGCCTACCAGGGACCGGCCTACGAAGGGGGCGTGCTCGACGAAGCGAGCATCCTTGCCGACCAGGTGCTCGTGCAGTTTCCCGACCAGCTCAGCCGCGAGGAGGAGGACCGGGTGGACCGGACGCGCGGGGCGATCGCGGCCCAGCTCGCCGACCGCCATTGGCGCCGAGCGGAGTTCTACGCCAAGGGGCGTCACTACACCTCAGCACGGATCTATTACGCGCTCGTGGCCCGCGACTATGGCGACACGCAGCTGGCCCTGGCCGCCCGGGAAAAGTATCAGGCGATCGCCGGCCTCGAGGATGTGTCTGACAATCCATTCCCGATGCTGACGGCGATCCTCAATCCCGACTCGCTCAAGGAGGCCGAACTCGACGCGATGGCGGAGGCCGAAACGCAGACCGCGATCGCCCGCGAGCCCGACGCCGGCGACACGCCGCCGCGATTCTGACGGTCCCGTTGGTGAGGAGCCTCCCGTGACAAACCCCGCCCTCGCCAGCCGCCGGCTCGGCGTTGCCTGCCTCGCGGTGGCGGCTCTGGTGGTGGCGGGCTGCGCCAGCTACCGATTCGGCAACAACACCCTCTACGCGCCCAACGTCCGCACGATCTACGTGCCGATTTTCCAGTCTGACTCCTACCGCACGACCCCGTCGATCGACGTCGGGGAGCGGCTCACCGAGGCGGTCTGCAAGGAGATCGAGAAGCGGACGCCCTTCAAGGTGGTCGGTAGCCCGGAAGGGGCCGACAGCGTGCTCACCGGCCGGCTGGTTGCTGACACGAAGCGAATGCTCGTCGAGAGCCCTACCGACCAGTCTCGGATGGTGGAGATGAACTATCAGGTACTCGTCAGCTGGGCTGACCGCGGCGGCACCGTGATCGCGTCGGGCGACGTGCCGCTGCCGGCCGCGACCGTGGACGTCGGCCAATCGGCAACGCTCGTGCCGGAGTTTGGCCGGTCGGTGGCCAGCACCCAACAGGAGGCGATCCTGCGGATGGCGAAGCAGATCGTCGACCTGATGGAGGAGCCCTGGTGAGCCGTTCTTGACGGCAAGAGGGGTCGGGAGCGGGGTGGCATTTGTTCCCGCAGTCCCCGGGCTCGCGCCCGGGGCTTGTATGCGAGCGAGAACGCGGGGGAGGATCGCAATTGTCTTCCGGATGGCGTGTGCCGCATAGAAGCCCCCAGCGCGAGCTGGGGGACTGTGACGTGGCACACCAATCGGACAAGAGCCAGGCTCAAGCGATGTCGTCTATACGGGGCGGCATGGCAGGCGGGATGGCCCAACCACCCCGCAGTCCCCGGGCTCGCGCCCGGGGCTTTTATGGGGGCGAGAGCCCGGGGTTGCCCGTGCGGTACCCTAGTCCGCATGGTCGCCCCCCTGCTCCTTACCCACTGGCAGCTCCGCACGCGGCGGCTGGGGCTGCCGCAGCCGGCCGGACCGCTCCGGCGGCCGCTTGTGATGGGGATCGTCAATGTGACGCCCGACAGCTTCTCCGACGGGGGGCGGTTTTCGGACGTCGATGCTGCGGTGGCCCACGGGCTTGCGCTCGTGGCGGAGGGAGCCGATCTGCTCGACGTGGGGGGCGAGAGTACGCGGCCATTTTCCGCGCCGGTTGCAGCGGCCGAGGAACTCCGCCGGGTGGCCGAGGTGGTCCGCCACCTGGCGGCCGAAAGCGGTGTGCCCGTCTCGATCGACACTTCAAAGGCCGCCGTGGCCGCGCGGGCGGTCAAGTTTGGGGCGGAGATCATCAACGACGTCACCGGTCTCGCGGGCGACCCGGCCATGCTCGCCGTCGCCCGTGAGACAGCCGCCGGCGTCTGCGTCATGCACATGCGGGGCACCCCGCAGACCATGCAGCTCGACCCGCGGTATGCCGATGTTGTTTCCGAGATCCACGACTACCTCCGCCAACGCCGGGACGCAGTCGTGGCCGCGGGCATCCCGCTCGAGCGAATCTGTCTCGACCCCGGCATCGGGTTCGGCAAGACCCACGCCCATAATCTCCAGCTCGTGGCCCACGCGAGCCGGTTTCTCGATCTCGGCTGCCCGCTGCTGGTGGGCCACTCGCGGAAGGGCTTCATTGGCACGCTGCTTGAGACTGCGCTTGGGCGACCGGCCACGGAGGCCGATCGCGACGCCGGCACGGCTGGCATCGCCTGCCGGCTCGCCGCGGCCGGGGTGCATGTGATCCGCGTGCACGCGGTGGGCATGGTCCGCGGGGCGATCGAACTCTTCGCCGCGACAGCCGCTCACTCCGCGGGGGAAGCCAAGTAGGCCGCCCGCTGCGAGATGGC
>JBBEEF010000146.1:0-2345 GCA_040880915.1 Pirellulales bacterium
CGGGCAACCCCTCCCCCTGACCCATACAAGCCTCGGGCGCGAGCCCGGGGACTGCTGACCCATACAAGCCCCGGGCGCGAGCCCGGGGACTGCGGGAACTGACCCATACAAGCCCCGGGCGCGAGCCCGGGGACTGCGGGGCGTCAGGGCTGCACGGGCACGAGCCGCACCTGGCGGATGTCGCAGGCTGCGGCTTTGGCGATCCGGTGCGGCACGATCCGTAGCACATGCTCGCCGGCGACGAGTTCGACCCGGCCGATCAACCGCGGCCGGAACTCCTGGAAGCCGCCAGTATCCTCGGCCGTGAAGGAGAGCCGTGTCGCTTCGCCGCCGGCGGAGACCTGGCCGAACGACACATCCATCTCGCTGCCCCCCTGGCCCTTGCCGCAGCCCTGCAAGACCTCGACGTTGAAGGCACCAGGCTGCGTCACCGTGAAGGTCCAGGAAGCTGCGTCTGTGGGCCGTGTCCAGAAGCCGAGCGTCTGCTTCGCCTCGGCTGGTTCGTAGCGGAGCACGGTGCCAACGACGGTCGCGTCGCGGCCGTGGAGCGTGACCGTGCCGTCGGCGGCCTGCGCCGGCTGCGCGGAGGGTGTTTCCAGGCCGACGGTGTTGACAGCAAAAACCCGGTAGACGCCGGGGCCTGAGGCCGCGGTGTCGGCGGTGATTGTGAACGACATCGTGGCCAACGGCTGCGGTGGCGTGTCGCTGTAGAGGAGGCCCTGGAACAGCGGCCGGCCGAAGGGGTTTCGTGACTTCTCCGGTAGCGTGGCGACACGCTCGCCATTGCATTCGATCACAAAGCCGGCCAGGCCGCTTTCGAGGTCGACCTGAGCGTCCCAGGAAAATTCGGTGCCGCTGAGCCGCAGGTTTGTCGGAGCCGGCGGGGGCGTTGTGTCGGTAACGGCTGTGTCCTTGACGTATTGCATCCACGACTTCGCGATCGTCTCCGAGGGAAGCCAGCCAAGCGCGAGTGGGTCGCCGCTGAAACCCGTTGCCGAAACAGCCTCACCGCCGGTGATGGGTGCCAGCCAAACGTCGCCCGCCGGCATCGGCTGGAGCGGGGCACCAGCCTGCGCTGGGAGGCGGGCGGCGAGGCAGGCGTCGAGCCAGGGGATCGCGAGATAGCGTGAATTGCCACACTCGTGACTCGAGAGCGGATCGATCGCCACGCCTACCAGGCCGCCGGCAGAGCGGACGGCCCGGAAGAATGTCTGGTTGGCCGGCCAGACGCCCTTGAACTTGGTGTCGGTCGCCGTAACGCCCTCCTTCGTGCCGGGATTGCACATGATTGGAACAGCGCAGGCCGCGTCGGGTAGCAGGTGGGGCTTGATGCTTGCGCGGGCGGGATCCGGATCGAGGAGCGGCACCCCGGAGCGGAGCCAGGCCCCCACGACCCGCTCTGGCCGGAGCATCGTCATGCCACCGGCCCAGTGGCCGCCGCCGCTGTGGCCCCAGAGGGCCCAGGGAACCACCGCGAGCTCGGCGTGGCCGCTGGCCTTGCCGAGATCCACAAGCGCCCGCTCGAAGGCAGCGGCCGAGCCGTTGCGGGGATCGCACCACATCTGGCAGTCGGCCCCCTCCGGCTGCTCGTAGGCCGGGGAGACTAGCGCGGAGTCATGGCGGCGGGCGAGCGCCTGCCAGTGGAGGTCCCAGGCACCGGAGAGCCCCGAGGTGCAGGACCCCTCGCCGCAGCCGTGCTGATGAACAACCACGCCGCGGAGCGTTCTGACACCAGGCGGGATCCAGGCCGTGTACGTAACCGGATAGATCAGGCCGCCTGGTTCCTGCGAGGCCTCGTAGCGGACCCGCCAATACGGCGGTGCAGCCGCCGGCTGCACGTCATAGGGGGGCGATTGGGCACACGTGGTGTCACCGCCGGCAGCCAGTGAGACTGCGACAACCAAGAATGCGGCGGCCGGCATGCGGTGACGGAAATTCATCGGCTGGCTTTCTCCAGTACCTCGATAAAGAGTTTGATCCGCTGGTGCCTCCAGCAAACCTGCGAGTCCGCACAACTAAATATGGAAAAGCTGTCGAGCAGCGGCGTTTTGTGGGTGGTATTCGGGTGAAAAGAGCGGTGCCTAAGCATTCGTGCGGCCGGGCCAGGCATTCCACCAGGTGCGAAACTGCCGCCACTGGGCCTCGAGAAAGGCCCGCTGGCAGAGGGCGACCAGCCGCAGCACCGGGCCGGGCAGGGCGTTGCCGACCAAACTCCTTGAAGCCGGAAGGGCGGGACGGCGTTTGTTCCCGCAGTCCCCGGGCTCGCGCCTGGGGCTTTTAGGCGGTTCGAGGATGGGTTGCCCGTGTTATCTCGACGGCCTTTCTGTCAGTTCGAGTTGCGGCCC
>JBBEEF010000146.1:2445-18687 GCA_040880915.1 Pirellulales bacterium
GGATGGGTTGCCCGTGTTATCTCGACGGCCTTTCTGTCAGTTCGAGTTGCGGCCCCCTATTGGGCGGCGGGAACCTCGACCGGCTCCTTTCCGCGACGGGTGGCCGAGACGGGCACGCTCCCCGAGACGGGCACGGCCCGCTCCCCGGCCACGATCTCGGCCGTGAGCACGAGGGGCACGGAATCACCGTCTTGGGCTAGAGCCCCGGTGGCGAGCAGGGCGTCGAGGTAGGGCTTCACGGCACCGCGGAGGGTCTTGTCGGTGGCTGGGCGGGAGGTGTCGCCCACGAAGTTTCGCAGGTCGCCGCCGGCGATCACGTAGCGGCCGCGGGCCCCGTCGAAGAACGGCCCCGGAAATGAGAACGTGGCCGCCGTCGCCCCGCGGGCCTCGTCGCGGAGTACCAGCCGTAAGACGCCCTTGTCGGGCGGGATGAAGGAGGCAGGCACCGCGATCTCGAGGGCATCACAGGCCGAGCGGTAGAATTCGTCAACGCGGGCGGTCGGGGTGGGCGAGGTGCTTGACTTCACCGTCGAGAAGAAGAATTCGAAGCCGCAGCCCGAGATAAACGCCGGCCCGCCACCGCCGCTCGCCCGCGGGATCACCGGCACCAGCAGCCGCCCGCTTACGCCGTAGGGCGTGGCCAGATGGATCGCGACCACCTCTCGCTGGTTGCAGTCGAGGCCGCAACAATCAGCGACCACGACGGGGCTCGCCAAGGCCGCCTGCGGCGCGGGCAAGGGTTCCGTAGCTGAGGCGAGCCGCAACCGGCTGCGGGCGACGATGGTCGAGCCAGGCGGGCAGGTCTCCGCGGCGGGAAGAGTCTGCACGCCGCCGGGGATCTCGACCTTGATCACGTCGCGGCCGATCAGGTCGAAGGACACTACCCGGCCGCCGGCGATCACCTGCGTGTCGTGGATGCTCGCACCCTTGCCGACCAGAAACAGTGAGGTGGTGCCGGCCGGGTCGATGCCCGCACCGCCATACCAGCCGAGCAGCTCGGGCGCGAGGTCGCTGATGCCCGTATTAAAAAGCTCGAAGCCGCCGGCGGTGTTTTCATAAGGCACAAGCGCCGTCATGGCTTGCGCGGGCAGCCGCCGCTCGAGCAATTGCACCCGCCGCTGCAACTGAGCCGCGGCCATCGCGTCGCCGCGGCAGCCTTGGCAGCAGGCCCCGGCCTGCTGGATTGCCGCGACCGACCGCGTGAGCCGCACCGACTCGCGGGCATTGGGCGCCACGGCCCGCGGGTGCACGAGCGAAAACCACCGCGACTGCACGTCGAGGCGAACATGCGGCACGAACGACGGCATGACCACGATCGCCGAGCACTCCCGCGGCCCCTCCTCGAGCTGCCGCTGGGCGAGGTCGCCGTCGGTCGTGGGGCCACCGCGGAGCGTCTCGCCGAGCGTGGCCAGCGTGCCGCGGGTGGGCGGGGCCTGCATGCGCGGATGGAATCGCCAGCCGAAGGTGTCGCTCCCGTGCGAGAAGCCCACGATCGTGCGGTTGAGCGAGACGGTCGCGAGATCTGTCTCCACTCGGCGGGTGTAGCGGGTGAGCGCCTGGGCGTTGAGCCGGCCGCTGGCGGCGGCCAGCGCCATCGCAATCTGGAGCTCGCGGCGGCGGGAGTAGGTCTCATCCACATTCTGCTCCTCGACCGCCGGGTCGAGGGCGAAGACGCGGATCGGCCAGCGGGTGCGGACATACTCGGCGAACGCGGCCCGGGCCTCGGGCGAGGGATCGGGGCCGTAGAAGGGCCCGGCCATGTCGATCGCCGGCGCGGGGTGGCCGAGCGACGTGGCCGACTCGCGGATGTCTTCCCTGAGCCGCTGGTCGAGCAGCGCGCTCTCCACGAGGATGCCCCAGGCGAGGACGGCCGTGGTGGTGCGGCAGACGGGCACGGCCGGCTGGAGCTGGCCGCAACAGAGGTCGGCGTCGGCGTCGGCGTCCGGGGCCGGCAGCAGCCAGGAGCCGCCGCCGACCCCGCCCGGTTGGGCGGCCGCCACGCTTGTAAAAAATCGGCAGCGAACGCCGCCGAGCTGGGCCGCGTCACGGCCGTGGACAAGCGTGGAGAGGTTCCAGCCGGGCAGTTCCTGCCAGACGTGGCAGTGGGCGGGAATCGAGAGGAATTCGTAGGCCGCCGCGAGCTCCGCCCCGAGGTGCGTGCGGACGCTCGTGTACGCGATGCACGGACGGTTTGCCGGCTCCTGCTCGAGGGCCTTTTCCGTGTCGCGGATCAGGATCGCGATCTGGCGGATGCCGCTGACATCGGCGAGCTGTGAAAACGGGATCGGCAGCCGAGCGCGGCGGGTCTGCACGGCGGGCACCGACATCGGGCTCACAGCCGGCAGCCGGGCCGAGAGGGCCTGCATCGCGGCCATGACACCCTGGCGGCGGTCGGGCTCCTCGAGCACCGCGGCTTGCGGCTCGCCCGAGTCTTCGCCGAGGATCGTGGCAGCCCAGGCCAGGCAGTCGGGATCGTTGACCGCCCAGGTGAGCGGCGGCGCGATGATGTCGACCAGGTCGTTGATCACGAGGTTGCGGAACGTGGCTGGCAGGAGGTCTTCGCCGAGAATCGGTTCGGCGATGAAGGTGATCTCGGCACCGTGACCCTTGCGGGTGAGGGCGCCGGGGGTGATCGAGACGGGCACCCGCACGAGGTTCAACGAATAGCCGGGGGAGTCTGCCGAGTCATCTCCCTCGTTGATCCGCCGGAGCTGGTTCAGATGGTTGAGATAGCGGGAGAGCTGGTCGAGGTGGAGCGTGGGCTCGAGGCCGAGCGGCTCGTCGCCGAAGGAGACGCCGGACGGCCCCGCCGGCAGCATGAAGGGCGCGGTGCGGGCGATCACGACCGGGTCGGCACGATTGACGGCCTCGTTGGTCGAGGGGAGAAAGCCCTGAATCGAGTTGACGACGCTGGCCGAGCCGGTCGCTTCCGGCACGGCCTCCTGGTCGCCGCGGCGACGATTTCCTGAGGCCGACTGCACGGCCAGCGCCAGACCAAGAAAGGCCTGGTCGCTACGACGCAGGGCGGCGCTCGAGCGGCTCTCGAACCGACCGAGCTGGGCCCGCATCTGGGCTTCGTATTCGGCCCGGTGCCGCGTAAGCCGGTTCTGCCCCCACACGTCTGGCGCCTTGGCGACGATCGAGCCGTAGTGGTCGAGGTGGTGTTCGAGCCAGAGCACCTCGCGGGCGAGCTCGTCGAGGCAGGGCTCAGCGGGCAGCGGCGGGGCGTCGCGGTGGGCCGCACGGAAGGGAGTGGTGAGGCTGCGAAAGAGCCGGGGAAACTCGGCGTTCGCGGGAGCGGCGACGAGGCTTCCAGCCAGGGCCAGGATGAGGGCCCCGACCAGGCGGGTTCGACCGACGGTTGATGGGCCGCGTGGCATTGCGGGGTCTCGAGAGGGGCCTGGGGTGAGGGGGAAGGCCCCCACGCAAAGAAACAGGTCGGCCCCCGCCAACCGGCACGTTGAGCCGAACCAGCAGGACTCGCAAGGTCGCCGGTAGCCTGCGCATCTTGCCACGGGCCTCTTTGACCGCAGTCGGCATGACGGCCGAGCAGGCTGCCTCGACGGCCGGTGGGCGGCGTAGACTCGGGCCATGCCAGACGATGTTGGATCCGCTGAACCGGTCGGAGACGCGGCGGTTCATGTCCGAATCGAGGGCGGCACAGCCGCCGAGACACTCCGCCGTGTGCGGGCCGCGGCAGAGGCGGTGCACGCGGCGGGGATGCCTGCCGTGACCGAAGTGGTGGCCTCGCCCGGGCGGGTAACGGTGGCCTACAACACGCTGGCCCTCGACAACCTCGACACGTTTCGAGACCGTGTCGCGGCTCTTGTCGCCGCGGCGGGGGGAGCGGCCGGCGGCGAAGGAGCGACGCACGAGATCGCGGTCGCGTACGACGGACCGGATCTCGACGAGGTGTGTAGCCGGCACGAGATCTCGCCGGAGCGATTCATCGCTAGCCACACCGAGCCCGACTATCTGGTCGAGGCGATCGGATTCCTGCCCGGCTTCGGGTATCTGGCCGGGCTGCCTGTGAATCTCGCGACACCGCGCAGGGCCACTCCGCGGCGGCTGGTTCCGGCCGGCTCGGTCGGCATCGGCGGCGGGCAGACGGGGGTGTATCCGTTTGCCAGCCCCGGGGGCTGGAACCTCGTGGGGCGGTCGAATGCGAGGCTCTTCGACGTGGCACGGCCGCGGCCGGCCCTGTTCGAGGTGGGCGACCGGGTGCGATTCGTGGCGACCGATCTGCCGGCAGTCGCTGAGGTGCCGGGGTCGTCGCCCGCGGTGGCCAGGCATCCTGCGGCGATCACGGTGGTAGAGCCCGGGCTCTTCACGACAGTCCAGGATCTCGGCCGGGCGGGGCAGCGGGCCGCCGGCGTGCCGCTCTCGGGCGCAGCCGATCCCGTGTCGCTGCGGCTGGCAAACCTGCTGGTGGGGAATCCGGAAGGTGCGGCGGCGATCGAGTGCACGCTGGTCGGGCCGACACTGCGATTTGAACGAGACTCACTCGTGGCCCTGGTCGGTGGAGACTTTCCGGGATTGCCCGGAGGCGTGGCAACCCGAGTGCCGGCTGGGACAGTGATCACGCTCGGTCATGCGACCACCGGCTGTCGCGGCTACCTCGCGGTGGCCGGTGAGATCGAGGTAGAGCTGGTGCTTGGCAGTCGCAGCACGCTGCTGGCCGCCGGGCTTGGCGGCTTCGCCGGCCGACCGCTGCGAGCGGGTGACGGGCTGGCGTCGGGAGAGCGAGGGGAAACCCGGGTCCGACAGTTTCCACGCATCCCACAACCCGGCCGGCTACCTGGGCTCAGGATCATTCCCGGCGAGCAAGCCGGGGCGCTGGGCCGTCATGCCTGGAGGCGGGCCTTCCGCACGAGCAGTCGCTCCGATCGGATGGGCGTGCGGCTCGAGGGTGAGCCGCTGCCGGGGGCCGGAGCATTCGCCGGGATGGCGAGCGTGGCGGTCTTTCCCGGCACCGTGCAGGTGCCGCCGGATGGCCAGCCGATCGTGCTGCTCGCCGACGGCCAGACGATCGGCGGCTATCCCGTGCTCGGGCAGGTGATCGCGGCCGACCTATTCAAGGCAGCCCAGCTCCGGCCCGGAGATGAGGTTTGGTTTATGCCGGTGTCGCTCGCCGAGGCGCAGGCTGCGCTTCGGCAGCAGGAGGGGGCGATCGCCGCGGTGCGGGAGGCTCTGCGATGAGCCCGCCACGGCCTGCCACGATCGACCTCAACTGCGACCTCGGCGAGGGGGCAAGGCACGACGCCGCGGTGATGCCGCTTGTGAGCTCAGCGAACATCGCCTGCGGTGGCCATGCGGGAGATAAAGCGACGATGGCCGCGACGGTGGCCCTGGCCCGGCGTCACGGCGTGGCGATCGGGGCCCACCCGGGCCATGCCGACCGGGAGCACTTCGGCCGGCGGCAACTCCCGATCACACCCGAGGCCGCGGCGGCTCTCGTCGTCGAGCAGGTCGCGCGGCTCGCGGCGGTGGCCGGTGAGCCGCCCTACCACGTCAAGCTCCACGGCGGCCTCTACCACCAGGTGGCCCGCGACGCCGCGCTGGCCACGGCCGTGGCCGACGGCCTCGCAGCCCGCTGGCCGGAAATGATCCTCGTGGCCCCGGCGGGCAGCCGGCTGGTGGCGGTGGGCCGGGCTCAGGGGCTCACCGTCGCGGAGGAAGCCTTTCTAGACCGGGCCTACGCGGCCGACGGCTCGCTTGTGAACCGCTCAGAGCCGGGTGCGGTCATCACCGATCCACGGCAGGCGGCCGGGCGGGCGGTACGGCTCGCGCGGGAGGGCGTGGTGGAGGCGAGCGACGGGGCGACGCTGCCCCTGGCCGCCGACACGCTCTGCATTCACGGCGACGGAGCCGATCCGGCGGGCCTGGCGATCGCGGTGCGGGAGGCTCTCAAACGAGCGGGCATTGGTGTGGCACGGTTCAAGAAGAGAGTGGATAATCCCCCCGCGTAATCTTCCAGCCCCGGGGTGTTTCCATGAGAGTCTGCGTTCGGCATGAGCCGGCTGGTGGCCGCCGGCCTGTTCAGTGCATTGTGCCTCCCTACATGGTCGAGGCGATGGCCCACTGCGAGGATCCCGCCATTCGCGAGGGGGCGCTTGTGGCGCTGGCACACTGCGCGGCGGTGCGGGCGGTGCGGGACTTCGCCACGCGGATGCCATCGATGATGGTCTCCCCGTCGCCCACGGGCCGAAAGCAGCGGCTCGTCTACGACGCCCGCGGGAAGGATCTGCTACCCGGCAAACTTGCCCGGGAGGAGGGGGAGCCAAAGGCGGCCGACACAGCCGTCAACGAAGCCTATGACTTTTCCGGTGACACCTTCGACTTCTTCCACACGGTCTTTGGCCGCAACTCACTCGACGACGCCGGGATGGCGCTGATTTCGAGCGTGCACGTGGGGGAGGCCGACGGCCGCGACCGGTTTCAGCCGATGAACAACGCCTTCTGGGACGGCTCGCAGATGGCCTACGGCGACGGCGACGGGAAAGTGTTTCGCGGCTTCACGCGGTCGCTCGATGTGGTGGCCCACGAACTCACCCACGGCGTGCAGGCCTTCACGAGCAACCTCGCCTACCGGGGAGAGTCTGGGGCGCTTAACGAGCACTTCGCCGATGTATTCGGCGTGCTTGTGCGGCAGTGGCGGCGGAAGGAACCCGCGGAGGAGGCTTCGTGGCTCGTCGGCTGGGAGGTGCTCGTGCCCGCCGACACCCGTCGCGGCATCCGCGACATGGAGCATCCTGGCACGGCATATCGCGACGACCCCGTGCTCGGCAGTGATCCGCAGCCCGACCACATGAAGAAGCTCTACACCGGCCCGGCCGACTCCGGCGGCGTGCATATTAACTCAGGCATCCCCAACCGGGCGTTTGTGCTCACGGCCAGAAGCCTCGGCGGCAACGCCTGGGAGACGGCCGGGGCGATCTGGTACGAAGCGATGCTGCAGCTCTCGCGGACGAGCCGGTTCGAGGATCTGGCGAGAATCACAGCCCAGGTGGCCGGCGACCGCTTCGAGGCCGCGACCCGCAAGGCCGTCAGGGCGGCGTGGAAGAAGGTGGGACTGTAGCGTGGGGGCCGCTTGGCAGCGACGCGATCCGGGCAATCAGCGTGGCGGGAAAGAGGATCCCGCACAGGGCCTCGAGCGTGCACAGGGCGCTGGCCCAGCGGCCCACGGAAACCAGTTCGCCGTAGCCGGCGGTCGTGAGCGTCGAGAAGCTTAGCCAGACGAAGTCGATCCAGCGGGGCGGGCGGCCGCCTTCGAGATCGGCCGGCAGCACGTAGGCGCCCGGCGAAGTCAACCCCAGGAGTGTGTGGAGCGCGGCGAATACGAATCCGAGCATGATGTAGCCAGCCGCACCGCAGAGGATCCGCTGGGCTGCCACAATTTCGGTGGAGAAAGCGTGTCGCACGCAGAGCGACGAGCCCCAGATGTAGGCCACAACCAGGAGGAGCGTGCCCGGGAGGCGGATCTCCATGGTGTCGCCCCACACAAGCAGCGCCACCATGGCCACGCCGCTGATCGCCGCCAGCCCCAGCGCCGGCCCGCGGTGACCGAGAAGCAAGACCGTCATCGCCGAGACTGCGATCGCCCCGGCAAACATCTCGACGGGCGTGTGAACCTCGCCCTGATCGACCAGCGGCACGAGGAGCACGAGCAGGATCTGCCCGAAAAAAATGATGCCGCCGTGCTGTACCAGAGGGTGGCGAGGGGCGAATTTCATGGGAGATTGCGACGGGGCCGGAACACGACCGCTACCTGTTGCTCGCGGTCGGCCGAAGGGACCGCCGCGGCACCCGCCAGAAAGCGGCGGCGGGATTGCGGGAGGAGCGGGGCTATCATAGGCGGTCTCGGCTTATACTCAGGCAGGTTGGGACAGACGCACGGCCCGCCCCGTGTTTTATTAGCGACAGATCTGAGCGGCTGGTCGCGGGGTGTAATCCTGTGACCATTTTCTCCAAACCCGTGCGGCGAGGCCAGTAATCATGAAGGTGGAACGTGTGAAGTATGTCATCTGGGCCGCCGACATGGAGCGGGCGGCCCGGTTTTACTGCGGCCTGTTCGGTGGGCGGATCATCCGCGAAAACCCGGCCATCACCGAGGTAGGCATTCTCGACGCTGTGATCGGGATCCATTCGGGCGGCGAGGGGAAGCGAACCTGGACGGGGCTGAGCTTCCAAGTGGCCGACGTCGTCGTGGCGGCCAGGGAGGTGGTGGCGGCGGGCGGCCAGCTGAGCCGGGAGCCCGAGCCCGAGAACGGTGAGCCGCCCCATCTGGCGATGTGTGTCGACACCGATGGCAACGAGTTCATGCTTACGCGAAAGCGGGGCGGGTGAATTTCCACGCGCGGGGCAGACTCATGGTCTGCCGGAGCGGCCATGGGGATTTTATGCGGGGAGGGGCAGGGGTTGCCGGTGCCATCTCGAGCCGGCCTGGAAAAGCGTAGATAAAGGATCGCAATCCTGTGCGGCATACAAGCCCCCAGCGCGAGCTGGGGGACTGTGACGTGGCGGACCGATTGGCACGAGCCGCGCTCAAGCGGGGTGGCCTATCCGGGGAATCATGGGTGGGGAATCATGGGTGGCATGGCACGCGGGGTGGCCTTTGTTCCCGCAGTCCCCGGGCTCGCGCCCGGGGCTTTTATGGGGTGGGTGGGGCGATCTTGAGTCGGCTTGGCAAGCGATCGCGGGGGAGAATGCCTGAAGGAAACATTCGGCGAGAGGGCACGGGCAACCCCGACCCACTCGACCTGTCCCAGGAAAATCCCTGATGAGCTCCTGGAATTGCCATCACACGCGGGCTTCCTCGAGCCGTTTATGTCGATGGCAATCGGGCCAAACCCCTAGCCCACGGTAGTATGGCCGCTATGCCAAAGAAGGAACCACCGCAGGCGGCGGATCGTCCGAAGGCTGAGCCGGCCCGGCAGCGGCACAAGGCTGCCTCCGAAGAGACCTACCACGGCCTGCGGGCCTGCGAGGCACTCTTTGCCCGACGGCCCGAGGAGATTGTTCGTGTGTACCTCACGGCGGGGCGGAAGCGGCACTTCGCGCGGCTGCTGGCGTGGTGTGCCGAGCACCGGCGGGGCTTCCAGGTCGTTGAAGAGGAAAACCTCCGCCGAATCTCCGGGGCCACGCACCACGAGGGGGTCGCGATCCTCGCCAAGGCGATCCGACGGTGGGGGCTTGAGAATCTGCTCACGGAAGTCGCAGCGGGACGAGCCGCGAGTCCGATTCTCTACCTCGACGGCGTCGAGAACCCCCACAACCTCGGTTCGATCCTCCGCACAGCCGCCCACTTCGGCGTGACCGCAGTAGCTGGGCGGGCCGGCGAACTGCCGCCCCTTTCGCCGGCGGCGGTCCGCGTGGCCGAGGGAGCGGCTGAGACCGTGCCGGTGTGCGATCTGGCCGATCCGGCGGCGGCCCTGCGGCGGCTCGCGGCCGCAGGCTTTGCGATCATTGCGGCGTCGAGCCACAAGGGCGTGTCGCCCGAGGATGTGCGGCTCGGCGGAAGGTGTGTGCTCGTGCTCGGCAGCGAGGGGAAGGGAGTGTCGCCGGCGATCGAACGCGTTGCGACCGCGCGTGTGCGGATCCCTGGAACTGGGGCCGTCGAGAGCCTCAATGTCTCGGTGGCCTGCGGAGTGCTCTTGGCCGAGTCCTCGCGGCAACGGTTGGCGGCGGTCAGCGGAATGCGTCCCCGGGAATGACCACCCAGTCACCGCGGTTCGAGAGGCTGCGATAGACAGCCGGGTCGATCTCGTAGCGGATCCAGCGGACGGCGCCGTCGGCGAAGGCCATCGAGAACGAGGCCACGTGGGGGCCGCCGAAGATCAGGGTCTCACCGTTGTTTTAGCCGCGGACGTCCTGCCTGGGGTCCCAGCCACCGGTGTGGATCATGTCGCTATTCTTGCCCGACACCCGATTGCCGTGCCGGGCCGAATCGTTGCCGGAATCGACCGGGTGATTCGATTGCCTCGTCCCACGGGCGGCCACCTCGCGGCGTTGGGCGGCCGCGTCGCGGGCGGGCGGGTATGACGTTGGAATGAGGACGGCGCCGCGGGTTCGCACCGAATACACCGTCGAGGATTACCTTCGCTGGGAAGGGCGGTGGGAGTTGTGGGAGGGCGTGGCGGTGGCGATGGCCCCGAGCCCGTTCGGGCCCCATGCAAAACTGCTGGCCCGGACGGTGGCCGCCCTCCAGTCGGCCGTGGACGCTACTGGCTGCGATGCGACGGTGCTCGTAGAGATTGATTGGATCGTGGCCCGCGACACGGTGCTGCGGCCCGACGCCCTGGTCGTCTGCGGCTCGGAGCCGACGCGGCACGTGGAGCGGCCGCCGGCAGTGGTGGTCGAGGTGCTTTCGGAAACCACCCGCGATCGTGACCTCTCGGGCAAGCGGGAGATCTACCGTGAGCAGGGCGTGGCGTGGTATCTCGTGGTCGATCCTGAGCGTGGGCGGCTGCGGGCGTTCGTAAGCGACGCAGCCGGCCGGAGCGTGGAGCAGGAGATTGACGAACGACCGGTGGCGATCGAGATCTGTGAGAGTTGCCGGTTCACGATCGACCCGGCGGCGATCTTCAGGCGGTGAGCCGCAGGGCCGCGGGGGAAGGTTCCCGCCGGGACCGAAATAATTTAGGCCATGGTTTCACGCCCCCTCCGCCGTGCCAGCCCCACGCAGCGGGGCCGCTGAGCCCACACGCGGCGGTACACGTGGCACTGTTGCGGGACCGTTTGGTGGGAGGGAATTGTTCTTGTTGCCGCTGGTGTATGGTGGTCGTTGGCGGGCTGCTCGGGGGCTGCCGATATTTGGGAGTACTGCTCATGGAACGACGCGTGGATCTAATCGGGCGGGGTGCTTTCGTCGGGCGGGGTGCTTTCGGTCTGGTTGCCATCCTGCTCTTGGCGGCCGCGGGAGCCGGGGCAGGGGAGCCGGGAAAGACCGGCCCTCCGGCAGATCGCCGTCCGAATATCCTGTTTTGTATCGCCGACGACTGGGGCTGGCCGGATGCCGGGGCCTACGGCGACCCGGTCGTGAAGACGCCCGCTTTTGATCGCGTGGCCCGCGAGGGGGTGCTGTTCGAAAACGCGTTTGTGACGAGCCCGTCGTGTACGCCCTCGCGGAACTCAATCCTTACCGGGCAGTTCCACTGGCGGCTCGGGGCGGGGGCCAACCTCTGGAGCTCGCTCGCGCCCGAGCACCCGGTCTACCCGCTCCTGCTCGAAGACGCGGGCTACCACGTGGGCCACTGGCGAAAGGCCTGGGGCCCCGGCGACTGGCAGGCCCTCGGCCGGGACCGGCACCCGGCGGGCGAACCGGTCAAGAATGGCTTTCGGGAGTTTCTCGCCCGCCGGCCCGCCGGGAAGCCGTTTTGTTTCTGGCTCGGCGCGACCGACCCGCATCGGCCCTACGACGCGGGGAGCGGGGCGAAGGCGGGGATCGACCCGGCGAAGGTTCGCGTGCCGGGAGATCTTCCCGACTGCGACGTTGTTCGCGGCGATCTCGCCGATTATCTCTTCGAAGTACAGCGGTTTGACGGCGACGTGGCCGAGGCGCTACGTCTACTCGACGAGACAGGCGAGGCGGCCAACACGATCGTGGTGATCACTGGTGACCATGGGATGCCCTTCCCGCGGCACAAATGCCACCTCTACGACTCTGGGACCCATGTGCCGCTGGCGATCCGCTGGCCGGCTGTCGTGAAGCCCGGCCGGACGGCGTCCGACTTCGTGTCGCTCGCCGACCTTGCCCCCACGTTTCTCGGTGCCGCGGGGCTCGCCAGACCTCCGGCGATGACGGGGCGGTCGCTCGAGCCGCTGCTCGCAGCGGCAGGCTCGGGACGGATCGACCCGGCCCGCGATCATGTGCTCATCGGCCGCGAGCGGCACACGCCCGCCCAGGAGGCTCCGAGCACCGGCGGCTACCCGATGCGGGCGATCCGCACGGATGACTACCTCTATATAAGGAATCACAGGCCCGACCGCTGGCCGAGCGGCTCGCCCGCCGGCTCGACCAAGGGCTGGGACTACGCCGACTGCGACGATAGCCCCACGAAGCGGTATCTCGTGGAGCGGCAGGCCGATCCGGCCGTAAAACCGTTCTCAGACCTCGCCTTCGCCAAGCGGCCCGCCGAAGAGCTTTATGACCTGGCGGCCGATCCAGAACAGCTCGTGAACGTGGCGGCTGATCCGGCCCACGCCGGCGTGAAGGCCTCGCTGGCGAAGCAGCTTGATGAGGTGCTTGCCGCCACGGCCGATCCGCGCGCGGCCGGCCGCGGTGACGACCTCGAGTCGCATCCGTATCACGGGCAGACCCAGCCCCGCTCGCGGAAGGCGAACCCCGCGACGGCGCCTTAAGCGTGTGGCGTTTGCCGATGGCGTTTGCCGATGAAAAGGGGCCATCAGGATCTTCCGGGGGCCACGTCGAGTGGGCCGGGGGTTGTCCGTGGCAATCGCGCCCGTGATTGCTGGGCGAGCGAAGCCAGGATTGCGATCCTGTTAGGCACGGCGTGCGCGGCATAAAAGCCCCCAGCGCGAGCTGGGGGACTGTGACGTGGCGCACCGCTCGGCGACGCCAGGCCGAACCGCGGCGCTGACTCTGGGCGGGGTGGCAAGCGGGGTGGCAAGCGGGGTGGCAAGCGGGGTGGCAAGCGGGGTGGCTGTCATTCCCGCAGTCCCCGGGCTCGCGCCCTGGGGCTTTTATGCGGGAAAGAGCGCTGGGGGAGGGGTTGCCCGTGTTATCTCGACGGCCTTGCAAGCGAGCGCAGTGACGCCCCCCGTTTCCATGCCTCGGGGGTGGGAGTATTTTCCGCGGTACGACGCTGATTGGCGATCGCCGTCGTGCCCACCAGCGACCCGCTGAGCGGGGTGGGCTGTGTTTGTGGCAGACGACACATCCGGCCCCAGGGTGGAGGACGGGGCATTGGATGGTATCGTGATTGGCCCACTCGCCCCCAGGGAACGCACACATGCAGCGATCTTTTTCGATCTTCCTTGCCGTTGCCGGTGTGCTTGCCGCGACGCACTCCGCCGCCGCCCCGGCCGAGCGAATTTTTCGTGGCGGCCCGATCGTGACTGTGAACCCCGCCCTGCCCACGGCCGAGGCGGTCGCCGTCGGCGGCGGAAAGATCGTGGCCGTCGGGACCGAGGCCGAGGTCATGAAACTCGCCGGGCCTGAGACCACGGTCACCGAACTGGCCGGCCGCACGCTCGTGCCCGGCTTTGTCGACGGCCACAGCCATTTCTACGCCGTCGTCACGGTGCAGACAAGCGCGCTGTGCGCCTCGCCGCCGGCGGGGCCGTGCGGGAACGTGGCCGACGTGATCGGGCAGCTCAAAGAACTCCAGGCCCGAAAAAAGATTCCTTCCGGCGGGTTCGTGCTGGGCTTTGGCTACGACCCTGATCTGCTGGCCGAAAAGCGGCCCCCCACGAAGCAGGAACTCGACGCTGCCTTCCCCGACAACCCCGTGATGATCGTTCATGTCTCGAGCCACGGGGCGATGCTCAACTCGAAGGCGCTCGCGAAGTTCGGCATCACAGCGGCCACGCCGACGCCTCCGGGGGGCGTGATCGGCCGGGAGCCCGGCTCGCAGGAGCCGTCGGGGCTGCTCTTCGAAACCGCCTTCCTGCCGATATTCTCGCGGCTGCCAGGACCCGACGCCGACGAACAGCTCGAGCTGATCCGCACCGGCCAGGAGCTGTACGCGAGCCAGGGCATCACGACGGCCCAGGAGGGGGCCACGATGAAGCAGCAACTTGACCTGCTCCGCGTTGCGGCCGCCCGCGGGCTGCTCGAGATCGATGTGATCGCGCTGCCCTTCATCACCGAAATCGATGCGATCTTCGCCGGCAAGCCGGTGGTGGCCGAACAGGACTATTCGGGACGGTTGCGGGTGGGCGGCGTGAAGATCGTGATGGACGGCTCGCCGCAGGGGAAGACCTCCTGGTTCACCACGCCCTACCTCACCGGAGGCCCGACGGGGGAAAAAAACTGGCGGGGTGAGCCGAGCTTTCCGGAGCCCGAGCTCGCCGCCATGGTGAAAAGGGTGTACGACGGCGGGGCACCGCTCTTCGTGCACGTCAACGGCGACGCCGCGATCGACTCGTTTCTGGAGGCCCACCGGGCGGCCGCGGGAGACGACCCCGCCCGGCCCCGAGGCACGGTCGGCGTGCACTCCCAGTTCATCCGCCGCGACCAGCTGGAGAAGTACCGGGCCTGGAACATCACCCCCTCCTTCTTCACGATCCACTGCTTCTATTTCGGCGACGTCCACGTGGCCAATCGGGGGGTGGCCCAGGCTGACTTCATCAGCCCCCTGAAGACAGCCCGCGGCATCGGCCTGCGGCCGAGCAACCACACCGACTTCAACGTCGCCCCGCTCGATCAGATTTTCACAATCCACACGGCGGTCAACCGTGTGTCACGATCAGGCCGGGTGCTCGGCGCAGGGGAGCGGGTGACGCCGCTCGAGGCCCTCGAGGCGGTCACGATCGACGGGGCGAGGCAGTATGGCGAGCAGGACCGCAAGGGCTCGATCGAACCGGGGAAGCTCGCCGATCTCGCGATCCTCTCGGGCAACCCGCTCACAGTCGAGCCGGCAGCCATCAAGGAGATCCGGGTCGTGGAGACGGTCAAGGAAGGGCAGACCATCTGGCCACGGGATGTGTCCCAATAGAAGCCCCCGGGCCGAGCCGGGGGACTGTGACGTGGCGGACCGATTGGCCAGAGCCACGCTCAAGCGGTGTTGTCTATCCGGGGCGGGGTGGCATGGATCGCGGGGTGGCGTTTGTTCCCGAAGTCCCCGGGCTCGCGCCCGGGGCTTTTATGGGGAGCGAGAGACGTGCCATCTCGCCGGACGCTCGATTGGCACGGGCAACCCTTCGCGGCCCAACGTGGGGCTAGGTTTCTGCAACGCCGGGGATGCGCTCGAACTCGTGGACAAACAGACCGCTACGGAGCTTGGGCTCAAACCACGTGCTCTTTGGGGGCATGATCTCGCCGGCATCCGCCACCGCGAGGAGTTCGTCGGGGCTCGTGGGGTGCATCGAGAAGGCGACGCCGCGAGAGCCGGCCCGCCGCTCGAGTTCGGCCGTGCCGCGGATGCCCCCCACAAATTCGATCCGGGTGTCGGTCCGCGGGTCGCCGATGCCGAGGACTGGCGCGAGCACACGGTCCTGGAGGAGCGAGACGTCGAGGCTGGCGATCGGGTCGGCCCGGTCGATAGTCGCCAGCGGAAACCTGAGCGACCACCAGGAGCCGTTCACAAACACGAGCGCTTCACCGCGGACTGCCGGCGTGCCGGCCGCGGCTGGCTCTACCCCGCCGACGCCCCGCAGCCGCTCCAGAAACTGCTCCGCCGTGAGGCCGTGCAGATCCTTGACAACCCGGTTGTAAGGCAGGATTCGCAGCTGATCGTGCGGGAACACGACTGCCAGAAACCGGTCGTATTCCTCGCTCCCCGTGGGCCGCGGATTGTGTGCCGCCGAGGCGGCGGCGGCCCGGGAGCCGCCGGCCGAGCGGTGGTGGCCGTCGGCGATGTAGAGGAGGTCGAGGTGGCAAAACGCGTCGACATAGGCCGCAGCGTCGGCCGCCTGCCAGCCGACATGCCGGACGCCGTCGGGGGCCACGAAGTCAAACAGTGGCTCGCCGGCCGTGTCGGCGGCGATCCGGGCGGCGAGCGTGCCAGAGCCGGAGCCGGGGACGAGCCCGGCGCGATCGCGGAAGCAGAGAAACACGGGCTCGGCATGGCAGGCGGTGGCCAGGAGGTGCCGGGTGCGGTCGTCTTCCTTGTCGGGCCGCGTCTTCTCGTGCTTGCGGATCTCGTTTGAATCGTACTGGGCGGTCTCGACGCAGCACACGATCCCCGTCTGGGCCCGGCCCTCGCGGACCTGGCGGTAAAGATAGAGGCCCGGGCCGGCATCGCGAACGAGTGAGCCGGCGGCAATCATCTGCTGGAGGTTTCGGTTGGCCTGCTCATACACCTCGGCGGCGTGGCAGTCGGTGTCGGCAGGCAGGTCGATCTCGGAGCGGACGACGTGGAGAAATGACCGCGGCTTGCCGGCGGCCCGCTCCCGAGCTTCCTCGGTGGAGATCACGTCGTAGGGGTCGCTCGCAACCTCGGCAGCAAACTCAGGACGTGGGCGGAGGGCGGCGAAGGGATGGATGCGGATCATCGGACGGGCGGTTCTCCGGGGTAGGGCCGGGCTAGAATTCTGAGGAGCCAGAGAATAGCAGGTGCA
>JBBEEF010000147.1:0-1911 GCA_040880915.1 Pirellulales bacterium
GCCACACCGCTCTCCATACCGTTCAGGCCGCTTTCGGCAGGCTCAAAGCCTGCCCCACGTTTGCGGCATCAATCCTGCCGAACAGGATTGCCACCGCTGGCGTCTGCCCGCAGGTGGGTACACTCTCCGAATCTTTCAGGGCGACGCGGCTTCTGCGTTCCCGGTCACCGTCTCGGCATACCCTTATGGTTCGCCTCTCCGCTCTCCGACGATTGCCAGGCCTCTGCTGCCTGGCGGCAACATTGCTGGCGTCCGGCCTGGCGGTGGAGCCGGCCCGTGGCGGTGGCGGTCCGGAAAACCTCTTCCTCGTGGTCAATCCCACGAGCGGCGACAGCATCGCCGTGGCCAACGCCTTCATCGCCAGTCGCGGTCTGCCGCCGATCAACGTCTTCATGCTGCCGTGGGCGGGCGACAAGGAGGCGACCACGATCGGCCGCTTCCGTGACGAGATCATCACGCCCATCCTCCGCGGCATCGATGCCCGGCGGCTGTCGACGCAGATCGACATGATTGTCTATTCCAGTGATTTCCCCTGGCGGATCGACTACCGCGAGGCCCTGTCTCCGGAACTCGCGCAGAAAGACACGTTCCCCTCCGGTTCGCTCACGGGCATGACGATGCTCTTCGCTGCCGTCCAGAGCGGGGTGCCGGCCTGGCTCGATCCGGAGAGCAACCGCTACTACCGGCCACTCGGCGGAGATGGCATGCCCGTCTCCACGGAGGGTTTCCGGGGCTGGTATGGCTGGGGCAACGACGGCCGGATGCTCGAGGCGGGTGGCAACCGCTACCTGCTCTCGGCGATGCTGGGCGTGACGGCCGGCCGGGGCAACACCGTCCGCGAGGTCGCGGCCGGCCTCGAACGGGCGGCGGCTGCCGACGGTACCCGGCCGGCCGGCACGATCTACCTGATGACTAATCAAGACATCCGCACGACCACCCGGTCGGCGGCCTTTCCCGCGACGGTAAAGGTGCTCGAGAAGCTCGGCGTGAAAGCGGAGATCGCCTCGGGAACCCTGCCGAAGGGCAGGCATGATGTGGCCGGCCTCATGACCGGCACGCCCTCCTTCGATTGGGCCGCCTCGGGCAGCACGATCCTGCCGGGTGCCATCTGCGAGAATCTCACAAGCTTTGGAGCGATCTTCACCCCCTCGGCCGGCCAGACTCCGCTCTCGGAGTTTCTCCGGGCCGGGGCGGCCGGGTCGAGCGGCACGGTGATCGAGCCGTATTCGATCCAGGCCAAGTTTCCGCATCCTGGCATCCAGGTGCATTACTGCCGTGGGGCCAGCCTCATCGAGGCCTTCTATCAATCCGTGAACTCCCCGTACCAACTGCTCGTGGTAGGCGACCCACTCTGCCAGCCCTGGGCTCTGATTCCGCAGGTAACAGCAACGCTCGCGGACGGCGGACCGCTCGAGCCGGGGGCGGCGCTGGCCGGCACGGTCGAGATCGTCCCCACGGCCGTGGTCTCCGACGGGGGCGCTGCTGACCGCTTCGAACTGTTCCTCGACGGGGTGCGGGTTGATTCCTGCGGATCGGGAGGCAGGCTCTCGCTTGACACAACGTCCCTCGCCGACGGGTACCACGAGCTGCGGGTGGTTGCGATCGCCGCGACTACGGTGGAGACGCAGGGGCGGCTTGTGGTTCCGGTCTCGTTCGCCAACCATGGCCGCACGCTCACGCTCGCCGTGGCTCCGCAGCGGATGCCCCTTGCGGGAAAGGTCACGATCTCGCTCGAGGGGGAAGCGATCGACGGAGCGCTCGTGTTCTCCACCGGTCGTGTGCTCGGACGCATCACCGGCGGCTCTGGCACGCTCGAGGTGCCGGCCGTGATGCTGGGGCGGGGACGGGTGACGATCCACGCCACCGGCCGTGGCGGACGCTCGGCGGCTGAATCAGTCAACGCCGTGCCGG
>JBBEEF010000147.1:2011-18621 GCA_040880915.1 Pirellulales bacterium
CACGCCACCGGCCGTGGCGGACGCTCGGCGGCTGAATCAGTCAACGCCGTGCCGGTCACGGTCGAGGTCGGCGACTGAAAACCGTCGACCTACGGCCGGGCTTCGGCCCGTAGCCCGGTTCCGTCCGTAGCCCGGTTCCGTCCGTAGCCCGGTTCCGTCCGTAGCCCGGTTCCGCCGGAACCGGGTCAGAGTTGGGGTGGCACCGTCATGCGTGATCCGGTCACGGCGTGACCGGACTACGGAAGTCGCTATCACTGCCTCGCTTCGGCGTGATTAGCGGAGCGGCCCGCCCTCGGGCAGCCGGGCGAGATCGGATGGGCCGCGATCCGGCGGCAGCGTCACGGCAGCGGCCGCCCCATGATGAACGCGGGCAAGATGCTCCACGAAGTCGCCCCCGGCCGCATCGAGCACGAACACTTCACTCGCTTTGCCGACGCCGCCATGCGGCCGCACGATGCAGATCACCTCGGCCTTGCCCTCGTGCTGCCGCACGTGGTCGAGGAGAGCCTGCTCCCCCGCGCTCAATGAGGCCGGGCCCCTCGAGTCAGGGCTGGCCACCCGCGACGGAGGTGGCTCGGAGGCCGCCAATTCGGAGGCGGTGCCGTGGGCGGTTGTCGGCACGGCATCGCCGCGGTCGCGGCGGTCGAACGACACCGTGGGCATCTCCGCCGGCATCGCCGGCACGTGTGCCGAGCCGCCGACCGAGGCGAGCGAGTCAAGGCCACCGCGGGGGTAGACGTTGCGATAGACGAAGGCCAGCCCCGCCTCCTCGAGCTGTTCGTGGATCGCCGGCAGGGCCGCGAAGAGCCCCTCGTTGTCGGCCGGGTCGGCGGCGTTGCAGACGCCGATGAGCGTGCCGTCGGCGGCGAACAGCCCGCCGCCGCTGCGGCCCTGGACCGGCTGGCCGGCCACCTGCAGGTTTGCCGGTCCGAGATACTTGTCGACGGCGGTGATCCGGCTCTGGAGAGGCGTGGGGTCGGACCCGCCGTCGCAGCCGATGGTGAGGACCGGATCGCCCGGCTTCACGATGAGTTCCGGTGATCCCACCCGGACGGCCTCCAGCGGCGCGTCGGTGAAGATGCTGACAAGCGCCAGATCACGCTTGAGGTCCCAGGAGACGACCTGCCCAGCGACCCCGCGCGGACCGCCGGCGGCGAACAGGTCGACCTCAACCCGCCCCTTGCCGGCTGAATCACGGAAGATGTGACCGCAGGTGAGGATCAGCGCCTCGCCCTCACGGCAGTCGATCACCGTGCCGGTGCCGCGGGAAACGCTGCCAGAGTCTTCCACCCGCAGCCGGGCCGTGGCGGCCAGCAGTTTTCGTTCGAGCGAGCCGTTGGCAGGCGGTGACGACGGGGCCGCCAGGGAAACGGCTTCGCCAACAACGTTCGGAGCGACCGGCCGCGGCTGAGCCGCTGCGGTTTCCAAGGTCGCTGCGCCGGGCCGCCGCTGCGCCGACACCGGTTCGGTGGCCAAGGGCTGGTCGCTCGCCGCGAGTGGCAGGGGCACTCCGGCCACGGCCGGTAGCGGCTCGGCCACACGAGGAGCCTGGCCACCAAGCGGTTCGCCGCTCTTGGCGAGCAAGTCCGAGAGTTCATCCTGGGTGGTCGCGCCGTTGATCCGGCCGACCTCGTGACCCTTGACGACGAGCACGTAGCAGGGCACGCCGGTCACGGCGAACCGTCGCACGAGGTCCGGTTCACGATCGACATCGACATGCCGCACGGCCCAGCCAGCAGCGGCGATGTCGGCCACTAGGGGCGCCATCTGGCGGCAGGGCCCGCACCACGACGCCGAGAAGTTGAGGAGCACGACGTTGCCCGTGGTCGCAGCCGGAGCGGGACCGGCGGCGGCGACCGCGGTTACCGCAAAACAGCCGGCGGCGATGCCGGCCATGATGCGGTTGAGATGAGGAAACTTGATCATCCGTGTCTCCGGGGCGACCGGTTGCCGGGGCGGACCTGCCAGGGACAGATGTCGTCCCGTGGCAGGGGGCGGGATAGTGCCGGGTCGCCTCCGGCTGCCACAAGGCCACTTTGCAACACCGCGGCCCAAGCCCTCTTTGCCCAATCGCCCGCGGCGACCGCTGTTTCCCCGCGGGGTCACCGTTTCTACAATCCGCCCGGTCGGTCTTCCCTCGCTCCGCGTCGTCAGCCCTCCCGGTTCCACATGTCCGTCTCACCCAAGCGTCGCATCCTCGTCACCTCGGCGCTCCCCTACGCCAACGGCCACATCCATCTCGGGCACCTGGTTGAGTACATCCAGACCGACATCTTCGTTCGCTTCCAGAAGCTCCGTGGCCACGACGCGATCTATCTCTGCGCCGACGATACCCACGGCACTGCGATCATGATCCGGGCCCGGGCCGAGAGGCGGACCGAGCAGGCGCTCGTCGCTGCGATGCGAGAGGCCCACCTGGCCGACTTCACCGGCTTCCAGATCGCCTTCGACCACTACGGCTCCACCGACAGCCCTGCCAACCGCCGGCTGTGCGGCGAGTTCTGGCGGGCGCTGCGAGAGAAAAACCTGATCGTCTCCCGTTCGGTGAGCCAGCTTTACGATCCGGAGGCGGGGGTGTTCCTGGCCGACCGGTTCGTCAAGGGAACCTGCCCGAAGTGCAGCGCGGCCGCCCAATACGGCGACTCCTGCGAGCAATGCGGCGCCACCTACGCGCCGGCCGAACTCGTCGATCCGGTCAGCACGCTCTCCGGGGCGGTGCCGGAGGTGCGGTCGGCCGAACACCTGTTCGTGACGATCGAGGCCCTCCATGGCTTCCTGGCAGAGTGGACGCGGAGCGGGGCCCTCGATCCGCGGATCACCAACTATCTCGCCGGCCACTTCCTTGGCGAGCCCCTGCGAGACTGGGATGTCTCTCGGCCCGCTCCCTACTTCGGCTTCGAGATCCCCGACGCCCCGGGCCACTTCTGGTACGTCTGGTTTGACGCCCCTGTCGGCTACGTCGCGGCCACCGACGAGTGGTGTGCTGCCCATGGCGGACAGCTCGACGACTGGTGGGGGCGGGATGCGGCTGGACGGCCCCGGGCCGAGATCCAGCACTTCATCGGCAAGGACATCGTCTACTTCCACACGCTCTTCTGGCCGGCGATGCTCGAGGCGGCCGGCAAGGCCCTGCCGGCGAAGGTCCGTGTGCACGGCTTCCTCACGGTCAACGGCCAGAAGATGTCGAAGAGCCGGGGCACGTTCATTCTCGCCCGGACCTACCTCGACCAGCTCGATCCCGGGATGCTGCGGTATTACTACGCGGCGAAACTCTCCGGTGGCATCGACGACATCGATTTAAACCTCGAGGAGTTCACGGCGAAGGTCAACTCCGACCTCGTGGGCAAGGTGGCCAACCTCGCCAGCCGCACCGCACGGTGGCTCGAGGCGACCGGCCTGGCGGAAACCTACCCCGACGACGGTGGCCTGTTTGCCGTGGCGGCAGGCGAAAGCGACGCGATCGCTGAAGCCTACGAGGCCGGCGACTTCGCCCGGGCGATGCGGCTGGTCATGCAGGCGGCCGACCGGGCAAACGCCTACGTCGACACCGAGCAGCCCTGGAAGCTCGCCAAGGCGGGCCCCGAGGCGGCCGGCCGATTGCGGGACGTAGCGAGCGTGGCCCTCAACCTGTTTCGGCAATTGGCGGTCTACCTGGCGCCGGTGCTGCCCCGGTTGGCGGAGCAGGCGGGCGATCTGGTCGGCGGTCCGATCCGGTCCTGGCACGAGGCGACCCGGCCACTCGTCGGCCTGCCCGTGGCGGCGTTTCAGCCGCTCGTCACGCGGGTGGATCCCGCCCGCGTCGAGGCGGTCCTGGCAGCTGCGCGGGCCGACGAGACAAGTCTCCCAGCGAACCCTTCCGGAGGACCGACGATGACGACCGACCACGCACCCACGACCGATTCCGCAGCCCCGCTCGCGGCCGAACCATTCGCCCCGGAGTGCACGATCGACGACTTCACAAAGGTCGACCTCCGGATCGCCCGGATCGTGGCCGCCGAGGAGGTGCCCGAGGCCCGCAAACTCCTCAAGCTCACGGTCAGCCTCGGGGGCGACGTCACCCGCACGGTGTTCGCCGGCATCAAGGGCTTTCACGAGCCGGCAGCGCTCGTGGGGCGGCTGGTGGTGGTGGCGGCGAACCTCGCGCCGCGGAAGATGAAGTTTGGGATGAGCGAGGGCATGGTGGTGGCCGCCAGTGGCGCCGGAGCCGAGGGTGTCTTTCTCCTCTCTCCCGACAGCGGCGCTCTGCCGGGCATGCGGCTGCGGTAGCAGAGGCCGGCTATGCCCGCGGCATTCCACCGGAGGTTTCCTGCCCCCGCCCCGTAGCGGACTAGGCAGAGAGTCTGCCATTCGGCAGACCGGTTGACCTCCGGCGTATACTCCATCATCGAGTTGGCCGGCCCCTTTTTCGGAGGTGTGATCATGGCGGTGAAGACGATCCTGTTTCCCACCGACTTTTCTACCGCCAGCGATGCGTCGCTACGGCATGCCGAGACGCTCGCCAAGTCGTCCGGCGCCCGGCTGCTGATCATCCACGTCGAAGAGCCGCCGCTGGCCTATGGCGGTGGCGAGCTCTATTACGGCCTGCCCGAGCCCAACTCCGAGCGGATTCGCACGATGCTCGAGGACGTGCGACCGACCGACCCTGCGGTTTCGTTCGAGCACCGGCTCGTGATGGGGGATCCCGCCGGGGAAGTCGTGCGGCTTGCCGGCGAGGAGGGGGCTGAATTGATCGTGATGGGCACGCACGGACGGACCGGGCTGACGCGGCTGTTGATGGGCAGCGTGGCCGAGGCGATCGTGCGGCGGGCCCCCTGCCCGGTGCTCGTCTACCGCGAGGTGGATGAGAAACTCACCGGTAGGCAGAGCAAGGCCACCTGAGCGTGTTCGCATGAAGCCGCGGTCCGTGCTCGAACTGCGGGCCAGTGTGCGGCGGACGCTTCGCGACCTGTTCGACACCCGGGGCTTCCTCGAGGTCGACACCCCGGTCCTCGCCGCCGAGGTGCTCCCGGAGGCCCACATCGATCCGCTCGCCGTGTCGGTGGCTGGGGGGAGGACAGACCGCTGGCTCCAGGCGAGCCCCGAAGCCCTTATGAAGCGGCTCCTGGCCGGCGGCTCAGGGCCGATCTACCAGTTCGCCCATGCGTTTCGTGACGGCGAGCGAGGGCCGCAGCACGATCTCGAGTTCGTGCTCCTCGAGTGGTATGCCCCGGGCACGGTGCTCGACGACACCGCCGAACTGCTCGCCGGGCTCTGCCAGGCGGTGCTCGGCACCGAGGGCCTCGAGCGGCTCGACTGCACCGCTGCCTTCACGGTCCACGCCGGCCTCGATCCGCTGGTGGCAACCGCGGAGGAGTGGCTCGCCGCAGCACGGCGGATGGGCATCACGCTCCCCGAAGGACTCCCCGATCGCCCTGCCGCCGAGATCTGCGATCGCTGCTTTGAGCTGGTGCTCGCGGAGGTGGTGCAGCCAGACTTGGGCCACCTGGTTCCTGTGATGCTCGAGGCCTGGCCCGTGTCACAGGCGGCCTTCGCTCGGGTCGATCCGGCTCGGCCCGCAACGGCCCGGCGGTTCGAGCTCTTTGTGCAGGGCGTGGAACTTGCCAACGGCTGGGAGGAGGAGCCGAGCCGCGAGGTGCTGGCCGCCCGGATTGACGCGGCCAATAATGTCCGCCGGTCCGACGGCCGGCCGGCGCTGCCACGGCCTGAGCGGCTCCTGGCGGCCCACGGCCCGGGGATGCCAGCCGGGGTGGGCGTGGCCCTCGGCTTTGACCGGCTCGTGATGCTCGCGGCCAGTGCCCGTTCGATCGACGATGTCCGCCCGTTTCCCGACGGTGGGTGAACAATCGTGGCTGTCCCTATCTGGTTTTGCAATCTGGTTTCGGTCGGAGAACGCTCCGGGCACCAGATGTCTCCGGCGGCCCTCGGGTCTGGGAAGAGTTGCGGCCGTCACCTGGCTTCAACAGTCACGTCGATGACGAGCCAGCGTTCCACCGGCCCCCGAGGACTCCCGGTCAGCTGCGGCTCGACAACGAGCCGGAGCTCATCGGCCTCAGGGCACCCCGCCAGTGAGACCTGAATCAGCCAGGCAGCGGCTGCCCGTTCACTGCCGACAACGGCCGGGGTGACGCCTTCGCAGGCAGCGACGGCCCGCACGGTCGGCAGTGTACCGAAGGCGGCCAGGCGTGATTCCGGACCCTGTTCACCGCCATCATGATCGCCGCGTGCTGCCGGAAGGATCAGCGGACTCGATACGGCCAGTGCGTCGGCGAGCTGGCCGGTGCGGACCGCATCGAGCCAGGTGGTAGCCGTCGCCACGGCCCGCCCCCTGGCGATCACGTGATCAGCCCAGGCCGTCGCGACCGCCTGGCAGACGAATCCGACCGCCAGGGCAAGGCCTACGAGCGCCGCCCAGCGGCCCACCTTCCGGCCTTCGCTGCGGCCGATGTCCGCCAGCGCGACCACGGCCAGGGCGATCGCCACGAGCGGCAGCATCGCCGCCAACGGCGTGAACAGCACGAGCACCGAGCCCAAGCCGGCCACGAGGGCAGCGACCGCCAGCGGGCTGACAGGGCGGTATTCGGTGGGCTCGTCGGGCCTCTCTGCCATGGCGATCATCCCCGCCTTTTCACTCACCGGCCGGAGCCTGCTGATTCACCCGCAGGGCCGGCTGGGCCTCGAGCAAATGTCGCCGGGTGGCATATCTGGTGATGAAGGTGCCCTCGGGATCGAAGGCCTGAGCGGGATTACGAAACGGCCCGTTCAGCGACGAGCCCCGCATCCACCAGAGCCACTGCTGGTCGGGAGCAAAACCGAACATCATCCGGGTGTCTGGGGAGGGCTGCACAACGTCCCGCGGCACGGGCGCTGTGTGGAGAGAGGCCGCGGTGAAGGCCACCATCACCCAGGCGGTCATCCCGCCCACGAGCGGGCCGGCGACGAGTTCTACCGGCTTGCGGAAGCGGACGCGGGTCTTCGATAGCCGGTCGGTCACCTCGCGGAAGGCGAGTAGCAGCAGGCAGAACAGTCCCTGCAGGGCCACGAAGTCGAGCAGGTAGGTGTAGCTGCTGATGAATTGCGATTGCGGCTCGACCCAGGCGACGAGCCGTTCGTACCAGGCCGTCGCGAGGCTGGCGGCCAAGAGCACGTTCAAGAGCATGATCAGGCCGCTCCAGGGCCCCTCGCGCCACAGGGCGAAGGTGACCGCGATAAAGATGCCCAGCAGCACAAGCGAAACGATCACTGCGTCTTCCTCCGGGCCGGCGGCAAAGCCGCGGGGGGCGCCTGCCGCGGGGTCTTGGCCGCTGGGGCGGGAGCTGGCGGGGCGGGGGGCGGTGGCGAGGCCGCCTTGGCGGCGAGCGCCCGCTGCACCTCTTCGAGCGAGGTCACGCCGCTTGCCACGAGACGCAGGGCGGCATCCTGGAGCGGTTGCATGCCCTCGGCGACCGCGGCCTTGCGCAGCACTTCCGGAGAGCCACCGGCCGCGATCGCCTTGCGAATTGTGACGCCGCTCGCCAACTCAAACACCGCCGTGCGGCCAAAATAGCCCGAGCCGCAGCAGAGCCGGCAGCCGTCCTCGGAGGCCTTGTGGATGTGGGGAACCTGCTCGGCGGTGAGCTTTAGCCGGGAGAGCAATTGAGGCGGCGGCGGCACCTGCTCGCGGCACTTCGGGCACAGCCTGCGCACGAGCCGCTGCGACAGCGATCCAAGCAGGGTGCCGCCGAGGAGGCGAGCCGCAACGCCACAGCTCAGAATCCGGGCCACAGCCTCGGTCGCGTCAGCAGCCTTGAGGCTCATGATCACAAACTGGCCTTCGCCGGCGAGCCGCACAAGCTCAGCCACGAGATCTTTGTCACGGGCATCGCGGGTGACGATCGCCTTGGGATATTCCCGTAGTGAGTCGGCCAGGGCTGCCCGCGGGGTGACCCCCGTGCGGGCATCGAACCGCACCGGCTTGACATTCTGGATCTCGCGGGGCGGCTGGGCGGCATCCTCGATCGAAACGAAGTCGCGGAGCAGCCGGTCGGCGGATTCGACGACGAGGTCGAACGTGGTCGTGAGCCCGGCCCCCGCCGGCGAGGCGAGCAGGATGAGTCCCCGCTCGGCAGCCACGAGCTTTCCGAGTCGCTCAGCCAGCGGCTCATCCATGCCGAGGTCGGCGAGCTTGCGAAAGGTAACCGCCGGAGCCTCGAGGGTGATCGTGACCCGTTGCTCCCCCGGGGCGGGCCGTTGGGCGGCCAGCCGGGCGTTTCGCGGCTTGCCGTCGACGGTCAAGGCGAACGGCCCTTGACCCGCCGGCGCATCAGCAGCCACTCCGGCGAGTGTTTTGAGGGCGGCGGCGACCGCGTCGCCGACGGCCCGGCTCGAAGCGGGTGCCTCGACCCAGGTCTCCTTTTCCTTACGGCTCTTTGGCGGCCGGCGCACCCGCGGTTTGCCCCAGACACCATCGACCTCCTGCCGGACGGTCATATCCTCACCGAGGTCGATCGTGATCGTCGTCGCCCGGGCCACGACAGCCGCGACCAGGAGCTTGCGTGCCTCCTCCAAGCCGGGGAGGGCGGCGGCGGCTGCTCGTCGGGCATCGTTCTCGCCACCATCCTTGCCGCCAGCGGCCACGAGGGCGACGGCAGGGAGGATGTCTTCCTCGCGCACGGGCTCCGAAAGCTCGATGCCCAGCGGTGCCACGAGCCGCCCGGCGATCCGCCAGGCATGACCCGACGTGAGAATCGTTTCGCTCGGAGGAACATTCACGTTGCGGAAGGCGGCATAGATCGCCACCGGCACGATCCATGCGAGAATCATGAGCACGATCCCGACGGCCGACCAGGGAATCCACCAGGCCAGCAGGGCCGCCAGCGGCAGGGGCAGCCCGCACGCGGTGCCCCAGAAGGCCGGCGCGATGCCGTGCTTCGTCGCGTCGCGAGCCACCCAGTCGACCGTCCGCACCCAGAGCAACACGCAAACCCACCACACCGCGGCCGGCAGGATTGCGAGCCCGCCGCCGGGGCCACGCCACGCGGCCGGCAGTTCGGGAGCCTCGGCGGGCCAGGCTTGAGCCTGCACGGCGGGGAGAGGCCAGGCGACAAGGATCCCCAGCACGCAACGCATGGTTCGCGAACTCCGCATCACGACACCCCGATGCCCTTGAGGGCCATCATGAGCGCCTCGCGGTTGGGGGCGATCTCCAGGGCGTCGTTGCGTTCGACAAGATCCTGGTCGATCAGGCTCTTGAGGCTCATCGTGAAGTCCTGCATACCGTCCCGGTGCGACTTCCTGATGTGGTCGGAGAGCTGCGAGTCGTCCCCCTCGAGAATCAGTTTTCTCACCATCACGTCAAAGAACATGATCTCGACCACCGGCACCCGGGAGAGCCCCAGTTCCTTGGCCCGCGGCCCTTCCGACCGGATGAGCTTCTGGGCGACGATTCCCTTCATGTTGTTGGCGATGGCGCTGCGGAGGGCGCCATGCATCTCCTCGGGAAAGAGGTCGAGGATCCGGCCGATCGTGGTCGAGGCGCTTGCCGCGTGGATCGTGCCAAACACGAGGTGGCCGGTCTCGGCGGCGTGGATCGCCGTCATGAAGGTCTCCTCGTCTCGCAACTCGCCCACGAGGATGATGTCGGGATCCTCGCGGACGGCATGCTTCATCCCGATGGCGAAGTCTTTGACGTCCTGTCCGATCTCCCGCTGGTTGATCAGACACTTGTCCTCGGTGAACACGAACTCGATCGGGTCTTCGAGGGTGAGGATGTGCTTGCGGTAGTTTCGGTTGATGTAGTTGAGCATCGCCGCGATCGAGGTGCTCTTGCCGGAGCCGGTCACGCCTGCCAGGAGGACCAGCCCCTGATCGAGTTGGCAGAGCCGCTCGATCGCCGGCGGCAGGTGGAGCCCCTCGAAGTCGGGAATCGAGTTGTTCACGCGGCGGGCCACCAGCCCGAGCGAGCCCTGCTGCGTGAGCAGGTTCACGCGGAACCGCCAGGGAACGCCGTCAACGGTCGTGACATAGGCAAAGTCGCAGCCCCCTTCGGCCTCGAGGATCCGCTGCCGTCGCTCGTCGAGCATCGGCAGGCAGAGCCTGCGCATCTGCTCGTCGTCGATCCGCGGGGTCTTGAGCGGCTGGAGCAAGCCCTTGACGCGGATGATCGGGGGCTGGCCCACCTTGAGGTGCAGGTCACTGCCCGCGAACTTGACGAGTGCCTCAAACAGGCGGTCGATCTCTTGTCGAGGACGAGCAGGAGACCCGCTGCCGGCGGCCGGTGAGGGAGGGGATTCGATCGTCGACATGGCGGGAACTGCGGGTGGGCGGTGGCAAGCGACCGTTTAGCTGGCGGAGATGCGGACCGGGATTCCCCGCCGCACAAACAACTCCTTGACCTCCCGAATCGTACACTTTCCAAAGTGGAAGATGCCAGCGGCCAGCACGGCGTCGGCCTCTCCGCGCTCCACGGCGTCGGCCAAGTGCTCCGGGCGGCCGGCGCCGCCACTGGCGACGACCGGGATGCCGACTGCCCGGCTGACGGCAGCTGTGATCTCGAGGTCGTATCCCTCCCGCGTGCCGTCGCGGTCCATGCATGTCAGCACGATCTCCCCGGCACCGAGCTGTTCGACCTGGCGTGCCCAGGCGACCGCCTCGAGCCCCGTAGGCAACCGGCCTCCGTTGACAAACACTTCCCAGATCTCACGGCCGTCCCGGACGACCCGCTTGGGATCGATGTTCACGACGGTGGCGCAGCTGCCGAGCCGGTCGGCCATGGCCGTGACGAGTTCCGGGGTCCGCACGGCCGCCGAGTTGATGCTCACTTTCTCAGCGCCGGCCTGGACGAGCCGGGCCGCGTCGTCGAGCGTGCGGATCCCGCCCCCTACCGTGAAGGGCATGAAAATCGTCTCCGAGACCCGCCGGACGACGTCGAGCATGATGTCGCGGCCTTCGTGGCTGGCCGTGATGTCGAGAAGCACAAGCTCATCGGCCCCCTCGGACTCGTACCGGGCTGCCACCTCGACGGGATCGCCGGCGTCGACGAGCTCGAGAAACTTCGTTCCCTTGACAACGCGGCCCTGCTCGACGTCGAGGCAGGGAATGATGCGGGTGGCGAGCATGAGAAGGGGCGGGGAAGAACGGGGAAGGAATCAGCGGGGAAGGAATCAGCCACGAGCATCAGTTGAGTTTATACAAGCCCCCGGGGCAGGCCGGGGGACTGTGCCGCAATCCACCGGTTACTCGATCGACACGGGCAGCCCCACGCGGCAACCAAACCGAACCATGGAAACCACAGCTTGACCAGACCGTTCAGTTCACCCGCCCCTCATCCGGGCTCGAGGCGGTTGCATAGAGCCGCCGCGGGATCCGGCCGGCGAGGAAGGCGTGGCGGCCGGCCGTGCAGGCGTCCCGCATCGCGATGGCCATCCGCAGCGGATCACGGGCCGCGGCGATCGCCGTGTTCAGGAGCACGCCGTCCACACCCAGCTCCATCGCCAGAGCCACGTCGCTGGCGGTGCCCACGCCCGCATCGACGATCACGGGATAATCGGGGTCGCCATCCTTGAGATACTCAAGGCAGATCCGCAGGGCATTGGGGTTGAGGATTCCCTGGCCAGAGCCGATCGGGCTGCCGGCGGGCATCACGCTCGCGGCCCCGAGTTCCTTGAGCCGGCGGGCCACCACTGGATCGTCGCTCGTGTAGACCAACACGGAAAAGCCGTCGGCCACGAGCCGCTCGGTGGCTAGAAGAGTGCCGACGGGATCCGGCAGGAGCGTGCGGCGGTCGCCGAGCACCTCGAGCTTCACCCAGTCGGCGGCCGAACTGCCCATGTCGCGGAGTAGCTCGCGGCCCAGCCGCGCGACCCGGACCGCGTCGTCGGCCGAATAGCAGCCGGCCGTATTGGGCAGGAGTGTGTACCGGGTGGCGTCGAGGTGGTCGAGAATGTTTTCGCCGGCGGCGTTCACGAGCCGCTCACGGCGGACGGCCACGGTGACGCAATCGGTGCCGGAGGCGGCCAGACAGCGGGCCATTTCGGTGAAGGTGGAATACTTGCCGGTGCCGACGATGAGCCGACTCGCAAGCGTCACGCTCCCGACGACCAGCGGACGGTCGGCGGGTGGGGCGAACGAGTGGTCGTCTGCAACGGCTCGTTCCACGTCAGCCCCCCCCAACGAAGGTCACGATCTCGATCCGTTCTCCGCCTGAGAGGCGACACACGCCGAATGTGGCGCGGGGCACCACCTCGCCGTCGAGTTCCACCGCCACGGGCCGTCCGGCGAGCCCCGCCTGCTCCAGGACATCCAACAGCGTCCCGCCCTCTGGCAAGGGCCGCTCGTGGCCGTTGACAATGATCGGTGGTGAACCGCCGGCTGCCACCTCGCTCACGGCGCCGCCCCACCGCGGGGCCGGGCGATGTCGAGGGGCGTGAGTTCGGCGATGCCCCCCCGACCCCCGGCCGATTGCTGGGCCGACCAGGGAATGCCGTAGGCAACCGTCACGCCCGTCGAGGCGTCAGTCACATAGATCACCGACTGGGCCGCCCGGTTACCCGCGTTGCCCGTGAAGGAGATTCTTCCCGGCACCATCAGAAACCGGGGATTCTTGACCTGCCCTGGCTTGAAGCCCAGGTCCTTGAGCACGTTGTGCCGGTAGGCCACCGCGAACTTGGCAGTGTTTTGGTTGAGCACGCCGCCGGTCATGTCCCCGGTCTCGAAGTCGAGGAGAAAGAAGCCCTCCGTCATGCCGTCCATCGTGGTCGTGCACACGGCGAACGACTCATCCGCAAGCGACGACATCGCTTGGGCGACTGGCAGCGAACCGGCTCCCGGGCCACCCCGGCCGATCAGCAGGCCGGCCACGAAGGCTCCGGCGACTACCGCCAACCCGCCCGCGGAGAACAACAGTTTGGAAGTGGAAGCCATGGTCGGATAACTCCGGCGGTTTTGAGAACGAGCCTGCCGCCCTCCGCGGCCACTCGACAAGCTAGAAGTGGAACCGATTAAGGATCGCTCGTACAGCCTCCCGCTACGGAGCCGCCGCCGGCGGTTCCTGAATCACCGACAGCCTGAACTTGCCGATCGCATGCTGACCGTCGCCATGCTGCTGGTCGAAGGTGATCGCCAGCGGGGCCCCGGCCGGGAGCGTCAGGTCTGCCGGCAATTCGAACGTGGCCGTATGCGGCTTGCCATTGCCGCCCCCGGTCGCCCAGCCGGTCTCCGGCTTGTCATCGATCGCACCGGCCACGCCGTAGTTGGCCTGTTCGAAGCTGGCCTTTGCCGCCACGAACGTAACTGAGGTCGGGGTTTCAGGCTTGCCCGGCACGCCGTGAGCGACGGCAAACGTGCTCAGCACGAAGTTACCGTTGCCGGCCCGGCCCGGACCCTGCGCGGGCAGGCTCGGATCGGGGAGCACCTCGAGTTGGAGGGCTTTTACTCGCGATCCCTCCGGCACCGAGGCCTTGAGCGTGTAGGTGTCTTTGGCGAGGTTGCCCGTCACCATCACGACCCCGTCCGGGGCGATCGCACCCACGGCCCCGGCAGCGCTTGTGAACAGAGTTGGCGTGAGGCCCGCGACGACTGAAGCAGGCGGTGGCGGTGGTGGGGGTGGCGGAGGTGGTGGCGGGGGCAACAGCTTGGGCTCGGGCAGTGCCACAAGCCGCGGGCCGGCATGCGTGCCAGCCAGGAGCGTCTTGGGATCGGGGCTGAAGGTGACGCACCAGATGCTCGACTTCAGGTTCTCGGGGCCCTCCTGCTCCCCCTTGGCGGAGACATCCCAGAGCTTGACCGTGCCGTCCATGCAGCCACTGGCTAGCCGGCTGCCGTCGGGCGAGAATGCCAGGCTCGTCACCCAGTCTTTGTGGCCGGCCAGGGTGGCGAGTTCCTTGCCCTCGGAAGCGACCCAGAGCCTGACCGTCCGGTCGGCACCGGAGCTGGCCAGCGTGCCGCCATCGGGCGAGAAGGCCACGGCCCAGAGGGAGTCGCTGTGTCCCTCGAGCTTGGCCTTTTCTTCGCCGGAGGCCACGTCCCAGAGTTTGACAAGCTTGTCGCTGCCGCCGGTCGCCAGCCGGGCCCCGTCGCGGGAGAAGGCGACGCAGGTTGCGGCACCGACATGGGCGGCGATTGCCCTCACCTCGGCCCCGCTGGCAGTGTCCCAGACAACAACCGTTCCGTCCTCGCCCGCCGTCGCCAGCCGGGAGCCGTCGGGCGAGAAGTCGAGCGACCGGACCCAGCCCTTGTGCTTGGCGAGGTCGTGTTTTGCGGCCCGCGCTACCACATCCCAGAGTTTGACAAGGCCGTCGTAGCCGGCCGTGGCCGCGAGCGTGCCATCAGGGGAGAGTTTCACGGCCCAGACGGCCGTGGGGTGGCCGGCAAGGTCACCGATCCTGGTGCCGTCGGCCGGGTTCCAGACCACCACGTCGCCGGGGCGATAGAGGAGGCTCTCTCCGCCCGCTGTCAGCAGGAGTTTGCCGTCGCGGGCATAGTCAGCGGCGATCACCCAGCGGGTGAAGTCGGCAAGCTTCGCCGGGGGGGCGGCTGGTGCGGGTTGTTCATCTGCTGACACGGCCGTGGGAGGCGCGGCCAGGGCTGCGAGGGCGACGAACAGATGCGAGACGAGCAGGGTGCGTCGAAGGCGGACGGGCCGCGGCAGGATCACTGGCATGGCAGCTGGTTTTCCTGAGGACTGGGAAAGCTGACGACTGGGAAAGAGTGCGACCGGCAACGAGCCGGACAGGAGCGGCGGTGACGCCACCCCACGGGTCCACAGTATAGTTGCCGCGATGTCAGTTCGCTCCAGCCGCGGCCGCAGTGCCTCGGCTTAAGGATTCGGGGCGGGGCGACTGGCCCGACTAGCACCGGGGAATAGCACCATGATCGCGACTCGTTCACCTGCCGTGAAGCAACGCGGCCGCCGGGCAGTTCTCGTTGCCAGCGGCGACCTCCGCGAGGAGGCCAACCGCGTTTGCTGGCCGGCCCAGAAAGCCATGGAGGCTGACCTCGTCGCGGCGTTCGCCCGGGCCGGCTGGTCGCTCGAGCGGGGCCATGCTCCGTCTCGGGGGCGAGGCCACGGCTTCATCGCCAGCGCCCGCGAGGGGCTCAACGTGTTCGCGGGCATCGAGCCTGGCATGCCGCTGGTGGTGGCCGAGGCGGTCTGGCAGTACTCCAATCACGTGCTCCCCGGGCTCTCGACCCACGCCGGGCCGATCCTCACGGTGGCCAATTGGTCGGGCCAGTGGCCGGGCCTCGTCGGCATGCTCAACCTCAACGGCTCGCTCACGAAGGCGGGCGTCCCCTATGCCACGCTCTGGACCGACGACTTCGCGAGTCCCTCGTGCACCCGGCATCTCGCCGCCTGGCTCGACACGGGCGTCGTCCACCACGACACGAGCCACGTCGTGCCGCTCGACACCGTCCGCGTGCCGGCTGCCATTGAGAAACTCACCGCTGCACTTGCCGCCGACCTCATCCGCACAAAGGCCCTGATGGGCGTGTTCGACGAGGGCTGCATGGGAATGGAAAATGCGATCATCCCCGATCGGTTGCTGCACGCCACCGGCGTGTTCAAGGAACGCCTCAGCCAAAGCGCGCTCTACTACGAGACGATGCGGGTCTCCGACAAGGAGGCTCGTGAGGTGTTCCGCTGGCTCGAGAAGGCGGGGATGCGGTTTCACTTCGGCCGGGACGCAGCGACCGAGCTCACGCGGCAGCAGGTGCTGCTGCAGTGCAAGATGTACGTAGCAGCCCTGCGGATCGCCGACCGCTACGGCTGCGATCTGATCGGTATCCAGTATCAGCAGGGGCTCAAGGACCTGCTGCCAGCCAGCGACCTGGTCGAGGGCATGCTCAACGACTCGAAGCGGCCCCCGGTAACAGCCGAGGGCTCCTCCCGTGTGCTCTGGAAGGGGCGGCCGCTCGTTCACTTCAACGAGGTGGACGAGTCCGCGGGGCTCGACGGCCTGCTCACACAGCGGGTGCACGAGGCGCTCGGCGAACCGGTTGAGAACACGCTCCATGACATCCGCTGGGGCGACTGGGACTCCTCCGGCACCACCGACCAGTGGGTCTGGGTGTTTGAGATCTCGGGGGCCGCCCCGCCGAGCCACTTCGTCGGCGGCTGGAAGGGGGCCCAGGGATTCCGGCAGCCGCCGATGTATTTCCGGCTCGGGGGCAGCACGCTGGCCGGCGTGAGCAAGCCGGGCGAGATCGTCTGGAGCCGGATCTGGGTCGACGGCCGCGGCAGGCCGGATGCGTCGGAGAAACTCTGCATGGATATCGGCCGGGCCGGGGTTGTGGCCCTGCCGGAGGCGGAGACCCGCCGCCGGCTCGATGCCACCACGCCGCAGTGGCCGATCATGCACGCGGTCACATATGGTGTGACCCGGGATCAGATGATGGCCCGCCACAAGGCCAACCACGTGCAGGTGGCCTATGCTCGCGACGCGGCCGCTGCCGACCGGGCGGCCTTGGCGAAGGCGGCCCTGGCCCGGTCCCTCGGGATCGAGGTGTCGCTCTGCGGCACCCGCGGGCTCGGGTCATCGCCGAGCCTCCGCTGGTAAGTCCCACTTGCCCGGGGCACCCCCGGGCATAAAAGCCCCGGGCGCGAGCCCGGGGACTGCGGGAATGAAGGCCACCCCGCC
>JBBEEF010000148.1:0-6961 GCA_040880915.1 Pirellulales bacterium
TGCCGAAGCGAGCTTGCGTGGAGTGAGCGCAGGGCAGGATGCCCGTAGCGAACGTTCGGCGAGATGGCACGGGCAACCCCGACCCACGCAAGGGGTTACCCGTGCCGTGCGCACGAATCGGCGTCGAGCTGGTGCCCGTCCGAGTGTGGGGCCGTCCGCGTGTGGGGCCGTCACGATTCGACGCTGTCCGGGCCGTCGTCGGCCGCGAACGGCAGGCGTCGCTGTGGATCGTTCCCCGGGGCCGGGGCCGCTCGCCGTGACCGTGACCGTGGCGTGTCGCCTGCATTCTCGGCGAGCCGGCGGCGCACCGGGTCCTGCTGCATCGCGCCGCGGCGGTCGCGGCGACTGCCATGCCGCCGGGCCACGTCACGGGCCTCCGTCCGGGCCCGCGCATCGCCCCGCACAGCGGCCAGCCGACGTTTCGCCTCCCGAACGGCCGCGGCGTGGTCCACGATCGGAGCCGGGTAGTCCGACCCGATCAGGCAGTCAGCTGCCTGCTGAACCGCGGCGGACATCGTCCAGGGCATGTGGACATGCGCGACCGGCACATTGCCCAGTTCCGGCACCCACCGCCGGATAAAGATTCCTTGAGGGTCCTGGTCGATCGCCTGCTTCGTGGGGTTGTAGATCCGCAGCGTGTTGATGCCGGTGGTGCCGCTTTGCATCTGCAGCTGCGACCAGTGGATGCCCGGCTCGAAATCGAGGAACTGGCGGGCCAGGTGCAGTCCGGTGGGCCGCCAGTGGAGCCAGAGCGAATAGCTCGCAAACGATACGAGCAGGGCCCGCATCCGGAACGTGAGCCAGCCGGTGGCCACGAGGCTCCGCATGCAGGCGTCGACGAGCGGGTAGCCGGTCTGGCCGGCCTGCCAGGCGGCCAGCCGCTCCACCGAAAGCTCCTCCTCACGGAGACCGTCAGCCGCCCGCAGCATGTTGCGAAACTCGATCTCGGGCTCGTCCTCGAGCTTCTGCATGAAATGGCAGTGCCAGTGGAGCCGCGATTGCATCGCCCGCACGCTCCGCTGCCAGGCCCGCAGCCTGGCACGCTCCGGTGGGCTCTCAGCCCCCGCCAGGGAAGCTCGAACCTCCTGCCGGCGGGCTTCGCTCGCCTGCCACACCCGCCGCATCGAGATGGCACCGAATGCCAGATGCGGGCTCAACCGCGAGCAGCTCGTGGCCGCCGACAGCGGGCTGCTGATGCCGCCGGAGTAGGCACACCCCCGGCGGCTGAGAAAGTCGTCGAGCACCCGGGCTGCCTCGGCCTCGCCTCCCCGCTGGCGGTCTTTCGAATCCTCCGGCTGGCCCAGATCACGGCTGCTGAGAATGCCGCAGCTGTCGAGCTGCCGCACCACGGTCAAGCCGCCCCGGCCGTTCCCGCGGGGCGTGGCGGCCTGCGAACTCTCCATCCGGGCCTCCCACAGCCGGTTCCAGCCGTTCCGCGAGGCCAGCCGCCGCACAACACCGGTCTGGGGCAACTCGAGAAACTCGACCGCCGCCTCGCGGGCCCAACGCCGCACGCGGCGGTCGCGGGCGTAGCTGACGCCCGTGCCCGTCTCCTCGTGGGCCACGAGCAGCCGGAAGCCCGTCTCGCGGCGCAGCCGCTCGAGCATCGCCACCGCCTCACCGCGACGAGTGACCAGTCGGATGCCGAGCCGCTCGAGGGCCCCGGCCAGCTCGCGGAGACACTCCCGCTGGAAGCCCGTGTGGCTCGGGTCCCACTCCGCCTGGCCGAGGATCTCCGGCTCGTAGAAAAACACAGCGAAGACTCCCCCGCCCTGCGAGCGGGCTACGGCCGCGGCGAGCGCTGGATGGTCCGCGACGCGGAGATCCCGCTTGAGCCAGACGCAGACCGGAGGGTTAGCAGACATCGGGGCACCGGCTGGGGAGCTTGCAAGCGACCCTTCACGATAGGCAGACCGCCAGCGTCAGCCCGGCGACGCCGGAAACAGCGTCTGCATGGGATTGGTGGTCAGCGGCATCCGGCTGCTCGCAAGCAGCTCGCCGGCAGCGCAGCCGGCCATCAGCCCCACCGTCTCGGCCATCGCCCGCACCCGCGGATAGATGAAGGCCTTCTCCGGCGGAAACTGGCTGCGGTAGCAGCCGATCGCCTCGAGCTTGGCGTCGAGCTGGCCGGCGATGTCGACCACCAGCGGCCAATGGCCATGCGGCACACTCGGCACACCGGCGAACAGGAAGTAGCAGAGCAGCTGCGGCACGGTGTGGACCGGAAGACCGGAAAACTTCTCATCCCACTTCGTGAGCCGGGAGTAGAAGACGGCCGCCTCGGTGATCGCCACCGCCTGGGCATGGTCGGGCGAGGCGAGCGGCGTCTTGTCGGCCAGGCCGAGGACGAGCCGCGGCCGCCACCGGCGGAAGATCGTGGCCAACTCGACCCGCACCTCGAAGTCGTCGAACAGCCGTCGGTTGGGGAAGGCGAGCGTCTCGCGGTGAACCACCCCGAGTACCTTCGCCGCCGCAGCTGCCTCGGCGAGCCGCTCGGCCGGACCGCTCGAGCGGGGCGTGGGCTCGCCGTCGGTGAGGTCGATGATCCCCACGCGGAAGCCCTGCGCTGCGAGCAGGGCAAGCGTGCCGCCGCAGCCGATCTCCACGTCGTCGGGATGGGCGCCGACGGCGATCACGTCGAGCGGCTCGGGCAGGGATGGCGTCTTCATCGGCGTGTCAACCGGCCACCGGCTTCGTGGCGGCGATCAGAAACACGGGATTGATCGCTTCGAACCGGATCCGGTCCATCTGCTCGTAGCCGCGGGCGATGTTCACCATCCAGTAGGCGGCGTCGGCCGAGCGGGCCCGCAGGAGGGAGTGCACAGCGGCCAGATTTTCGATCGAGTTGCAGGCGGTCACGAGCCGGCCACCGGCGGCCAGCCGCCCCCAGGCCAGTTCGACGAGCATCGCCACGTCGCGGCCGCTGCCCCCCACATAGACCGCATTGGGAGCGGGCAGGTCGGCCCAGGCCTCGGGGGCCCGGCCAAGCACGGCATGCAGGTTGGCCACGCCCAACCGGCGGGCATTCTCGAGGATGAGCGCGTGGTCGTCGGGATCCATCTCGATCGCATACACCCTCCCCTCGCGGGCCAGCCGGGCCGCCTCGAGGCCCACCGAGCCCGAGCCCGCGCCTACGTCCCAGACCACGCTTGTGGGCTCGAGACCAAGTTCGGCGAGCGCCAGCGACCGCACTTCGGCGGGCGTGAGCAGGCCCCGCTTGGGCCGCGACTGGAGGAAGCACTCGTCGGGATTGCCGAATAGCCGGCGGCCAGCAGCGCCTGCCGCCTCGGGCACCTTCGCCCGCCGCACGAGGATCATCACGTTGAGCGGCCCGAACACCTCGCGGGCGATGTCGGCCAGGCTTCCCTGCGTGACCCGCTCGTCGGGCGAGCCGAGGTTCTCGCACACGTAGGCCTGGAAGGAGTCGATCCCGTGCTCGAGAAGCGCTCGGGCGACGGCAGCCGGCGGCCACTGCTCGCTTGTGAATAGCCCGGCCGTCTCGCTCGTGCGAACCCGGTCGATCACCCGCTCGATCGATTGGCCGGCCAGGTTGGCGAGGAAGGCCTCCTCCCAGGATTCCTTCACCCGGGCGAAGGCCAACTGCATGCTGCTGACGTGGGGCACGACCTCGAAGCGGTCCTTGCCGAGCTTCCCGCAGACGTAGCGGGCGGTGCCGTAGAAGAGCGGGTCGCCCGACGTGAGCACCACCGTCCGGCGGCCAGCCGCGGCCTCGATCCGCTCGACCAGTTCGTCGAGGCTGGCGGCGGCCTCGAGACGGTCGCGAATGGCGGCGGGCAACAGGCCGCCGCAGGCATCGGGGCCGATGAGCACCTCCGCATCCTCGACGAGCCGCCGAGCCTGAGCGGTCATTCCCTCGACGCCATCGTCACCGATGCCGACAATGTGCACCTTGTCATGCACTCTGTCATGCACCTGGTCGGCGCTCGTCACGTCATTCACCGGCCGGACCGGCCCTCCACCCTCGCCTCGTTCGGCCATCGCCGCAGCCCGGCCGCGTCAGGCCTGGAACGAACTGCCGCATCCGCAACTCTTCTTCGCGTTGGGATTAATGAACGTGAAGCCGCGCTTGTCGATCCCCTCGTGAAAATCGAGCGTCGTGCCGTCGAGAAACAGGTCGCTCTTCTTATCGACCACGATCTTGATGCCGTGCTGTTCCTTGATCGTGTCGGCGGCCGGATCGACCTGGGTGTCGAAGCCGAGCGAATAACTGAAGCCACTGCAGCCGCCCCCCGCCACGCCCACCCGCAGGACTGTTTCGGGAGTGAGTTGCTGGTCGACGATGATCTTCTTGACCTCGGAGGCGGCCTTTTCCGTGAGCATGACCGACATGGCGAGACGTCTCCTGTGCGAACGGGGGAAATACCTGGAAGCGAAGGCGCTAAATTCTGGTGCGTGCCGGCGGCTTTGAGACCGGCGAGACAATTCACAGCCCACGCTGTGAAAAGTCTAGCCTTCGGCCCGGAAAAGGCAAAGGCCGCCCTTAGAGAGACCGCAGCCGAGCAACCCCCGCCCCAATCCGGGCGGCCGCGTCGTCGATCTCCGCCTCGCTCGTAAATCGGGACAGGCCAAATCGCAGGCTCGCGCGTGCCTGGTCTGGGTCGCGGCCGAGCGCCATGAGCACGTGGCTCGGCCGGGGATTCTCGGAGGAGCAGGCACTTCCCGACGAGATGGCCAGGCCGTCACCGGCGAGCATCGCCAGGAGCGTCTGGCCGTCTACGCCGGGAATGTGCACGTTCAAGTTGTTGACGAGCCGCACGGGCTGGCCCCCGGAGTCGACTGCGTCAAGCGCGGGGCCGTTGAGCTCGAGGCCGGCAATGCCGGCGGCAAGCCGGGTCCAGAGAAGGTCCCGCAGCCGCCGCATCCGCGGGGCCTCCTCGGCGAGTTCCAGGCCCGCCAGCCGCGCCGCCTCGGCGAGGCCCACGATTCCCGGCACATCGAGCGTGCCGCTCCGCATCCCCCGTTCCTGCCCGCCGCCAAACACGAGCGGCTCCACGCGGACGGCCCGGCCCCGTCGGCGGACAAATAACCCGCCGACTCCCTTCGGTCCGTGAAACTTGTGGGCCGAGAAGCTGGCCAGGTCGGCCTGGATCGCGTCCATGTCGACGGGCATGCGGCCCACAGCCTGGGCACAGTCCACGTGAACCATGGCACCGGCGTCGTGGGCAACCTCCGCGACCGCGGCCATGTCCTGCACCACGCCCGTCTCATTGTTCGCAAGCAAGATGGAGACCGCGAGCGTGTCGGGCCGCACCGCCTGCCGGAGGTCGGCGAGCCGGATCCTGCCCGGGATGCCGCCGGCGTCAGTCTGGGGCACCACCGGCAACCGCGTCACCTCGAAGCCCTCCCGCTCGAGGTGCTCGACCGGATCGAGCGTGGCATGATGGTCGGTGATTGACACCACGAGGTGCCGTCGGGCTGGGCCGGCGGGCCGCGGGCCCGCGCCGCTTTCGGCCGTGTGGCGGGCCCGGGCGGCGCTGCCCAGGAGGGCGATGTTGGTGCTTTCGGTCGCGCCGCTTGTGAACACGATCTCGCGGGGAGCAGCCCCGATCGCCGCGGCGAACGATTCGCGGGCAGCCTCCACGGCGTCCCGCGCCGCCCGCCCCATCTCGTGGGTTGTGCTGCCGGCGTTGCCATACTGGTCGGTGAGCCAGGGCAGCATCACCTCGAGCACGCGGGGGTCGAGCCGCGTGGTGGCGTGGTTGTCGAGGTAGATGGTGCCGGCCATGAGACGCTACCCCTCAAGCAGGCCCGCGGCGAGCGCGTCGAGCGTGATCTGCGACCAGGTCTCAAACCGCTCGCGGTCGCCCAGCAGTTTCTCGAAGGGCTCGAAGCCACACGCGACGAGCTCGCTTTCCCGCGGCTCAACCTCGGGCCTTTCGAGGTCGAGCACATGCACGATACCCAGATGCACCCGGCCGACGGCGTTGGCGTCGTCGTTGATCAGGCCGACGCACCGCGCGGTCCAGCCGCCCGCGATAACGATCTCCTCGGTCAGCTCCCGCCGCATGCCGGCTTCGTAGCTCGTGTCGTCGCCATGCTCGCCATCGGTGCTCGCGATATGGCCGCCAATCCCGAGCGACCGCTTGGCCCGCAGCCGTGCTTCGCTTTGGCCACCGCCGCGGGTGTAGGCGAAGTAGTGCGGCTGGCCGGCGGCATCACGCCATGCAAGCACGCAGTAGGGAATCAGCTGCTTGAACGACGGATCCTCCTCCACGCTCGCCCGCGGCCGCCACGAGGTGTGGGCGGGATCGAGCAGGAGCGGCAGGTAGGCAGCCGTGTCGCCGCAGAAACCCTGGAAAGCGCCGGCCCGGTCGAAGAGCGACCGGGGCACCACGAGGACATGTTCGTCGGGGACAGTATTCATCCTCTTGAGGGTAGCAAAAAACAGCCGGCCTTGAATTCGGCGTGCATGCCGACAGCAGCCACACAGACGCCGTGATTCAGACGCGATGATGCGCAGGAACGGGGGGCATGCCTCCAGCCCGCCAAAAAAATCCGATTGACGGCAGACACCCCCCCACCGCCCGGATCGCCCAGGTTGCAAACCTGGGCCCACTCGTATGCGTCACACACCCCGGAAGATGTGCGGCCATAAAAGCCCCGGGCGCAAGCCCGGGGACTGTGACGTGGCGCACCCACTCACTTCGCCAGGCTCAACGGTAACGCACACCCGGAGCGGCGGTGGCGGCGGCATGGCAGACGTCGGCGGCATTCATTCCCGCAGTCCCCGGGCTCGCGCCCGGGGCTTTTATATTTCCCGATCGCCCGAATGGCCGTGGTGTTCGGCCCGGACTGTGGCGGCCATAAAAGCCCCCGGGCGCGAGCCGGGGGACTGTGACGTGGCGTAAAGCTTTGCGCCGCCATGCAACCACGGCGTGGACCCCGGGCGGCATGGCAGACGTCGGCGGCATTCATTCCCGCAGTCCCCGGGCTCGCGCCC
>JBBEEF010000148.1:7061-10206 GCA_040880915.1 Pirellulales bacterium
GGGGCTTTTATTGCGGTCCCGCGCTTCACAGAGCCGCATCCGGCGAGATCGCATGGGCCACATGCACACCGTCACCGACTCAAAACCCTATCCCAGCAGCATCGCGTCACCGTAGCTCAGAAACCGGTACCGCTCCCGGATCGCCTCGGCATACACGCGACGGACGAGCTCGTGTCCTGCAAAGGTGCTCACGAGCACCATGAGCGTGGTCCGTGGCATGTGAAAGTTGGTCAGGAGGCAGTCGACCGCCCGGAACGCGTGCCCCGGACGGATGAAGAGATCGGTTGGTCCGCTCCAGGGGGCAAACGGCTCGGAGCCGGTCGCCCGGCTGGCGGCCGTCTCGAGCGTGCGGACGGCGGTCGTGCCCACGGCCACCACCCGACCGCCGCGGGCCCGCGTTTCCTGGACGGCCGCGACGGTCTCGGGCGGACAGACGCACCACTCGGTGTGCATCAGGTGGTCGTCGAGCCGAGGAGCAGTGATCGGCCGAAAGGTGTCGAGCCCGACGTGGAGCGTCACGTGGGCCAGGCCGATCCCGCGGGCGGTGAGTTTCGCGAGCAGTTCGTCCGTGAAGTGCAGCCCGGCCGTTGGGGCGGCAGCCGAGCCGCTCTCGCGGGCGAAGACCGTCTGATACCGCTCGGCGTCGCCGGGCTCTTCCTCGCCCCCCCGGATGTAGCCGGGCAGCGGCACCCGGCCGACCCGGGCAAGCACCGCTTCGACCGCCTCGCCTCCCGCCGACGCCACGAGCCAGGCACCGCCGGCGGCCCGGTCGACGAGCGTGATCTCGGCAGCATCGCCACCGGTTCGGTCCAAGAGCACAATCCGCTCGCCCGGAGATGGTCGGCCGCGGGTCTGGGCCAAAACCCGCCAGGCACCCGCGTGCGGACCACCGGGCTCGATCCCAAGAAACAAGCCCTCCCACTTGCCGCCGGTGGCCGCCCGGCGGCCGACGAGCCGCGCGGGCACGACCCGCGTGTCGTTGACGACCACGAGATCGCCGGGGGCAAGCAGGTCGGGAAGGTCGCGGACGTGCCGGTGCTCGAGCGAGCCGGCGGCCCGCCGCACAACAAGCAGGCGGGCGGCAGCCCGGTCGGTGAGCGGCTCCTGCGCGATCAGGTCTCGCGGCAGGTCGTAGTCGTAGCGGTCGGCCTCGTGCATGGCTCGTACATGGACTGGTGCGGTGTGGGCTTAAGCGCGGGAAGGAGTAAGTGGGCCCAGGGTGGAAACCCGGGCGATTCAAGACTCCCGAGACGCCCCGGTTGCGGTCCGGTCGCGAACCGACCTAACTACGGTAGAGTACCGTCATGCCTGCCGGTTCCAGCATCCACAAGCCCGTCCTCGCCGCCGAGGTGCTCGCCCTGCTCGACATCCGGCCCGGGATGCGGGTGGTCGACGGCACGCTCGGGGGCGGCGGTCACATGCGGCTGTTTACCGAGGCGGTCGGCTCCGAGGGGCTCGTGATCGGCGTCGACCGCGATCCGGCCGCGATCGAACGAGCCGCCCGCGAACTCGCTGGCCAGCCCGTCCGCTTCGCGCAGGCCAACTTCCGCGATCTGCCTGAGGTACTCGATGCCGTCGGGCTCGAGCGGGTCGACCGCGTGCTCCTGGATGTTGGCCTTTCGAGCGACCAGCTCGCCGACCAGACGCGGGGCTTCTCGTTTGACTCCGAGGGGCCGCTCGACCTCCGGTTTGATCCCACCGAGGGGGAGCCGGCCTGGCGGATGATCAACCGGATGCGGCCCGAGACGCTCGCCGATTTGATCCATGAGTTTGGCGAGGAGCGGTTCTCCCGCCGGATCGCCCGCCGGATCGCGGCGGCCCGGGAACGGGAGCCAATCCGCTCCGCCCGCGACTTCGCCCGGCTGGTCGCCTCCGCTATCCCGCGGCAGAAGCCGCCCCCCCGGATCCATCCAGCAACGCGGACCTTCCAGGCCCTGCGGATCGCCGTCAACGAGGAACTCAAGAGCCTGCGGATTGCGCTCGAACGGATCCCGACGCGGCTGGCCGCCGACGGCCGGCTGGCTGTGATCGCGTTTCACTCGCTCGAAGACCGGCTCGTCAAGGAGGCCTTCCGCAACGCTCAGGTGTGGGAGCCGCTCACCCGCGGGCCGGTCGAGGCCGGCGACGACGAGGTGCTCCGCAATTCCCGCAGCCGCTCGGCCAAACTCCGCGTCGCCCGCGTGATCCGGGCAACCTAGGCAAGCCCCTCCGGTGGCTGATCGATCTGGCCTCGCCGAGCGGCTTGGCTCACAATTCCCCCCCCCTCCACCCCGTCACTCCCGGCCGCACGCATGGGACGAGAGATCAAAATTCTGCTGGCGTTGCTCGGCCTCCTGGCGGGGGTGTTCCTGGGCGTCGTGTCGCTCAAGCTCCTCGTGCCCAGGCCCCCTGCCGGCACCGGCCCCGACATTCATGCCGTGGCGGCCACCACCGAACCACAGGCACTCGTCGAGCCACCGGCGCTTGAATCGCCGCTAGCGGTCCGGACAGACGACTACACCACCCGCTCGAGTCGGTTCGCGGCTCCGCCAGCATCCGAGCCCAGCCCGCCGCCGCGTGATCCGTTCGTGATGCCGGCGTCGTTCGAAACGGCCATTCCGTTGGCCGGCGACGGTGACAAGCCGCTGGCCGACCCGCCGGCCGTCCTCCCCCCTGCCGCCCCGGCCGTCCTTCCCCCTGCCACGCTCGCCGTGCTCCCGCTTGCCTCGCCGGCTGAACCGCCGGCCGCATTGGTCTCCACCGGCCAGCTCCCCGGCAACGGCTACATCACGCGGCCCGGCGACTCCTGGTGGACGGTCGCGGAACAGGCCTACGGCGATGGTCGCCTCTACCGAGCACTCTTCGCCTGGAACCGCAGCCTTGATCCTCGCGTCTCACTCGTGCCGGGAACGCAACTGGAGATTCCGCCGGCGGAGCGGCTCGGGGCCGCCTGGCCGGCTCTCCTGCCTGCCAACTAACCGCGGCAGACCAGAGGCCATTGAGAGGCCATCGAGATTGGCACGAAGCAACGTCCTCCCCTTGCCTTATAAAAGCCCCTGGGCGCAAGCCCCGGGGACTACGGGAACGAAGGCCACCCCGCCATCTATGCCACCCCGCCATCTATGCCACCCCGCCATCTATGCCACCCCGAAATAGCCGACACCGC
>JBBEEF010000148.1:10306-25448 GCA_040880915.1 Pirellulales bacterium
GCCACCCCGCCATCTATGCCACCCCGAAATAGCCGACACCGCGTGAGCCCGGCTCTTGCCCAAATTGGGGTGCTACGTCACAGTCCCCCAGCTCGCGCTGGGGGCTTCTATACCCGCTGCTCTGTGGCAACACAGATCCATAAAAGCCCCTGGGCGCAAGCCCGGGGACTGCGGAAATGGAGTGCGGGGAAGGAAGCCATCCCATCTGCCAAGTCGACCTTGTCCCTGGGGTGGGTCACGCCTGCCTATGGCTCGGGGAGCCGCTCGTAGCGAACGTCTAGCGGCGGAGCGTGGTCACCCCCCGCTGGGAGTGACAACTGCACAACTCGAACTTACTTCCCGCTGAACTTGTAGGACGTGTTCTTGGGATCGAAGTCAGCGTCGGTAAAGCCGTTGTTAATCTTCACGTTCATGTAGGTGTACTCCTCCATGAGCACCGGCTGACCACCATCCTCGTGGGGCCAGTCATAGGCCTCATAGCGGATCGGGATCAGGTATTCGTCGTCGATGAACACACGGGCCAGATGGAAGCGGAAGTTCCGTCGGGGCACGGGGTGCACCACCTGGATGCACGTGCAGACGCGGCCGTTCACCTTGGCACTGGGGAAGAACTGCACGTCGCACTCCCCAAACTGCTTGTCGTGCTGGGCCACCTCGACGAGCCGCTTAGCAAGGTTCTCGACGCCGATCTCGGTGATCGCGTAGCGGTTTCCCTGCATCGCCAAAGCTCCGTTGGGCTTGAGCGACACGGTACCCACCATCGCTCGCACACCGCTGCCGGCATGGGCCAGCATGTTGCCGTCGTTACTACCCTCGACGAAGATCACCTCCTGCCCCTTCACATCGTCAGGAGCCAGGAAGTAGAGGTAGACGCTGAACGGCTCATGGCGAATCTTCGCGAAGAGATACTGATGGTCACCGAGTTTGCCGTCGATCCGCTCCCGCTTGACGACCGTGCAGGAGTAGTCCTTGATGGTTGTCCGCAGCTGGTCGAGGCCGCGCTGCGCGACTGCGAGGGCCGGCTCGAGTGGATGGGCCCCTGCCACAGCCACGGTTGCATCGCCGGCATTGATGTTGCCTTGGGCGACGTCGCCGGCTGGCACGAGGCCAGGACCAGCGAGTTGCTGAGCCGAGAGTGGGCACGCGGTGAGAGCGAGTCCGGCCACGAGGGCGGAACCAGCCGCGACTGGCCAACGGCCAGCAAACCTGCCAGCGAAATTTCTAAGCTGATGTACCGAACCGGCCATCGATCCCTCCATGGATCCGTCGAGCGTCGTCCGTGACGTGCGACCGGCGCGGCCACACATAATCCTTATCGCCGCCCCCTGCCACGCTCCGTGAGCAGGGAGGAAAAACCCGGCATGGCCCGCACATCCGTGACGACCGACCACGGGCTTTTTCCGGCCCCCGGACGGTGGAGCCCGCACGCCGAGTGCCAGGCCACGGTCGCCCGCGGGGCGGGGAGTCTATCGGTGCCAGGGCCCGACCACCACCCCAGTTACCCGGTAAATCACCGACCAAAACCCGATTTCGCCCTGCCCAGACTGCGGTCCTTGTGACCGGCGGCCGCGGCAACCATGCTGCGAGCACCCCGCCCGCCTTCAGCCGCACCCATGGCCTCCACCACCGTCATCCACGCGAGCCCCACCCTTGAGGTGGCCCGCATCGAGTCGGCTCCCTTCGGCCAGCACACCTACGTCGTCCGCCGTCCCGGCATGCCCGACTGCGTCGTGGTCGATCCGGGTTTCGAGCCCGACGCAATCGTCGCCTGGCTCGAGGCCCACCGCCTCGAGCCCCGGGCAATCCTGCTGACGCACGGCCACTCCGACCACATCGCCGGCAACGCCGCGCTCAAGCGACGCTGGCCTGACCTGCCGATCCTCGTGGGGCACCGCGACGCGGCCAAGCTGGGCGATCCAGCGGCCAACCTCTCAGCCCCCTTTGGCCTCTCCCTCACGAGCCCCCCGGCCGACCGGCTGCTCGACGACGGCGAGCGGCTCTTGGTCGCGGGCCTCGAGATGCTCGTCCACGAGATTCCGGGCCACTCCCTCGGCCACGTCGTTTTCGTGCTCACGGAAGAAAGCCCCCCGGTGGTCCTGGGGGGCGACGTGCTGTTCCGTGAGGGTGTCGGCCGCACCGACTTTCCCGACGGCGACTTCGGCATCCTGGCCGCCGGCATCCGCCGCCACCTCTACCCGCTGCCCGACGACACGCTTGTCTTGCCCGGCCACGGGGAACCGACCACGGTGGGCCACGAGCGGCGGCACAACCCCTTTGTGCCGGACGGCCCGCGTTGTTGACCATGCCACACGCGACCCTCGATGATAGGCCGATGCTCTCGCCCGCCGACATCCGAGACCGCCCCCCGGAGCGGCCGACCGTCCGGGCCCGCACGCCCCTCTGCCAGGCGGCGGGACTCGGCCTGGCGGCCCTCGCGCGGCTGCTCGCCGGCTCGAGTGTTCGCTGGATCGCCAGCCAGCCCGACACCTGCCAGCGGATCTACTTCGCCAACCACACAAGCCATCTCGACGCGCTCGTGATCTGGGCCTCGCTGCCGCGGGCGATCCGGGAGCTGACCCGACCGGTGGCGGCCAAGGATTACTGGTCGCGGGGGATCGTCCGCCGCTGGCTGGCCCAGGAGGTGTTTGATGCGATTCTGATCGACCGCACCGACATCAAGGTTCATCAGAGCCCGGTCGACATCATGCTCCGCGAGGCAGGCAACGCCCGCTCGCTGATTGTCTTCCCCGAGGGCAGCCGCAGCGTCAGCGGCGAGGTGGGGGAGTTCAAGAGCGGGCTCTACTACCTTGCCAAGAAGCGGCCGGAGCTCGAGCTCGTGCCGGTTCACATCGACAACCTCAACCGCGTGCTCCCGCGCGGGGAGTTTCTCCCCGTGCCGCTGCTCTCCTGCATCAGTTTCGGGCCGCCCTTGTGGCTGGAACGGGGCGAGGCCAAACTCGATTTTCTCGCTCGGGCACGCCGCGCCGTGCTGGCCTTGAAGGAATGAACCGCCGGATCGCGACGGCGTTGGTGGCGAGGGCATGACCGACAATCGCACGATCGCGCTGGTCGCCGGAGTTCTGGCGCTGCTCACAGCCGCCACCGCCGTTGGGCAGTTTCTCCGCCGCCACCCAGACCGCGGCCTCGATCCCGCCGCAGTCGGCACCTTCAACAGCCGCCTCCGCGGATGGTGGATTCTGTGCACCGTGCTGGCCGCCGCGTACTGGCTGGGTACGACGGCGACGGTCGTGCTCTTCGGCTTTGTTTCGTTCTGGGCCCTGCGAGAGTTCATCACCCTCACGCCCACCCGCAAGGGAGACCACCGGGCCTTGTTCTGGGTCTTCTTTGCCTTCACGCCGCTGCACTACGTGCTTGTGGGGCTCGACCGCTACGACGTCTTCAGCGTGTTCCTGCCGGTCTACGCCACGCTCTTCGTGCTGGCCCGGGTCGCCTTCGCGGGAGACTACAAGCGGTTTCTCGAGCGGACGGCCAAGATCCAGGCGGGGCTCGTGGTCTGCGTCTACTGCCTGTCGTTCGCGCCGGCGCTGTTGCAGCTGCAACTGCCCGGTTCCGAAGGGAACAGCGACGGCAACTTCCGGCTGCTCTTCTTTCTCATTCTTCTGGTCCAGTTCGCCGACTGCATGCAGTATGTCTGGAGCCGGATGCTCGGCCAGCGGCTCGTGGCCCCGACGGTAAGTTCCAACCGTACCTGGGAAGGGCTCCTCGGCAGCGCTACGAGCACATCGCTTCTGGCCGCCGCCCTGTGGTGGGCCGCGCCCCCCTTCCAGCTCTGGCAGGCCACCCTTGCCGGCTTCGTGGTGGCGGTGATGGGCTTCGCCGGCGGGATGACGATGTCGGCGATCAAGCGGGACCGGGGCGTCAAGGACTACGGCACGCTTGTGGTTGGTCACGGCGGCGTGCTCGACCGTGTCGACTCGATGTGCTTCGCAGCGCCGGTCTTCTACCACATCACCCTCTTGGTCACGGGCATCAAGCCTTAGCCCGCCGCCCCAGATAGACCTTGCCGCTTGAGCATGGCAGAGTCAGTGGGTGCGCCGCGTCACAGTCCCCCAGCTCGCGCTGGGGGCTTGTATGCCGCGGGCCGCTCTGCACCGAACTGCAATCCTCCCCTCAGCCTGCATAAAAGCCCTGGGCGCGAGCCCGGGGACTGCGGGCACAAACACCACCCCGCTATCCACTCCGCCTGACACCCCTGCCCCGCCGCCTGCCACAAAAATCTCGGAGGAACGGTGCCGGCAGCGCTTGGGCTTAGCGAGAAACTTCGCCACCGCGGGCGTAGATCGAGGTCCGGGCGGCGCTGGTCGTTACGGGCCGGCCATCGGCTCGCGACCACGAGACTGGCTGGGGATCGGGACTCTGGCCGCGGGCCGTGGGTGTCCAGGTATTGGCCGCCGGCGCAGGGGCCGCGGCGAGCGAAGCTGGCGGCGCCGGGCAGCCCTCGCGAACCCAGTCGAGCCAGATGTTCTGCAACTGGGCGAGATCCCCCATGCCGTAGTGCCTGCGGAGGGCACTGGCCCAGTTGTCACCGGCCAGGCCGTCTCCCACGAAGGCCACATACTTGTGCCGTCCGCCCCGCTCAATGAGGTAGCGGGCCAGCGAGTAGCCCTGCGAGTAGAGCGGCAGCACGTCGGCGGGATACTCCCGCATCGCGAACATCTCGGGAAACGCGATTCCGCGGCCGGTCGTCAGAAACTCAAGCAGCATCTTGTGCTGCCGGGCCCGCTCGACCGGATGCTCCACGGTCGTACAGGCGCCCTCATCGGCCCAGCGGGGCAAGGGCTGGCGGAAGTAGCTCGCGAAAATGGTGTGGGTGATCTCGTGGGGCAGGACCGAGTCGAGGATCCGCTCCTCGCTTCCTTGGATCGTCATCGTCCAGTTGAATACCTCCCCCTTGTCAAACACGAAGCTCGTGGCGCCGCCGGCGCCGAGGTGGGGCGCCACCTGGGCGGTAATCGGACAGGGACGGCTCCAGCGGGGCAACGGGGAGCCGGTCCACTCAACGGCCAGGGTGTGCCGATATTGCTCGGCCGCGTCGCCGATTCTGCGGGCCAGCGGTTCGGTCGGGGCCTCGACGACGAAGTTGGCCGTTCGATAGCCCGCCGCCGAGGCGGTCAGCGAACAGGCCGCCACCATCGCCAGCATAAAAAATCCACCGCCGAGAGAGCGTCGCACCACCATGTCGCTGCCGAGCCTCCATAGCATTCGGACGACGCGAACCGGCGGGGCATCCTTGCCTGCCGAGGTCATCCACGAACGGGGTCGGACGTTAGCGGTGCTCACGGGGCCGGGCCAGACCGCTTTTCGCCCTTACCAGGTCGCCCTGGCTTATCCCCGCGGCGGTCGCTGCGGGCAGCTGAGCCGATGCGTCTGCTACGTCGGAATGAAGGTTCGCGTCGTATCACTGGCGACGGAATCACCGTCGCCCAAGCGGGCCTTGTCCGCCAATCCCGCGACGGGCCTTACGAGCCAGAGCCCGATGCCCAGCATGATCCAGCCCGGCAGGGCGGGCTCGAAAAAAAATAGCCAGGCTGCCCCGCAGCCCACCCACCACCAGCGGTGCAGCCGCGGCAGCATGATCTGCCGCACCGCAGGGTAGCGACTGGCCAGCCACCAGCCCGCTAGGGCAAACCCCACCAGCAGCATCGTGGCGACTCCCCTCCCTCCCACCGCCGCGGTGCCAGCGGCGACGGCCCTGATCGTGAGGCTGCCGTCGGCCGCGGCCAGGAATCGGGTCGCGACGGGCTCGCCATCTCGCGGCGACCGCCACGCGTCGTACCAGGCTCGCTCGCCGCCCGGCGGCGTCCCTGCGAGCCGCCCGGCGGCAAACGATTGCAGGCGCTCGAGATCCCCCTCGGCAACCGTGGCGATGGAGGCCGCAAACGCCTCCTCCTGCCGGGCGCGATGGTCGCCGATACGTTCCTGCCATTCCTCCTCGGTGAGCACCCGCGCCGGCTCTGAGACGCGAACCGCGAGGCCCGCAGGCGTGACGAGCGACCAGAGCACCCGCCGTGGTGCGAGGCCGTCGATCCGTGGCGATTCGAGGCGGATCGGCTCACCATCCACGAGCCTTCCTCCCACGCTGCCCGCGATCACTGCGACCACCGTGCGGGGCCAGGCGATGTCGTGGAGCCGCACGTCCCAAGCGTCGCCCTCCCGCGGCACAGCGGTCACCTCGCGGCCGTCGACCCGCACGTCGAACAGCCGCAGGCCAGCCGGCAGCCGAATCGTGAGCACTGGCTGAGGTGGTGTGAGCTCAAACCGCACGAGGCCCCAGCCGCGACCTCGTCGATCGATCGCCAGATCCACGGCCGTCAGTTCAAGGGCAGCCCCGCCTGAGTCCGCGGCGGTCACGGCCGGCGGCTTAGGCAGCGGCTCAGCCGGCGGCTCGGCCGCTTCTCGCACCAGTTCGTACTCGGGTGCCAGCCCATCCGCGGCGATCTCGAGGCGATCGAGCACGGTCCCCTCGCTCCCTTGTTCCCCCCGCAACTCGACGCGTAGCGGCGGAGTGCTGCGGCTCGTCAGGACCAGCGGGATCCCAGCTTCCGGCAGCGCGCGAACCAGCGGCACACGGCCTCTGATCGCTGGCCGGATCGCGAGCCGGGCATCGATCTCGAGGCGGAATCGTCCGGCCTGAGGCCGCTGCACAACCACCAGGATCCGATCGGCCGCCACGCGGGACCAGACCACGTCCATCACGTCGGGGCCTTCCGCGGTTTCCGCCGCGATCGCCTCGCGAACGAACGACACCCGGTCGATCACGGCGGCCGGCGGCACCGCAACGGGCACCTCCACCAGTGGCAGAACGGGAGCTTCGATCTGACACCTCAGCCGCAGCTCCGAATAGTTCTCAGCGAACAGGACGTCAAGTTCCTGGCCACCCCGAGGCTTCACGAGCCGGCGACGCACGGTGATCCGCGGCAGCGGCTGGCCCGCCAGTACGGGCGATTCCCCGCCGGTCGCCACGACATCGCACCGCCACACCGACGTCGTGGCCGGCCCGTCCTCCGCGCGGAGACGCAGCAGTGACATGCCCAGCGGCAATTCGGCGGCCGCCTCGAGTCCTGCCGCAGGTCGCAGCCGAACGGTGCGGACATCGTTGCCAACTCCCTCGAGCCAGGCGGCGGGCACTTCAAAGGTGCCCACCGGATCGACGAGCGGCCGCTCGAACGTGACTGTGAAACGGGTCAGGCCCGCCCGGGCCGGCAGTCGTTCGAGCAGCCAGCGGCCAGCGCCGAGCGAACGAGGCGGGGCGGCCTCGGCCGCTGCGACCGGCTCCAGCTCCGGATCGGCCTGCACCACGACCGAGCGGACGATTTCGCGTTCGCCCCCGACGTCGAAGCTGGCCGTCACCCGGCACGCATCGGCCAGCCAGTCGATGTCATTGAAGCTCACTGCGGTACGCATCTCGGAGACCAGGCGATCACGAGCATCCGTCGGTCGTACCAATCGCACCCGCCCCGACCCGGCAACGTCAAAGCCGCCTGGCGCGTCGGCGGATCCGGCCGCCCGCAGCCATGGGCCACCCCGCGTGCCGCGGTCGCACTGCCAGCCCGCCACGGCATCCGCAGCCGCTCTGTCAACGCCATCGGCCCGCAGCATTGCCCGTGGCGCCGGCGGCAGCCAAAGCGATAGATACTCGACCGCTGCTCGCCGCGAGACGGCAGGCAGGCATCGCAGCTCCACGCGGTGCCGCCCAGCGGCCATCGCCAACAGCCTCACCTCCCCCGGATCCTCGCCCGCCGACACGGCGACGCCGGGCTGGCTCTGAGCAGCATCGACAAGCCAGGTCGCGCCGCTCTTCTGCTCGCCGACGGTGAGCGTGCCACCTCGATCCGCATCGATATCGAGAACAATCCGCCACGGTCCACCGGCGGCTGTGACAACGATCTCCGCGGCCGTCACCCGCACCGGAGGCGGTCCCGCGACGGCCTCGCCAGCGGCGAGCCGGCGAAAGAGCTGCTCCGGCACAAGCGCCGTGCCCCCTCCGTCTCCCGGCGTCACGAACACCCGCAGCGGCCCCGATGCCGGTTCGGCTTCCGCCGCCGCACTGGGAACGCGGCTTAAAGCGACACCATCCGCGGCCGCTGCCACCGGCCCGGAAACAGCGGCGTCGACCTGGCCACGCGGTTCCTGCCCCTGGCACTCCGTGGGGCCCGTCCAGATCGCGACCGCGAGCACGGCTGTGGTCGCGGCCGCGCCGGGCCAAACGCGGCAGCCGGCCAGCCAGGTCCCTGCCAGCCCGCCCCACCAGGCCGCCCTGGCCACGACGTACCAGGGTGGATCGAACCACAGGGCCGCCCCTGCCGCGATCACGCAGAAGGCCACCGCGGCCACCCCGCTCCGGCCCGCCCCGAAGAAGCAGCCGATGCAGGCCACGCTCGCGGCGATGATCGCCAGCGACGAGACGAGTCCGCGGCGGACGACCACGAGTTGGGTGATGCCTCCACGGGTGGCTGGCGTGATCGAAACCGCACGGAATCCCTGGCTGAGCTGCTGGGGCTGCGTGGTCGGCTCGCTCAGGATCGGCGGATCGGCAGCGGTCGTGCTCATCGCCGCCAGAAACAGCCGCGTGGCCCAATCATGGTTGCCCGCGGGCACCTCCGCTGTGTCCGAGATTTCGAGTTCCGGTGGCAGGAGGATCGTCACATCGCGTTCGAGGATCGGCACGTCGATGCCGCAGGCGACCGCCCCGACGGTCCACCAGCCAAAGCGGGCATCCCGCAGGCCAGACCCACGGACCACGACTGCGATCCGACCCCGCTGGGCAGGCAGGGGAAGCGTCACGCTCCCCCCTGCTTGTCCGCCGACCAAGTCCCCGGAAACGGTGTTCCCGCCGACCCTGATCCCCTCGAGTGAGAGACCGGCCGGCACCGTGATCGTGACCTCCTCGCGGCCTTGGTTCTCGAGATCGATCATGGTCTCCCATTCGATGCTGCCAGAGTCGTGGCACCAGCAGCTTGTCTCCTCACGCCAGGCCCAGGCCCGGGCACCGGCGGCCTCGGCAGGAGGGAGCAGATCGGCCGCCGCCGAGCCGTCGGCCGAGACCGTGCTCGCCGGCGGGCCGTACGAGAGTTCGACAAGCGCCGCTTCTTCAGAGTCGTTCGCGGCGGGCAGTTCCCGCAGCCGCCGGTTGAGGACCTCGGGACGACGGCCCCTGCTCCCCCGCACCGACACCACGCCTCCCGGACGCTCGGCGGCCTCGACCCATGCCAGCGGTACGGCGAGGGCTTCCTCGAGGGGCACGGTGCGGGCGGCGCGGATTGTGACCGCCGAGGTCGTGGCCGGCCGCAGTTCGACCAGCCAGGATTCGGCGATCCCCGCGCCGGTCGCCTGCTCCCATTCGCCGGCCGCCAGACCGAGCGCCGCCGCAGCTGCCGCCGAACCGCCGGCGGGGCCACGAACCCCGAGCGATCGGGCCGCCAGCGTTCCCCCGGCAGGATCGACGAGCGACCATTCAAGCCCCGCGCCGAGTGGCTCCGAAAAATGGACTACGAGCGTATCGAGCTCCCCAGCTGCGGGGCGGCAGGTGAATGTGAATGACTGGGAGAGCCTTTCGTCGCGGGCCATGAGCGCCACCCGCACGTCGGCGTCGACGGGGGGCCGCCGCCGCACCAACCGGGCCCGCACCGATTCACTCCTTGCCCCAGCGCGGATCCGCGCTCGCGGCGGTGACTCCCCTGCCAGCGCCGCCAGGCGACCGGTGGCGGGCTCGAGTCCCATGGTGCCCCCGGGCACTTCCACCACCGCCGTGGGCCCCACACGCAACTCGAGCAGCGCCGACGCGCTCGCCTCTCCGGGCAGGCGGATCATGTCCATTTCATTGCTGGAAAACTCCGCCCCCAGGGGAAGGCCCGCACGATGCCCCGAGATCCGCAGGCCGAGGGGTCGGCCGGGCGTTGCCGCGACGGCCAACCCGATCCGCAGTTCGATGTTTCGGGGCGACCGCACAACCCGCCAATCGAGCAGGCGGGAGTCGCCGGGCGTCGCCTCGGCCACCGCAAGGGGCCGCGTCCAGTCGACCGGTTCAACGGAGTCGATGAACCACCCGGCCGCCACTTCGGCGACGATCTCAAACGCCTCGCCCGACACGACGCGGACGTCGCAGTTGGCCCGGCCAAGCACGGTGCCCGGCGAGATGTCAACGGTGCTGATCCGCGCGGTATCGAAGACCGGCTCGCGGTCAGCGACGACCACCCGGGTGACCGCGGTCGCCGCCTGATGCTCGATAGAGACGCGGGGCGGCAGCACACCGTCGGCGACCGACAGGGAAGCAGTCGCATCGCCGGCCGGATCGGGCAGGGGCCAGGCAGCCGCCTCGGCCGCGGCCACCACAACAGCCTGCTCCAACTCGATCCCCTGGATCGCGAAGGCCGGATCAACGAGCAGCCGCACACCACATCCGGCCCACTGGTCGGGCGGGGCCCGAACCGAAGGCACTGCCTGCGGGCCTGACGCGGACAGCGGGGCCACGGCGGCGACCAACACGCTCTCGCGCGAGCCCACTAGAAATCTCGGCAGGTCGATCACGAGCCGCTCCTCGGCAACCCGCCAGGGAAGCTCCCCAGCCGCTTCGGTCCACACCCGCGCGATCCTGGTCGCCGGGTCGATCGAGAGTTCGAGCTGGCCGGGGTTCCAGCCCGTCGCCGGCACCGCGCGGGCCACGATGTCGGCCCGACGGCCCCGCACGATCACGGAATTCCAGGTGGCTACGGCCGGCGCCAACGAGGCCTCGTCCCGAACGACCAGCGGCAACTCGCTCAAGGGGCCGACCACGATCCGCCAGGCACCCGGCTCGGTGCCGCGCTCGACAACGGCGGTCGCGGCGGCCGCTCCCGTCACGAACGGCCGGGTCGACTCCGGCAGCGTGAGGTCGAGCGTTGTCACAAGCGCCGGCAAGAGCGGCACGACGACCCGCTGCCCGCGGACGGCTCCCGAAAGACGCACCGCCGCCGAGTAGGTGCCCGCACCGGCCGTGCGGACCGCCACTCCGCCGTTGGCCATGCCGAACACAACCGCCTCGCCTGTGCCCTCGGCCGTGCGGATCGTGCAGCGGGCCACGGCGACGCGACCGAGGGGCACCTCCGCAGGGATTGCTCCGGCTGCCGGCTCAATCGTGAATTCAATCGTCCCTTCCAGGTCGCCTACAGCGTCCGCCGCCAGCACGTATCGGGCCGACAAGGCATGCGGCAGCCGCAGCGTACCGCGGCCTGGCCCGAGCCTGGCCACCGCCTCCTCGAACTCGGTCAGCGGCATCGGTACGAAGCGGCCGTCCGCGCGGGGAACATCCCGCAGGGCCGCCGCGGGCACGTTGACCCGCACGAAGGGAATGTCTTCGGCCCGACCGGCGCCGGCAAGCGCGACGACAGCCACGATGGCTCGCGGTAGGGCCCGCCAACCCGCCAGGCTCATGAGCCGCCTCTTCCCACCGCCGTGGCCGAGCCCGAGGCCGACTCGGAAGCAGAGGCAACGATCAGCGACACCGTCGGCGGCGCGGTCCTCGTCATCGAGCTGGCCGACAACGGCACCGCCGGCCGCAGGCGCTCAGCGGGGCGTTCGAGCAAGAGCCTGAGGCCCGCGGCGATCGCGGCCATGATCCCACCAGGCACGGCCGCCTGACAAACGAGCGTCGCCAGAAGCGGAGACGCCGCCGCGAGCAGGGCGGCACCGGCGAACAGACCGAGGACCACGCCCGGGTGTCGCCACGACGGCTGATAGACCAGTGCCAGGCCGATCGCGAGGGTCGCGCCCGATGCCACCAGCACAAGACACCAGGTTGGCACCACCCAGACAGCTGCCTGTCCGGGCGAACCGATTCCGGCGTACAGGAAGCGGCTCTGACGGAGCGACGGCTCGCCGGCAAGGAACCCCGCAGGCGGCGAATCGTCACGGCCCCAGGCGGTGCTGACCCAGGCTGCGAGATCGTCCGCCGAAGCTGTCGCGGTCTGGTGCCACATGAGGCCCTTCCACGTCCAGGCCTGCTGACTGGTCCAGCGGGCTGGTGCCCCGAGCACATGGTCCTCTGCGGACACGAGCACCTCCTGGTAAAACCGCCGCTCGAGCACGTCCGCGGCGAATGAGGGCGAGTCGAGTTGCAGCGGCCAGGGAAGCCCGAAGCCCGCGGCCGTCCCACCCCACGCTGCGGCAGAACGGATCTCGACGAGTCGGCGACTCCCGCCCCCGTCCGGCAGTTCGACGACAAGCAGTCCGTCGCCGCGGACGGCACCGGGCATCGGCCGGCCGTCGATTCGGACCTCGACAGACGCCGCGTTCCCGTCGCCCGGGGCCCGGGGCAGCCGGATCTCGAGCAGGCCGCCTGGTCCCGACACGACGTAGGTGGCGATGTCCTCGCGGGCCTCAGGAAATAGTCGCGTCTGGAGCCAGGCCGCCTCGATGACGGTGACGCTGGCCACCTCGCCCAGCCGCGCTGAGATCGCGAGGGGAAGGATGTGCTGCGGCTTGCCCACGGACCAGGAGCGGCCGGCACTTGCTGACTGGCCCGCGACGTCCCGCCGCCAGGTCTCGCCGCGAACCGTCACCGCAAGCCTCCCCGTCTCCTCCACGATCGCCGACTGGCGGCCGCCGCCGGTCACGACCGGCAGCGGGACGGGCAGGTCGGCGGCGGCGGTTGTTTCCGCCGGCACATCGGGCGTCGGGATCCGGTAGGCTACGGTGACTTCGCCAGCGCCCAGCAGCGGTACCGGCAGCACCGCGCGGACGAGCTTGAGCGGCACGCCCGACGTGTCCGGTTCCGGCGTGCCGGCAACCTCCACAACCTCGAGCAACTCATCTCCCTGCCGCACCTCGAGCATGCCTGGGGCGGAGAGCGATTCCGGCACGGTCAGTTCGAGAAACTCCAGTGGCACGTGCAGCACATTGAGCCGGAGGATCTGGTTCACGGTGATCTCGCGTTCCTCGACGCTCACCCGTACCACCACGTTCGCCTCCACCCGGCGGGAGAGAAACCGGCGGGTCGCTGCAAACCCGCCCTCCGCCGCATCGAGCCGGTAGACAAGCGAGATCCGCTCGGTCTCGCCCGGCAGCACGGCGGAGGCCGTTTGCCGGACGAGCCCCGCGATGGCCTCGGCGTCTGGCAGAAGCTCGATGTCTGAGTCGGCCGAGATCACAACCGCCGCCGGCCCGACGAGGTCGGCCTGGGGCACCGGCATCGTCCAGGCAACCCGGTCGGCGACGGGGTCGATCTGCCGCGTGGCTCGCAACTCCACCACGGCGTCTCCGGAGAGCGGCTGCACAAAAGGCAGCGTGACCCGCTCCCCCTCGATCCGGAGGGCGGCGGCATCGACCACGGTCGGCGGGCCGACGTCATCGACCACCCACTCCGGGGCGATCGCGACCGAGATCCCTCCCACCGGCGCACCGCGGGCAGCCACCCGCAGGCGGGCGATGAGCGTGATCCGCGACGTGGTCACATCGTAGCGGTACTCCGGCTCGATGAGCACGCGGCTGCGACGCGGGCGGACCCGGACCGGCATCGACGCCGGCTGAATATCGTAGGCAAACGCGGCGACGAATCCCGCCACCCGCTCACCGACCGGGGGGTCGATCCGGCGCAGGCCGACGCCGTCCTCCCAGGAGGCCTGCCAATCCCCCTCGATGACGAGGCTTACCCGTCCCGACTGCCGCCACGGCTCGATGCCGGCCACCGCGAAGCCGAGTGGTTCCAGTGGCGTGTTGCCCGAAGGATCGATTGGCCGCTCGCAGTCGAGTTCGATCGCCGCCCCGCCATCGCGGGACCGCTCGATGGCGACTTCGGCCACCGGCTTTTCGGCCGTGCCGCCGCGCTTGACGAGCGTGGCATCCCCTCCCACCCGCTCGAGCGTGGTCCGGGGCGGCAGAGCGACCGTGAGGCGATCGACCCCCACGGGAACATTCGCCAGCCGCAAGACCGCCGTGATGCGGGCCGTGCGGCCGTCGATTCTCACCGTGCTGTCACAGACCGCCTCCGTCGCAGCCGTGGCAATGCCCGTGTCGGCCGCTGGTTTGGCGAGCCGGATCCGGACCTCGCCGGTGAGCCCGGTGACGGTGACGAGACTGCCCTCGTCCGCGGCGGTGACCTCGATTCGCCCTGCCGCTTCAGGCCGAGTGACGACGACCGGCTCCTGCCGCCGGGACCGGATCTCGACACGCGAGGCGATCGCCACCGGCAGCCACAGGTCGAATGAGTCCTGGCGGTCGCCCGCCTCGACGGGGACGCGGCCGGTGAGGACGACGGTATGCCGCACGTCGTCGCCGCCGGAGGCGGGGGGCTCGAACCACGCGCGATAGCCCCCGCCATCGGGAGCGGCGTCGACGAGCATCCGGCCAGGGCCTTCATGCCGCGGCGGCTCCCCGAGCAAGAGGCCGCGGAGGTCGAGCGGAACCGACGCCCACCCGCCTCGTGACTGACGCACCACGCACTCCACCTCGGCCGGGCACGAGCCGCCTCGGGCCACCAGTTCGAGGGCGTCGATCCGCACCGTCACTCCCTCGAGCACCGCCGCGGGGGGCAGCGCGGGGCCGGCGAGCCCCTCCTTGATCCGGAACATCTCGACAAAGTCGCGGTATCGGAACCCGGGAACGGGTACGAGCCGGCCGGCGTCATCCTGCATGTAATAGAGTTCGGGCATCACCTCGCGAACGCCGAGCGTGGTGGGCAGCGTTGAGGCGGCTTCCCCGGCCGGTGGCAGAACGACCGCCGGGGGTGCGGCATCCGCAGGGGCTGTGGCGTTGACAGCCGTTTGAGTTGCCGGGCCTTCCGCATCCTGGGCCGTCGCCATGGCCGCGGCGATCACCGCCGGCAGCAGGAAGGCGACAACCGTTGATGGAAGGCGACGCATGGGCTCAGAGGACGGCAGCAATTGGCCGCGGAAGGATCCCTCTAGCCTACCCCGCAATCCTGCGCAGAACCTTCCGAGACCCCACGCGGCACAACCGGTACGACCCATACCAGCGCCGCAATCCCCACGCCCGCCGCCGCCATGCCCACTAGGACCGGCCGGCCGGCCGGCCCAGCAGCCGCCGCATCGCTGCGAGCAGTTCGGGCGTGGCCGCCGCCACGAACGCCGGGTCGTCGAGCGGCACGTTTCCACCCGGCGCCGCGAACGGAGCGACCGCCCCGCCGGCT
>JBBEEF010000148.1:25548-27256 GCA_040880915.1 Pirellulales bacterium
GTCGAGCGGCACGTTTCCACCCGGCGCCGCGAACGGAGCGACCGCCCCGCCGGCTTCCGTGACGAGGAGGAACCCGGCGGCCGCGTCCCAGCAGGCGATCCGCCGCGCCCAGAACGCGTGCAGCCTGCCGCTGGCGAGCCAGGCGAGGTTGAGCGCCGTCGAGCCGGTGCGCCGGACGGAGTGGACGTGGGGCAGGATGGCGAGGAAGTCTGCCACGGCCGGCGAGTCGGCGGCGACCTGCGGGGGAAAGCTCAGGGCCGCGATCGCTTCGGCGGGATCGACGACGGCCGCAGTGCGGATCGGCTCGCCATTGAGGAAACAGCCGCCCCCCGCGCGGGCCGTGAAGCATTCGTCGCGGAGCGGGTCATAGATCGTGGCCGCAAGGATGTCGTCGCCCGTGGCGAGCGCGATCGACACGCACCACGCGGGAAAGCCGTGAACATAGTTGGTGGTGCCGTCGAGCGGGTCGACGATCCAGCGGGTGCCAGTGCCCGCGTGGCCGGGGGAGCCCGCCGGTGGCTGGCTCTCGTCACTGTCGGCCTCCTCGCCGACGAAGCCGTGGTCGGGAAAGGCCTCGGACACGATCCGGCGAATCTCTTTCTGCGAGGCGTAGTCGGCCTCGGTGACGAGGTCCCGCGGCCCCTTGGTCGTGGCGCGGAAGCGGCCAACCCAGTCGAGGAGCACCGCGCCGCCCGCCCGGGCGGCGGTTTCGCAGACGGCGAGTGGCTCAGGCGCGGCGAGATCGGGCATGCGGGAGTGTCCTTACGTGTGGCAACTCAAGTCAGCGAGCTATTGACCACCCCCTATCGTAGCCCGGTTCCTCCGGAACCGGGTCAGAGCCGACGTGGCCTCCCCCGTAGCCCGGTTCCTCCGGAACCGGGTCACCCAGAACGCAGCACGTCAAAACTTATCCGGTCACGGAGTGACCGGACTACGGGCAGCACTACGAATGATCTCGGGCCGCGACGTCGCTCACGACCAGTTTGCCGACGTTCGGGTATCGTATCGCCGCCATGACTGCCCGATCGCTCACCGCGTCCGCTCCCGCCTGGTCGCTCGCCGGCCTCGTGGCCACCCATCCACGCGGCCGCCTCGACCTCGCACTGCCCGCGGCCGGCATCGGGGTGCCTGCTGCCGGCGACAGCGATCATCTTCTGGCCCTCGACCTGCGGTCGCCGCGAGGCGATGGCCGTCTCGTCGACCACTGGCTCCGGGGCGACGACCTCGTGGCGGTCTACGAGCCGGCCGACCCACGACGGCTCAAGGCCACCGCCATGTGGCGGTCGCTTTCGGCCGGTCCCGCCGCCTGGGAACTTGTCATCTCGGCCCAGACGGCGCTCGTCGAGAGCGACTCGACCCTGGCGGTGACCTGCGATGTCGGGACTGGCGAGATCTCCTGGGGGCGTTCGGGCGACGGCCGCATCGCGTGGTCACCGCTGGCGGCCGACGCGACCTGCCCGCCGGAGGCCTCCTGCCTGCTCATTCGCCGCGCCGCCGACACCGTGCTCGTGGCGGTGCATCCGGCCGACCCGCGCCGGATCACAACCCGCCGGATCGGCACCCGGCTGCACGTGGCCTGCTGGCTGTTCACGGCGGCGATCGAGAAGGGTGTGCTGCTCCGCAGTCGGGTGCTGGCAGCGACGGGCCCGGCGGGAGACGCCGCCTGGGCCGACGCCCTCGCCGAGGCGCTCGCCACCGCCCCTCCACC
>JBBEEF010000148.1:27356-37826 GCA_040880915.1 Pirellulales bacterium
GAGACGCCGCCTGGGCCGACGCCCTCGCCGAGGCGCTCGCCACCGCCCCTCCACCACTCTCGACCTAACGCTGCCTCTGGCAACGAAGTGGTAGAGAACTGACTCGCCCCAGGTGCAGTCTCGCCCTGCCTCTTTCCCAGGCCATGGCGGGCTGCAAACCTGCCCGCTCCAGGCCGCTCGCCACCGGCACTTTTTGGCGTGGCGGCATCGGGCCGGGCGACGCTACAGTGTGCCCAAGTTCCCCGGGTTGCCGCCGGGGTTCACCACGGAGGGTGATAACGCGTGGCCGACATTGTCTTTGCATTCGACCCGGCGATCGATCGTCCGCTCGCTGTGCCTGATTCTGCCCACCCCGCGGTCGCCGCCACGGTTGGCCGGGCCGCGGCCGAGGCGTTTGCCGAGGCCGTCGCCGTTGCCAAGCGGGGCGAGGCGGCGGTGCTCGTGGTCTGCGGCCGCTGGCTCGACCCGCTGCGGGCCAGCCCAGCCCAGGGAGCCGCTCTCCGCACGGCCGTCCGCGATCTGGCCGCCGCCGGCTGCCGCACTGTCTACCTTACGACCGACGCCGCGGCCTGCCACGAAATCTCAAAGATGCTCGGCGAGCCGCCGGGACTCTTCTTCGCCACGCCAACTGCACCGCTCGAACTCGATGTCCACGGCATCCCGGTCGAGTTCATCGCCGCCGAAACTGCCTCGGGCGTGCCGGCGGTCACCCTCGATGAACCGGCCCGCACGGCCGCCCACCGCCGGATCGTCGTCGGCTGGGACACGACCGTCCCCACGTCCACCGCCGAAGACACCGCCTGGCCGGGCGACCACGATGCAGCCGCCGCCTTCGTAACGGCCGCCGCCGCATCGCCCGCGTGGACGCAGCCGGGCGGCTTCTGGATCTGGGCCTCCCGCAGCCGCCCCCCCCTCCCCTCCGGCATCCATCACCTGCCGCCGCTCCAGCCGCGGTCAGCGCATGAGCGGGTCGAGGGCTCCTGCTGCACGCTCACGCTCGTCGACCGGGCGGCGGCCCTCGACAGCACGTTGCTCCACGCCGACTGGCGGAGCAGCTGGCGGGATATCCCCACCCAGCGGGTCGGCTGGCGAACGGTGAAGGTCGAGTCGGGTGCGGGGGGAGATGAGGAACTCGCCACGGCGCTCTGGTCAGTGATCGAGCAGGTCGCCCCGGGCGAGCAGGCTCCGCTCGAGCTGGTGCGGTGCGTTGTCGAGTGCGGCACCAGCGTGAGCCGCCGCGTCCGGATTGGTGAGATCGCCGCCGAAACACTCGGGCGGCTCCGCGACCTCTTCGACGCCAAGTCGTTCCGCGCCTGGTGTGTCGAACTCGTCGCCGATCCGGGCGAGTCGCTCGCGCCGCTCGGCCATGCCCGCTCCGGTGGCCGCCCCGGCGCTACCACATCGTTTACGTCGGCGCTCGCCGACATCGTGCAGGTGATCGAGCAGACGCCCACCGCCCCGCTCCGGCCCGCCGCGGCCCGGCAGGCAGGCTGGGTGGCCCTCGAGCTCATCGAATCGACCTGACACCCCCGTCCCGAGCCTTCCGCGGAGATCCAGCCCGCATGTTCATCGAACGCATCGACGTCGAGCGATTTGGCGCCCTAGACCGCGTCGTCGTGGATCGGCTCGGCCCCGGCGTGCAGGTGCTCCACGGCACCAATGAGACGGGCAAGACCACGCTCCTGGAGTTTGTCCGCGCGGTCTTCTTCGGCTTCGAGGGGCAGTTCCGCCGCGGCGTGCTCGACCCCGCGCTGCCCTGCGCCGGCCGGCTGCTGGTCCGCGTGCCGCCGGAGCGAACGCTCCTGTCGATCGAGCGGCGGCATGACGGGCCGCACCTCGCCGAGCTCACGCAGGCATCCTATGCCGACGGCGTGATCGGCCTCGGCGGCGACCACGGCGACCTGATCTCGATCGCCGACGTCGACCCACGGCACACCGGCGACGCCCGCGGCCCGCGGCACCGCTACTATCTTCAGGACGTTGTCGGCGGCATCGAAGAGACGACCTTCACCAACGTGATGGCGTTCGGCCTCGACGAGCTCCACGAGCTGCGGTCGCTCGAGCCGGAAGGCTGCGGCAGCCGCCTCTACGAGCTGGCCAGCGGCCTCGACCGCTCGAAGGTGGCCCGCGTGCTCGCCCACATCCGCGGCGGGATCGAGCGGCTCGACTCGACCGATCCCGACGTCTCGCCGCTCACAGCACTCAAGGCCCGCCGGGGCGAGATCCTCGCCCGGCTCGCCGCCACCGGCACGCCGGCGCTCGTGGCCGGCGGCCTGTGGACCGAACTGTCCCACCTCGATGCCGAGATCGCCACCCTCGTCGGCCGCATCGAGCGGGCCGAGCGGGCCGAGGGCGTGATCCGCGGCGTGATCGCGCTTGAGCCCTTCTATCACGCGCGGAAGCAGACGGCCGAGCGGCTCGCGGTGCTCGAGGGCTCTCCGCTGGTACACGCCGACCGCGACGCCTGGCGATACGCGGCCCGCAAGCTTCGCCGGGCCGAGAAGTCTGCCAAGAGCCGCAAGAAGATCCGGACCAAGGTGGCCCGGATGCTCCGCGACCTGCCGACCGAGTCGGTCGTGTGGGGGAAGCGGGGCTCGGTGACAACGCTCGCGGAGGATGAGCCGCGGCTCGAGCGGCTCGCCGCCGACGTGGCCCGGGCCGAGAGCCACGCCCGCCTGGCCGCCCGCCGGTTCGGCGAGCAGGTCGGAATCGCCGGACTCTCGCGGCTCGTGCCGGTCACGCTGCCAGCCGAGGTCGATGTCGACTCGCTTCCCGATGTCCTCTTGCCCGAAGGCTTCGCCCTCTCGTTCAGTCCGCTGCGGAGCCGGGCCCGGTCCTCGAGTCGAGCGAGCCGCGACCTCGCCACCGCGAAGAAACACCACGCCGACGCCAAGCGAGCCCTCGCCGAGGTCAGAAGCGGCGTGGAGGGGGCTGGCCGGAGCCTGGCCGGCGCGACCGTCCGGGAGGCGCTCGACAAGGCCGGTGAGCGGGCCGCGTTGTTCCGCCGGCGGATCACCGCCAGCACACAGCTCACCGAGCTCGACGACTCGGTCGGCCGCTTCCGCCGCGAGGTGATCGCCAGCATGGAGGCCCAGCTGATTCCGGTGCCGTGGCTCATGGCACTCGGGGCCCTGTTTGTGATCGGCACGGGGATGCTCCTCTCGGGGTCGCTCCTGCCCAAGGAGGTGACCGGCGCCATCGCCTATGCGATGGCCGCGCTCGGTGCGGCCGGTGCGGGCGTGGCCTCGATCACTACCTGGTCGCTCGACCGCAACGCCACCGCCCGCCTCGAGGCCGCGCGGCGGCAGTATGAGATGGCCAAGAAGCAGCGGGACGAGCTTGTCGCCCAGATCGCGGTGCTCGACAGCCGGCTCGGTGGCGACGCGGCCCTGGGCCTCGAGCGACGGCTCGCCGCCGCCCAGGCCGAGCTCGACCGGCTCGAGGAGCTCGCCAGCCGCGAGGGCTCGGTGCACACGCTAGCCGACCGCGTCGCGATCACCGAGGCGGCGGTGAAGCAGGCGGTCGAGGACCGCTCCGCCGCCCGGGCCCGCTGGCGGAAGGCGCTTGCGCATCGCGGCCTGCCGACCAACCTCTCCCCTCGTGAGGTCAAGCAGATCGCGTCTCACCGCCACACGCTCCTAACGCTCGACGACGACCGCCGCCGGCTCTCCGAGGAGGCCCGTCACAAGCGGGAGGAACTCGCCGCCGTCGGCCGGCGGATCGACGAGCTGCTCGTGGAATGCGAGCTTGTTCCCGAGTCGACGCCGCTCGACCACCTCCGGCTCTTGAAGGAGCGGCTCGACGCCGACCGGGCCATCATCCGACGCCGGGCGTCGCTCACCCGCAGGCTCGAATCGGCCCGCCGCCGCCACCGCTCGATGCTGCGGCAGGTGAAGGTGGCCGAGCGGGCCGTGCAGGAGTTTTTCGTTCGCTGGGGGGTGAAGACCGAGCAGGAGTTCCTCGCCAGAGCAGATCGGCGGGCGGAGCACGAACAGGCTCGCCGCGAGGCCGAGGCGGCGGAGGTGGCCTGGCACGACGCCCGCCGCCGCACGCACGAGCCGCCGGAGGTAGACCAGTGGCTCGCCGATGCTGCGGCCCTACCGCTCGATCGCCGGCTCGCCGACGCCTGTACCCTCACCACCCGGCACCGGGCCGCCCTCGCTGAGTCCCGTGACCGCCGGGCCACTGCCGCCACCCGCGTCGAGGCGGCCGCCTCCGACCGGGCCAACGAATCGTTTCAGTCCGAGCTCGCCGCCCTCGAACTCAGGATCACCGAGCATCAGGATCGCCGCCGCGTGCTCGAGCGGGCCCGGGCGATCCTCGAGGAGACCCGCGCTGCTGTGGCCCGTGATCACCAGCCGCCCGTGCTCCGCGAGGCCTCGCGATGGCTCGCCCGGCTCACCGACGGCCGCTACCACTCAATCAGCACCGCCGTGGATGAGGCCCGCCTCGAGGTCCACGAGCGGGACGGCTCGCTCTGGAAGCCCGAGCGTCTCAGCCGCGGCACGCGGGAGCAGGTGTTTCTGGCGCTGCGGCTGGCGCTCGTCCGCGATCTCGGCCGTCACGACGTGACGCTGCCGGTGGTCATGGACGACGCGCTCGTGAACTTTGACGACGCCCGGGCCCGCTCGGCGGCCCGCGTGCTGGTGGAGTTCTTCGCCGAGCAGGGGCCAGACCGGCAGATGATCGTGCTCACCTGCCACGCCCACGTGGCGGCGATCTTCCACGAGGCGGGGGGGGTGGTGCGCTCGCTCAGCGACCCGACCACGACCTGGGGCCACCCGGTGGCGACGCCAAAGCCACCGGCCAAGCCCCGGCAGAAGCCCCTGCCGCCACCGGAGCCCGAGCCGGAGCCCATGCCCGAGCCCGAGCCCGAACTCGCGCACCCTCCCGAGCCCGAGCAACTGGTTACAGTCGCGGCACCGCCGGCCGGAAACCTCTGGCCAGCCGAGGAGTTTTTCTTCGGCCACCAGGCCGGCGTGATTCCCACGGCCCGGCCCCACCATCCGGCCCCGGCGGCCCGGCCCGCCCGCCGGACTCAGGCCTGATCCCGCATGCCCCGCAGCACAAGATCGTGGAAGCTCACGATTCCCACGACCTTACGATTCTCGATCACCGGCGCCCGCGTGATCCCAAACCGCTCGAGCAGCCGAGCGCAGTAGCGGATGAGCATCTGTGGGTCCACGCCGAGCACGGGCTTGCTCATGATCTCGTAGAGATTGACCCGCTCGGGGGAGCGGTCGGCCGCCAACACCTTCTTGGCGATGTCGGAGAGGAGCACGATCCCGTACTCGTCGTCGGCATGCCGCTTGTCGATGATCAGCGCCCGGGCCTCGAGGTGCTGCATCTGGGCGAGCGCCTCGCTCACGGTCAACTTCCCGTCAACCACGTCAAACCTGGTCTTCATCACGTCACGGACCCGGACGATTGCTGCCGCCGTCATAAGAATTTCTCCACTTTCGGGACAATCGACGCCGCCTGATGGGCCACGCCCACGGCATCCTCGACATCGACCATAAACGCGATCCCCGTGCCGGGCGTGCTGTCGAATTCGCCGGTCTGCTGGATCCGCTCGAGGATGCAGCGGGCGAGGTGCTCCTCCACGAGCAGCAGCAGCACATCTCGCTGACTCTCGAGCGAGAGTCCGAAAAACGTCTTGGCCGGTCGGAGCCCCTCGCCCCGGGCGTTCGTGATGATCGTGGCCCCGGTGGCCCCGGCCTCGCGGGCGGCCTGCATGACCGTCGCCGTCTTGTCGTCGTCGACGAAAGCGATGATGAGCTTGAAGTGCATGAATCATTCCTCCGAAGACACCGGCCGCGTCGTCCGACCACGCGACCGCCATTCGGCCAGCTGGGCATAACCCATGACCGTGAGCATAGGAAACAGGGCTGCCGAAGCAATCAGCCCGAAGCCGTCGAGCAGCGGCGAGCGGCCGGGGAGCTGCTCTGCGAGTCCGAGTCCGAGCGCCGCCACCATCGGCACGGTAACGGTGGAGGTGGTGACGCCGCCAGAATCATAGGCCAGCGGGATGATGGCCCGCGGGGCCAGAAAAGTCTGCGTGATCACGAGGATGTAGCCGGCAATCATGTAGAGCGGCAGGGGAATGTCGGCGCAGATCCGGATCGTGCCGAGGGCGACCCCAATACCCGACCCCAGGGCCACGGCAATCCTGAGGCCGAGCGGGTTGATCGTTCCACCCGACACCTGGCCAGCCTTGACGGCCACCGAGATCAGCGCCGGCTCCGCGATCGTCGTGGCGAAGCCCAGGCAGAGGGCGAATAGATAGGTGTACCCATAGGCCGTCCAGCCGAGGTTCTCACGCGGACTGCCGGCAGCCACAAACTCGGGGGCGGCCAGTTGCCGGGCCATCGCCCGCCCCAACGGAAACAGCCCGACCTCGAGGCCGACGAGGAAAATCGCCAGCCCCGCGATAACCGCGGCGAAGCCGAGCAGCACCCGCGCCGGATCGGCAACCCGTTGCCGCAACACCCCAAACTGAAAAAAACCGATGATCACGGCGATCGGGGCCACGTCCCGAAGCGTCGACTCTACCGAGCCAACCAGTCGGTGGGCGATGTCGACGATGATATCCATGGAACGTACCTCGCCTGTCAGCCGCTCGGCGGGGCCACAGGCCAGACCGTGCCGAACACGAGCACGAAGATGATCGGCGTCAGCGATGCCAGCGCGATCATCCCAAACCCGTCGCTGAGCGGATTCCGGCCCCGGATGCTGCTGGCAAGACCGACGCCCAGCGCAGCGGTGAGCGGCACCGTGATCGTGGAGGTGGTCACGCCTCCGGCGTCATAGGCCACGCCCACGATCGCCGCGGGGGCCAGCGGCGTCAGCGCCATGACGATCACGTAGCCCCCGATGATGAGCCACGGAAGGGACCAGCCGAGCAGGATCCGCATGACACCGAGCATGAGCGCCACACCCACCGCGACCGCCACAGTCAGCCGTAAGGCGATCTGCCAGGCCTCCCCGCCACCAGCCAGCCTGCCGGCCTCCGCGGTCACCGCGATCAGCGCCGGCTCCGCCACGGTCGTGCCGAATCCCAGCGCGAAGGCGAAGACCACGAGCCAGGGGAGGCTGCCCCTGCGGGCGAAGGCGTGGGCCAACTGCTCCCCAACCGGGAACAGTCCCATGTCGAGGCCGAAGACAAAGAGCGTGAGTCCTAGAACCACGAGCCCGAGCCCGCCGAGCACCTGCGGCAGATTCTCAAGCGGCTGCCGAAACACGAGCAGCTGAAAGGCCGCGATCACGAGGATGATCGGCAGCAGATCCCGAAGACTGCCCAGCATCGCGCCGCCAAACATCCAGGCGGCTTTTAGGAACGGACGCAGAGATGCCTGGATCATGATCTGGTCTCTCGCTTGTGCGGCGAGTGTAGCCGATTCCAGCGCCCGGCCCGCGCTGCCGCCGACCCGCTACAATTCTCGCCGCGGCAGGTCCGGCCGCCCCCCGCTCTGCGAGTCTGCATGCCGCCCGCTCCGACCGCTGCCTCCAATCTTGCCGATTCGGTCACCCGCCACATGCGGGCCGACTTCGCCCGGCTGGCCGCCGAACACACCGTGGCCGAGGCGATCCATGCCGCGCGGGCAACGCCGCCGGAGGGGCGGATCATCTATTTCTACGTCCTCGACGCCGAGGGCCGGCTGCTTGGGGTCGTGCCCACGCGTCGGCTCTTGCTCTCGGCCGACGCCACGCCGATCCGCGAGATCATGGTCACGCGGGTGATCACGATCCCCGCCGCCGCCACGGTGCTCGACGCCTGCGAATTCTTCCTGCTCCACAAACTGCTGGCGTTTCCGGTGGTCGACGACGACGGCCGGATGCTCGGGATCGTCGACGTCGACCTCTACACCGAGGAGCTTGCCGACGTCGACCGGCGAGAGGAACTCGACGACCTGTTCCAGCTGATCGGCGTCCACTTCCAGGATTCGCAGGCCCGCTCGGCGACGGAGGCCTTCGCCAGCCGGTTTCCCTGGCTCATTGCCAACATCCTCGGCGGCATCGTGGCGGCCTTCCTCGCCGGTCTCTACGAGGCGGAGCTCGAGAAGGTGGTGGCCCTCGCGCTCTTCATTCCGGTCGTGCTGGCGCTCGCGGAGAGCGTGGCGATCCAGTCGGTGAGCATTGCGCTGCAGCGGCTGCACGGGGGCCGGCCGACCGTGGCGGGCATCCTGCGGGCCCTACGGCACGAGTCGCTCACCGGGCTCTTGCTCGGGGGGGCGGCGGCCGCCACAGTGGCCACCGTGGCCCTGGTGTGGCTCGGGCAGCCGAGCGTGGTATTGAGCCTGCTCGGCGGCATCACCGGCGGGGTCGTGGCTGCGGCTCTGATCGGCGCGGCGATGCCGAACCTGCTGAGGCTCCTCGCCCGCGAGCCGCAGGTGGCCGCCGGTCCTGTCGCCCTGGCCGCCACCGACATGGTGACGCTCGTGATCTACTTTTCGCTGGCCCGCTGGCTGCTGGGCTGACGAACTTGCCTGGCTCCATCGCCCGGGCCAGCTGGCTACACCCGCACCATGCCGTCCTCAACAGCGCGGAGATACCGCTGCCGCATGCTGCCTAGGAGCATGCTCAGGTAGGCGTTGGCACCGAGCGAGAGAAACAGCGCGATCAGGCTGCCGATGAGCCAGCCCCAGGGGCGATCCGGCACCCTCGAGGTTGCGGCGACTGCGAGCGCCGCCTCGGCCGGCCTCCCGGAAGCCACCGCCACCGACGCCACGCGGCGAGGCCGCTTGGCCGCCTCGATCACCGACCGCTCGACCGCTGGCGGCCAGGCATCGCCAACGTAGATCCGCACGCGGCGGATGTCGCGGGAGTCGGCCGGCACGTCACTTGTAAACTGGTAGGGGTTGTCGGCCTTCACAAGATCCGGCTCGACGCGGACGAGATAGTCGCCGCCCCCGTCATCGCTGGGCAGGTAGGCAGCCTCGATTCCGGACGCCAGCAGGGCCGCCAAGGCCAACACGCAGTCTACGATCATCTCTCGTTCCCTTCGCCGGGTGAACACACACAACGCCCGCGCCGGGGAAGACCCCGGTCACGCACTGACACGATTTCAACCTCGACCACCCCTGTCATGCAACACCGGCAGGCGGATCGATCCCGGCCTTCGCTCCGGCACCGCCGCCGCCAGCCGCGGGCGGGGCCGGCCGTTGGACCCGTTCCGCCCCCTCGAAAATGTCGATTTCCACCGCCAGCATCGTGAGGGCGGCCTGCAGGAAGGCCACGGCGATCGGGCCCACGAAGATCCCGATCGGACCCAGCGCCGCCACGCCCCCGAGGACGCTCAGGAGAGCGAGGAGCGGATGGAGCTTTGACTGTCCCTGGAGCACGATCGGCTTGATGATGTTGTCGATCGTGGAGACGACCAGCCCGCCCCACAGGGCCAGCCCGGCCGCGGCCCAGGGGTCTTTGACGAAAAAGAGCAGATACAGACTGGCCGAGGCCCAGACCGAAGCCGCCCCGAGGATCGGCACCATCGCCATCACGAACGTGAGGAGCGTCAGCAGGAACAAGCCGTCGAGGCCGGCCACCGCGTAGCCGATTCCGCCCAGGATCGCCTGCGCGGCCGCCGCCAGCAGCGTGGCGCTCACCACCGCCCGGCTGACCTCCTCGAACTCCCGGAGGAGTTGCCACTGGTAACGGACGTCGAGCGGAACGAGCCGCGTCACAGCCGCCAGCATCCGGGGGCCGTCGGCCAGAAAGTAGAAAAAGGCGACCACCGTCACCACGATCCCGATCAGGACCCTGCCGACCTTCGCCGGAGCCTGCGCTACGACCGGGCCCACCCAGTCCTCGGCCAGCTTTCGCAGTTCGGCGTTCACGCCATCCGCCGTCGCCTCGAGGCCGGTCGCCTCGTTGAATCTCGCCACCAACCCATCGAGCACATTGGGGTCGAGCCGCAGGCCGTCGGGCGGCCCGAGGAGCGTCATGGCGTCGCTGCCGGCCCGCACGACGAGGACACCGAGCGGCACAAGCACAATCAGTAGCACCGCGAGCGTGGTCAGGGCGGCGGCCACCCACTCCTGCCCGCCGATCCGCCCGCGGATCGCCCGGTAGAGCGGCCCGAAGATCACCACCAGCATCCCCGCCAGCAGCATGGGCAGCAGGAAGGCCGCCATCACCCGCAAGGAGAGCAGGCCGAAGAGCACGACCAGCCCGAGGAGGACGGCAAACGAAACCAGGCGGGTCATGCGGGATGCAGCCGAGCGGGTGTCGGTTCGGGATCAAAGCCCAGAGTGTACCGCTCCCCGGTTGCCGGATCCGCCCCGGGGACTGTCCCCGCCCCGGGGACTGTCCCCTTTCGGTCCCCGCCCCGGGGACTGCGGGAACAAACGGGACTTTTGTCTGCGGAAGGCTCGATTGCCACGGGCAACGTTGCGCCGCATACAAGCCCCGGGCGCAAGCCCGGGGACTGCGGGAACAAACGCCACCCCGCCATCCACTCCGCCCGATGCTGAC
>JBBEEF010000148.1:37926-52770 GCA_040880915.1 Pirellulales bacterium
CCCGGGGACTGCGGGAACAAACGCCACCCCGCCATCCACTCCGCCCGATGCTGACCCAGATTGACGACACCGCTCAGCCTGGCTCTTACCAATTGGTCCGCAGCGTCACAGTCCCCCGGCTCGCGCCGGGGGCTTGTATGGCGCACGCCGGGCCGAACCGGATTGCGACCTTTCCCTTGCGCTCGCTTGCAATGCGACTCGGTTGACAGCCCACCCCCCCTGCGGCGAGGATTCTCAATCATGCCGGTTACCTCCGTGCTTATCGCCGACGACCATGAAATGGTCCGCAAGGGGCTGACGAGCCTGTTCAAAGACTCGGAGGTGAAGGTCTGCGGCGAGGCCGCCACCGACGAGGAGGCGGTGCGGCAGGCCAAGAAACTCAAGCCCGACGTCGTGCTCCTCGACGTCCGGATGGGGGATTGCGACGGTCTCAACGCCATCAAGCGGATTCGCTCGGCCGCCCCGGCCGCCCGTGTGGTGATGCTCTCCGCCTTCGACAACCCAACCTACATCGCTCGCGCCGTCGCAGCGGGCGCCCACGACTACCTCCTCAAGAGTGCGTCGCGGGAGGAGCTGATCGCCGCCGTGGTCGGCGCCGCAGCCGGCGAGACGCCCTCGCGGGCCGGCGAGCTGCGACGAGTGGCCGGCCAGATGTCCCGCCGCGAGCGGAGCAAGGATACGGGCGTGCCGCTCACGCCGCGGGAGACGCAGGTCCTGCGACTGATCGCCATGGGGCTTTCCAACCAGGAGATCGCCAACTCGCTCGAGATCAGCGTCGAGACGGTCAAGGAACACGTCCAGAACCTGCTTCGCAAGCTCTCGCTCAACGACCGGACGCAGGCGGCGGTGTGGGCCCTGCGGCACGGGCTGGCGTGAACCAGCGGGCGGCGGGCCCGAGCAGCAGACTCGGCAGGAGCAAAAGGTCGCCGGCGAGCGCTGCCACGAGCAGCCCGGTGAGCATCCAGGCAAACCGGCTCGTGGGGGCAAACGAACTGGCCGCGAACACAAGCAGCCCCAGCCCGCACACGAGCGTTGTCTGCACGAGCGCCGGCCCGCAGTGGCCGTAGGCGTCGCGGACCGCCTCGGCGGGCGTGTTCCCAGCCTGCCGGGAGCGGCCGTGGAAGGTGAGGAAGTGGAGCGTGCCGTCGATGGCCATCCCCAGCGCGATCGACGAAGTCATCACACTGCCGATGTCGAGCGGCACGCGGCCCCAGCCGAGGAGTCCAAACAGCAGCACCGAGGGAAACAGGTTGCCCGTCATCGCCACGAGCCCGGGCACGATTCCCCCCTCCACCAGCATCATGACGATCGTGATCACGCCGCAGGCCGCCAGGAAGCTGCTAAACAGGTCCTGCAGGAGCGTGTTCTGGATCGCGTGAACGAGCGGCATCACGCCAGTACAGGAGGCGATGACGCCCCGCCCCGCTCCCCCCGCCGCCTCGACCGCGGGCTCCACCTCCGCCCGCACGCGGTCAAGAAATTCACCGTAGTCCACGTCGGCGAGCGCGGGAATCCGCGCAGTCACCCGCCACCACTGCTCGCCGTCAACGTCGCGGACGTAGCCCACGTCGCTCGCGGCGAGCCGGCGGGCCGCCCGCGACTCGGCCAGCGCCGTGCCGATCGTGCCGCGGGCCGGCATCTCGGGCAAGAGCCCCGCCGCAGACGACGCGGCCGTCACGCCCGCCATCGCGGCCAGCCTCGCCTCCACCTCCCGCACAAGTGCCAGTCGGGCCGCCGGCCGGATGTCGCTCGTGCCGGAGAACCGCAGCACCACCTCGATCGGCACGAGCGGGCCGATGCGTTCCTCGATCCAGACATAGTCGCGGATAACGCGGCTGTGCGGTGTAAACAGCGTGTCGATCCGCACCGATGTGCGGAGCAGTGGCAGGCCGCCGGCCGCCACGCAGGCCAGGGCGATGAACGACAGACCGACGGCCCGGGCATGGCGGATCACGAAGCCCGCGGCCTGCCGGGCGATCGCGATCTGGCCGATCCCGGTCCGCGCGGGAATCGGCCACCGCTCGAAGAAACCGGGCAGCACGAGAAACAATACCGCCGGCGCGGCCAGCACGCCGATCGCCGCGTGGAAGCCAAACGTACGGATCGGCTCGAGTTCGCTCAAGCCCAGCGACGCCAGCCCGATGGCGGTGGTGCCCGCGGAGAGCCCGCACGGCAGCCAGGCCAGCCGTATGCCGCGGGCCGCCACCCCCGCGCGGCCCCCCTCCGCGAGCGCCTCGCCGAGATAGTTCATGAGGTGGATGCCCCCGGAAACACCCAGCACGAGCACGAGCACGGGCATCACGATGAGCACCGCGTTCATGCGGTCGCCGCAGGCGGCGAGCGTGGCGAAGGAGAGGCCCACGCACCAGGCAGCCAGCGCGAATACGAGCAGCGAGTAGGCCAGCGACCCGAGTGCCACCCAGGCGACGACGAGCGTCACGAGCGCCGCCGGCACCGCCAACCCGGCCAGCGAGCCGAAGCTCGCCTCGTCGATGGCCACGGTGTCGCTCACCGGGCCGGCCAGATGGATGGCGTCTGGCTCGAGCTCGGTGACCTGAGCGGCCGTTGCCCGAATCCAGTCCACGGCATCCCGCCGCGACTGCATCCCGTCGCCGGCGAGGCCGAACACCATGCATGTGGTCCGACCGTCGTCCCCCACGAGCACGCCGGAGAGCCGATCCACGGCCGTCGCCCGGTCGAGCGACAGGGGCGGGGCGGTGAGGTCGCTGACTGCGGTGGGCCCGCAGATCACTCCGTCAAACAGCGGCCGCCCAGCCGCATCCCGCGGGCACTCGTCGCCAGTGGCGGCCTCGAGCAGCTTCGTGACGGCGGGGGAATCGAGCTCGCAGCCGGGCCAGGAGATGACCACCACGTCGCCACTGTCAAACGCCGCCACAAACCGGTCGTAGTCCTGCCGCTGCGGATGGCTGGCGGGTACCCAGTCGAGCGGCGTCGTGGCGTCTGCACCGAGCGTCGCAAGGGCCGCCCAGGCGATCCACGGGCTGGCCATCGCGAGGGCCGCCATGCTCACGGCCGCCACGCCGAATGCCCATCGAGAGCTACTCGGGCGTGAATCCAAAGGCGAAGGCTCGGGCATGTACGGGCCGGGCTGCGAACGGGGCTGGAATCTGCAGCGGAAACCCGCCCTCGGTATGATAATCGACCCAGTGCGGGCGAGGCACTATACTGTTCATGGTTTTCATTGGTTCAAGTCGATGTGATTGCATTCTCCCGCTGATCGACCGAAAGGTCCGCGACCCGGCCTGCCAACTGCTGGCCCCGGATCGGCGACGCGGGTGACCCCCCGGAAGCTGGTTCCATGGGTTACTCAGGGTTGCCTGTCGGGCTTTGCCGCCCGCGATGCGGCCAACTTGTTAGTGTGGCCATGCTGACGGCCGCGGCGGCATTCGCACCGGCGGCCGAGCCGGTCGCGATCGACTTCAACCGCGACATTCGCTCGATCCTGGCTGAGAACTGCTTCTATTGCCACGGCCAGGACGGCAACAAGCGGGAGGCTGATCTCCGGCTCGACGATCCCGCTGCGGCGATCGGAGCGGGTGCGATCGTGCCGGGCGACGCGGGTGCCAGCACGCTGCTCGAGCGGATTCACTCGACCGATCCCGACGTCGTGATGCCGCCCCCCGACTCCAACCGGCGGCTCACCGCCGAACAGAAGCAACTGCTCGACCGCTGGGTTCGCGAGGGGGCGGCGTACCAGCCGCACTGGGCTTTTGTGGCCCCTGGACGGCCCGAGCCCCCCGCTGTCGTTGGCCACGAATGGATTCGCAACCCGGTCGACACGTTTGTGCTTGCGAAGATCGAGGCCGCCGGCATCGCCCCGTCGCCCGAGGCCGACCGCCCCACCCTCATCCGCCGGCTCCACGCCGACTTCGTCGGCCTGCCTCCCACGCCCGCGGAAGTTGACGCCTTCGTGGCCGATCCCTCGCCCGACGCCTACGAGCGATTGGTGGACCGGCTCCTGGCGAGCCCGCACTACGGCGAGCGGCTCGCGCTGCCCTGGCTCGACGCGGCCCGCTACGCCGACTCCAACGGATTTCAGCAGGACGGCGACACCTGGCAGTGGCTGTGGCGAGACTGGGTGGTGCGGTCGCTCAACGATGACACGCCCTTCGACCAGTTCTCGATCGCGCAGCTTGCCGGCGATCTCCTGCCCGCAGCCACGCTCGACCAGAAGATCGCGACCGGCTTCAACCGCAACCATCTCCTCAACGGCGAGGGGGGAGCAATCGCCGAGGAACAGCGGTTCAACAACCTTTTCGACCGGGTCGACACGACGAGCACAACCTGGCTCGGCCTCACACTGGCCTGTGCGCAGTGCCACGATCACAAGTACGACCCGCTCACCCAGGCCGACTACTACGCCCTCCTCGATGCATTTAATCGCGTGCCCGAGTCGGGCGTGCCGACGCGGTTCTCGGCCCGGATCCGCGTGGCCCCCCCGGTGGTCGAGGTGCCCGACGAGCAGCTCCGCAGCCGGTTGGCCGCGCTCGAGGCATTGATCGCCGCCCACGGCGAGGAATCGCCGGATGAGTCAAAGCGGCTTCAAGGCGAGCTCGACGCCCTGCGGGCAAACGAGCTACCGCGGGTGATGGTGATGAGCGACGCCAAGCCGCGGCAGACGAGGATCCTCGACCGTGGCGACTACCTTGCACCGGTCGGCGAGCCGATCGGCTTCGCCCCGCCCGCAGCCCTGCCGCCGCTTCCGGCCGACTTTCCCCGCGACCGACTCGGCTTCGCCCGCTGGCTCTTCCTCCCTGAGCACCCGCTCACCGCCCGCGTGCAGGTCAATCGGATGTGGGAGTATTTCTTCGGCACAGGCCTGGTGAAGACCAGCGAAGACATGGGAGTGCAGAGCGAGTATCCGCTCCACATGGAACTCCTCGACTGGCTGGCGGTCGAGCTTCGCGAGCGGGGCTGGAGCCGCAAGCACCTCCACCGCCTGCTTGTCACAAGCGCCACCTACCGGCAGGCCAGCCGGGTGACGGCCCCGCATCTCGCCGCCGACCCCGAAAACCGGCTCCACGCCCGGGCGGCCCGGTTTCGTATGCCCGCGTTGGTGCTCCGCGACGCAGCCCTTTCGGCGGCCGGCCTCGTCGACCTGCGGGTTGGCGGCCGGCCCGTCTATCCCTACCAGCCCGACGCGATCTGGGAGGCGCTGGCGATCACAAAGGAGCGTGACTTCACCTATCCCGCCTCGCACGGCGCCGACCTGTACCGCCGCAGCCTGTACACCTTCTGGCGACGTACGGTAAGCCCCGCCAACATGTTCGACACAGCCAACCGCCAGACCTGCACGGTCAGCACCAGCCGCACGAGCACCCCGCTGCACGCCCTCACGACCCTCAACGACCCCACCTGGGTCGAGGCGTCCCGCGTGCTGGCCGAAATGAGCATGGCGGCGGCTCCCGACACGCCCGGCCGGCTCGCCCACGCCTTCCGCCGCGTTCTCGGCCGTCACCCGACCGGCTACGACCTGGAAACCCTGGGCCGGATGCACGAGCGGCAACTGACGATCTACGCGGCCGATCGCGAGGCGGCGCGGCAATTGGTGCAGGTGGGCTCAAGCCCGCGAGAGGAGTCGCTCGGCCTCGCGGAGCACGCCGCTCTCAGCAGTGTCTGCCTGGCCTTGTTCAACCTCGACGAGGCCCTGACGAGGGAGTGAATAGATGCTCGAATTGATCGGCGACAATGCCGCCCGCGTGACCCGCCGCCGTCTGTTTGGCTCGGCCGGACAGGGAATCGGCGCCGCGGCGCTGGCGGCGATTCTCCAGCGGGAATCGGCCGGGGCGACGCATGGCAACCCGGGACTGCCCGGCTTACCTCACCACCCCCCCACGGCCAACCGCGTGGTGATGCTCTGGCAGGGGGGCGGGCCGTCGCATGTCGACCTCTTCGACCCCAAGCCGCAGCTCATCGCCCGCGGCGGTGAGGAGATCCCAGCGAGCGTGCGGGGCTCGACCCGGCTCTCCACGATGTCGAGTGGCTATGCCAAGTGGCCGGTCGTTCCGCCGATCAAGGGCTTCCGGCGGTATGGCGGCTGCGGCATGGAGATGAGCGAGCTGGTCCCGTGCATCGGCAGCCATGCCGACGATCTCTGCCTCGTGCGGAGCATGCACACCGAGGCGGTCAACCACGCGCCGGGCGTGACCTTCTTCCTCACCGGCGGGCAGGTGCCGGGGCGGCCGAGCATGGGTGGCTGGATGAGCTACGGGCTCGGCTGCGAGACGGAAGACCTGCCCGCCTTCGTGGTGATGACGTCGAGCGACAAGGGGAAGACCTGCGGGCAGCTGTTCTTCGACTACTACTGGGGGAGTGGGTTTCTGCCGAGCCGCTTCCAAGGGGTGAAGTTTCGTAACACCGGGGAGCCGGTGCCCTACCTCGACAATCCACCGGGGGTGAGCCGGGAAGCCCGTCGCCTTCTGCTCGACGACCTCGCGGCGATGAACGCGGCCCACCTCGCCGACTACGGCGACCCCGAGATCGATACGCGGATCGCCCAGTATGAGATGGCCTTCCGGATGCAGGCGAGCGTGCCGGAGCTTGTGGATTTTTCCGACGAGCCGCGACATGTGCTCGACCGTTACGGCCCCGACGTGACCACGAAGGGGAGCTTCGCCTTCAACTGTCTCATCGCCCGGCGGCTGCTCGAGCGGGGCACGCGGTTTGTGCAGCTCATGCACGCCGGCTGGGACCAGCACTCTAACCTTTTCACGCAGCTCGCGGAGCAGTGCCGCGACACCGACGCCCCCACGGCGGCGCTCATCCAGGATCTCAAGGAACGGGGACTGCTCGCCGACACGCTCGTGGCCTGGGGGGGCGAGTTTGGTCGCACGCCCTTCGGCCAGGGTGATCCCGCCAGCCCCAAGGGCCGCGACCACTTTGGGAAGGCCTATTCCTTTCTCCTGGCCGGCGGGGGCGTGAAGGGAGGCCACGTGCACGGCTCGACCGACGACTACGCCTGGAACATCACGGCCGACCCGGTCCACATCCACGACATGCAGGCGACGATCATGCACCTCGTGGGCATCGACCACACCCGCCTCACCTTCCGCTACCAAGGCCGCCAGTTCAGGTTGACAGACGTGCACGGCCATGTGGTGAAGGGCATCGTGCGTTCAAGCGAGGGCTAAAGCCCGGGTGCGGTCTGCTGCAACCGGGTCCGAGGTGTGAGCCGAGCAAAACACGCCACGGCTCCAAACCTGCCCCAACGACCGTCACCCCGCCGCCGCCAGCATCCAGGCCGCGAGCACGGCCCGGGCCGTCCACAGGATCGTCCGCGGCCAATTGCTGCGCACAAGCGTGGTCACCGTCGCCGCCGCGTGCCGATCGTCGGCGAGCCGGGCGTGGAGCGGCATCTGCACCGCGAGCGTCGAGAGCCAGAGCAGGCCCACCATCACCAGGCCCGCGATCGCCAGGCCGGGTGGGATGCCTGCCGGCGTCCGGACCACGAGCCAGCCGGCCGCTACCGCCTCGACGAGCATCGGCGGCAGCACCACCAGCGACGTCCGCCGCTGGTTCTCCCGGGCGTAGGCGGGCGACGACGGCCCCATCACCGCGGCGAACAGCGGGTAGTGAACCACCTGCACAAACCAGATGATTCCGCACATCGTCCCGCTGGCGACGGCCTGGGCGATCAGTACGAGGTCGAGCGACGGCATCGTGCGGTGGCTCCCGATCCGGTCAATACCGCGGCGTGGCGGGATCGACCTCGAGCGACCAGGCCTCGATGCCGCCGGCCATGCTCTGGGCAGCGGCGAACCCACGCTCCCGCAGGAACCGCGTCACGCGGAGGCTGCGAACTCCGTGATGGCAGTGCACGACGATCCGCCCGTCGCGGTGCAGCTCGAGTTCGCCAAGCCGCTCCGGGATCTCCCGCATCGGAATGAGCACGGCTCCTTCGATCCGGGCGATCGAATGCTCGTCGGGCTCGCGGCAGTCGACAAGCAGCCAGGGCCCTCCGGCCGACCGCAAGGCCTGCACTTCCTGCACGCTGATTTCAACTGGCTCGGTGGTCATCGAAATGTCGTGATCTCCTGGGGCCGCGGTAGCATATCGCGGCCCCGGCCGCCCCCGCCAAACTGGTCTTTCCGACTCACCCACCGTTCGTGGTAGCCTCTCGAAAGCCCTCGGCAAACGGTCGGTGGGCATCCCGCGGAGGCAGCCCATGCACATCATCCAAGGTTTCCTGACCCTCGTCGCGCGGCTCGCGATCACCGCGATCTTTCTCTCGAGCGCGGTGATGAACAAGATCCCGCAGTTCAACTCCGTGGCCGAATTGATGGATGCCAAGGGCGTCCCGCAGGCCAAGATCCTGCTCGCAGGGGCGATCGCGTTTCTCCTGCTTGGCTCGCTGTCGGTGATCCTCGGCTACTGGGCCCGGGGCGGCGCCTTCCTGCTGCTTGTGTTTCTGGCCGCAGCCACCTACTACTTCCATGCCTTCTGGAAGCTGCCTGCGGAGGAGCAGATGCCGGAGCAGATCAACTTCATGAAGAACGTCGCCCTGATGGGCACGATGCTCTTTATCGTCGCCAACGGCGCGGGGCCGTGGAGCCTGGACGGCCGCCGCGGGCCTGACGAGCAGGCGGGATCTTCCGCGGAAGAGTGACCGCCAAAGCGGTCACTAGGCACTGCCCCGTCTTGGACTCGAACCAAGAACCCTCTGATTAAGAGTCAGATGCTCTGACCAATTGAGCTAACGGGGCGTAGGACCGTTCTTGTACCCGCGGCCGGCGGGCGAAACAAGGGTTTGCCGCGCGGGGCCGCAGGAGGCCTGCCTCCGGAGCCAGCCGTAAGCAAGTCGGCACCCTTGGGGGATCGTTGGGGATCGTGTCGCTGAACTGCTCGCGTTGAGGGATTTTCCCCAAGCCGCTACATTCCGCGGAATCGTGACCGACACCGCGGCGAGTGCCGCCACGGCTTTTGCGTTGCGATTCACCGGTGGAGGAGCGAGCAAGCATGGGCAGATTCGACGGACTCAAGGGGCTCGTGCTCGGCGTGGCCAACGACCACTCGATCGCCTGGGCGATCGCCAGGGAAGTGATGGCCGAGGGGGGGCAGATCGGCTTCTCCCACCTGCCCGACCGTCCCGACGACGAACGCCAGCGAAACCGCCGCCGCGTCGCCCAGATCACCGATCCCGAGCCCAACGCGAAATTCCTCGTACCGATGGATGTCTCCGACGACGCCCAGATCGCGGCCGTCGTCGATCGGGCCAAGCAGGAATTCGGATCGCTCGACTTTGTCGTTCACTCGATCGCCTTCGCGCCCCTCGAGGATCTCAAGGGGGAGACCACGAACTGCAGCCGTGAGGGCTTCCGGGTGGCGATGGAGACAAGCGCCTACAGCCTCCTGGCCGTTGGCCGGCTCGTCCGCGGCATCCTGTCCGCGAATGCCTCAATCCTCACGCTCACCTACTTCGGCGGCGAGAAGGTGGTGCCTGGCTACAACATCATGGGCGTCTGCAAGGCCACGCTCGACGCCTGCGTGAAGTACATGGCCTACGACCTCGGGCCGACCGGCGTGCGGGTAAACGCCGTCAGCGCGGGGCCCCTGCGAACACTCGCCGGCCGCGGCGCGGGCGTCGACGACATGCTCGGGCTCTACCAGCACATGTCGCCGATGGGCCGCAACATCACCCACGAGGAGGTGGGCAAGGCAGGGGCCTGGCTGCTCTCCCGCGAGTCGCTCGGGATCACCGGCGAGATCCTTCACGTCGACGCGGGCTACAACATCATGGGATCACCCGGCCGGCTCCTCGACCTGGTCCAGCAGCCGGACTGACGTGCGGCGCTTGCTCGTTGCCACGATCACGTGGGCCGGACACTGAAAACTCCCCACTCATGTCGTCATGCAGGTCATGCCACTGATGCCGGTCATGCCGGGTCATGGCCGCCGGGGTGCCAGGGGTGGCAGCGTCCGATCCGGGCCAGACCCTTGAGGCTGCCACGAACGGCGCCATACTTCTCGACCGCCTGGCGAAAATAAGCACTGCAGGTCGGTGTGAACCGGCAGTGCCGGCCGAGCAGCGGGCTGAGCGTGACTTTGTACACGATCACGAGGCCCACGAGCATTGCCGAGGCCACGCGGTCGCAGCCGCGGCAGATCGCCCGCCAGGCGGCGGCCACGGTCTTCATGTGCCGCGGCCTCCTCGCCTCCGCCTCGGCAGGCCGTCGTCACCTGCCGGCGGCCGGGGCTCGGGCCGGCCGGCCACCCGCACGGCCAGATCGACGAGCGAATCACCGATGCGACAGATCCCCTCCGCGCCTCGAGGTGGCAGACCCGACCGCACCACGATCACGTAGTCGTTGCCCGCCGGCAACCGCGGCCGCACGAGGCGAAAGGCCTCCCGCAGCCGCCGCTTCCAGCGGTTGCGGACCACCGCGTTGCCAATCCGCCGCGACACCGACAGCCCCACTCGGACCTCGGGCGGAGCCCCCCCCGTCGCCACTCCTGGTGCCGCGTACAGCACAAGCGGCCCGGCTGCTGCGCTCTTGCGTCGCCGGTAGATCCGGGCAAAGTCGGCCGGACTGGCAATCCGCCTCGTCCGCGGCAGCCGCTCGTCGCGGGGCGTCACCACCGCAGGCTGGCCCGTGGATTCACCGCGGCCGACTCGGCAGCCTGCGCCGCCTCGAGCAACCGCTCGACGGCCGCCGCGTCGGCCCCGTCCGGCAGCATGATCTGCACCTCGGCGATGAGGTCGCCCTGCGAGCCGTTGGCATGCCGCACGCCCATCCCCGCCGCGCGGAGCTTGCGGCCGCTGGACGTGTTGGGAGGAATCCTCAGCGCGATCGTGCCCCACGGCGTTGGCACATCAACCTTGCTCCCCTGGAGCGCCTCGGTGAGCGTCACGGGAAGGGTGACCGTGAGCGTGTCGCCCTCGCGGTGAAACACCGGATGCGGCTCGATCTGCACCTCGAGCAGCAGGTCACCCGCCGGACCGCCGCCACTCCCTGGAAGTCCCTGTCCTCGCAGCCGCATTCGGGCGCCGTCGGGGATCCCCTGCGGGATCGTAACGCTGATCGTCTCGGTGGCGCCGCTGCCGCGGTCGACTCGCACGTCGGTCTTGCCGCCGTCGATCGCCAAACGAAACGGGATCTCGATGCGTGCCTGCACGTCCTCGCCTGGCACCTGTGCCGTCCGCTTGCGGCCCCGGCCGGACCGGGCCCCACCGGCCGCGCGGCCAAACATCTGCTCGAATCCTCCCGCCCCGCCAAACAGACTGTCGAGATCGATCTCGCCGGCGCCGGGAAAGCCCCCGGCCCCACCGCCACCGCCAAAGGGACCACCGCCCCGGCCGCCCCGCGGGCCGCCCGCCCCGACGCCCTCGAAGGAACTGCCGTACCGGTCATACATCTCGCGCTTGCTCGAGTCGTTGAGCACGTCGAACGCGTTCTGGACCTGCTTGAACTTCTGCTTGGCCGCGTCGTCGTCGGGGTGCAGGTCGGGATGATACTTGCGGGCCAGTTCCCGGTAGGCCTTGCGAATATCCTCGGCAGATGCCGTCCGGGACACGCCGAGTGTCTGGTAGTAGTCCTCCGCCATGGGGTGTATCCGGGGGCTGCCGCACAAAAGAGAGAAGTGTAAGACGGCGGCCGCGGCCGTAGAAGCCCCCGACGCGAGCCCGGGCACCGTGACACCGTGACACCGTGACACCCTACCGCCGAGGCCCCGCTCTCCTCCACCTACGCCGGACTGGCGTCAGACAGGACGACCGCCGCCGGCTCGGGCCGCTGGGCGAGAAACTCATGCTGGCAGCGGCGGGCCGGCTCTCCATCGGCAGGTGAGAGCAGGTGGAAGTGCCCCGCGCTGTCGAGCACACGGGCCCGGGTGTTATCGGCGAGATACACCGGCAGGATCTCCCGCAGGATCCGGCCGGCAATGGCGGGGTCGAGCACCGGAAACATCACCTCCACCCGCCGGAAGAAGTTCCGTGGCATCCAGTCGGCACTCGAGAGGAACACTTCCGCATCCTCGTCGGGACCAAACACATAGAGGCGGCTGTGCTCGAGGAACCGGTCCACGACGCTCCGCACGCGGATCGTCTCGCTCAGGCCCGGCACCCCCGGACGCAGCGAGCAGATGCCGCGGGGCACAATGTCGATCGGCACACCCGCCTGGCTGGCCCGGTAGAGGGCCTCGATCACCTGATGGTCGACAAGTGAATTGAGCTTGGCGAAGATCCGTGAGGGCAGCCCCTCGCTCGCTCGGCGTGCCTGTGCCTCGATGAGTTCCATCGTCCGCCGGTGAAGATCGTCTGGCGCGACAACCAGCCGCTTCCAGGCGTGGCCCTGCGAGTAGCCAGTCAGCAGATTGAACAGGGCCGAGGCATCTTCCGCGACCGCCTCGTCGGCAGTAAACAGCCCCAGGTCGGTGTAGAGCAGCGCCGTGGTCGGGTTGTAGTTGCCCGTCCCCAGGTGAACATACCGCTTGAGGCCGCCCCCCTCCTGCCGCACGACGAGCGAAACCTTGCAGTGGGTCTTGAGATCGAGAAAGCCGAACACGACGTGCACGCCGGCCCGTTCCATCTGCCGGGCCCAGCTCACGTTGTTCGCCTCGTCGAACCGGGCCTTGAGCTCGACAATCGCCGTCACGTGCTTGCCCGACTCGGCCGCCGTGATCAGCGCCCGCGAGATCGGCGAGTCACCGCTGGTGCGGTAGAGCGTTTGCTTGATCGCCAAAACGCGGGAATCGTTGGCTGCCCGGGTCACAAACTCGACGACGGGGTCGAACGATTCGTACGGGTGATGGAGGAAGATGTCCCGGCGGGCGATCATCGTGAAAATGTCGTCGCCATGCCGCTCGAGCCCCCGCGGGGGCCGCGGTGTAAAGGGCTTGTCGTGGAGCTTCTCAAAGCCGGGCAGCCGATGGAGCTCCCAGAGCGCCGTCAGGTCGAGCGGACCGTCGATCCGGTAGACCTCGCTGTAGCCATCGGTGCCGCTGGCGGCCGCCTGCAGCCCCTCCTCGTCGATGATCAACTCTGCGAGTTGGCCGTCGGCCTTCGCGGCGATCTCGATCCGCACGGCCTGCCCCCGCTGACGGGCCTTGAGGCGGTCCTCGATCAGCTTGAGCATGTCGTCAGACTCCTGCTCGAGCAGTTCGAGGTCGCTGTCGCGGGTGATTCGGAAGGCGGTCCAGGAATCGACCTCGAACCCGCCGAAGAGGTCGGGCAGCCGGGCCGAGATCACATCTTCCAGAAGCACGAAGGGCACGCGACCCGGCTCGCCCCCGGCGAGCATCACGATGCGGGGTAGCACCTGCGGCACCTGCACCACCGCAAACAGCCGTTTGGGCCCGAGCCCCTCAGCGCGATGAAGCATCACGCCCAGGTACAGCCCTCGATTATGGTAGCGGGGCGACGGGTGCGCTGGATCCACCGCCATTGGCGTGAGGATCGGCTGGGCCCGGTCATGAAAGAAGCGGTCTACTTGCTCCCGCTGCGGCCCTACGAGATCGGCGTAGCGAAGGAGCTGAAACCCCTCGGCCTCCAAAGCCGGGCCAATGCTTTCCCGCAGACACTGGTAGTGCCGGGCCACGAGTTCCTGGGTGCGGGCAGCGATCGCCTTGAGCTGCGTGAGTGCCGTCATCCCGTCGGGGGCTTCGTCCTGCGGGGCGCTCTCGCCGAAGGCCTGCTCCCGGAGGCCCGCCACGCGGACCATGAAGAATTCGTCGAGGTTCGAGCTGAAGATCGCCAGAAACTTGAGCCGCTCCATGAGCGGATTCTCAGGGTTCTCGGCCTCTTCGAGAACCCGCAGATTGAACTCGAGCCAGCTCAACTCCCGGTTGATAAAACAATCCGGGCCGATGCTTGGCTCCTCCGACCTGCTCGTCACCGCTGCCATGCCGGGTCTGTCTCCCTTGTGCTCGCCGATCACTTTTGGTGAGTGTAGTCTCGCGGTCGGGAAGGAGAGCCAAACGGGCCCGCTGCTTACGGAATCCTCACGTGTCCTTGATGCCCAATCGATTCGGCGACGCTCTGGCTGCCCCGCTGCGGCTGATTCCCGCATCGCTTTGCGGCTGGGGCCGAGGCTGGTGCGGAGCGGTCGCGAGCATCCTCGAGGCGGCGGCGGCCAAACCGGGAAACGTCCACCCGCACGCCCCCTTTCCCGATCTCACGTTCAGCGATCTTGTGGCCGCGGGCCTGGCGATCGCGCCGGCGCTTGAAGCCGCCGCCGAGAAGCCACTCGGGCGCACGATCCTCGACGCGGTCACCGCCGCCCGGTCGGCCACCCGCTCCAACGCCAACCTCGGCATCGTGCTGCTCGTGGCCCCGCTTGCGGCGGTGTCCGATGACCGGGGGCCCGCCACGCCATCTGCCGTCGAGCAGGTATTCGGCCTGCTCGCTGCCGCCGATGCCGCGGCGATCTGGACGGCCATTCAGGCCGCTCGGCCCGGAGGCCTGGGCACCAGCAGCCGCTGGGATCTCGCCGGTCCGCCCCCGTCCGACATCCGCGCCGCCATGCAGGTCTCGGCCGGCCACGACACGATCGCCCGGCTCTGGGCACGCGGCTACGACGAGCTCTTCACCGGCCCCGTCGCCGATCTCGCCGCCGCCATCGCCGCCGGCGTTCCCCTGGAAACGGCGATCATCCGCTGCCACCTCCGGCAACTCGCCCGGCGGGCCGATTCGTTGATCGCCCGGCGGCATGGCGAGGCCACCGCCGCGGAGGTCTCGGCCCGGGCGGCGGATCTCATCGCCTGGGAAGAAGACGCCCGCTGGCCGGTGGCCGTCGCAGAGTTCGACGCCTCGCTGCGACAACCGCGGCGGCTCAATCCGGGAACCACAGCCGACCTCGTCGCCGCGGCCCTCTATATTCTGCTGCGGGA
>JBBEEF010000148.1:52870-86749 GCA_040880915.1 Pirellulales bacterium
GGGCGGCTGCAGGCCGCGCTCCCTTTCCCCACGCCGCCTCGTTCCCTCGCGAGCATCCCATGACCGACCGCTACCAGGTGAAGCTCCGCAAGGCCGTCCACGTGTTTTGTGCCGGCCACTTCATCACCCTCGCCGACGACCTCTGCGAACCCGTCCACGGCCACAACTGGACCGTTGGCATCGATGTCGAGGGCCTGCCCGGGCCACACGGCATGGTGGTCGACTTCATCGCTCTAAGGGATGCGGCGACGGCGATCATCGCGGGCCTCGATCACAGGATGCTGCTCCCGACCAAGAGCCGGTTCCTCGACGTCTCCACGGCCAACGGACCGCTGGGAAACGCCGAGGTGACGGTGCGATTCGCCGACCGTCGCTGGGTGTTCCCTGCCGCCGAGTGCGTGCTCCTGCCGGTGGCCAACACAACGGCCGAATGGATCGCCACCTGGATCGGCGGCCAACTCACGCAGTCGCTGGCGGCCGAGGGAATCACGCTTGCCGGCACGCTCCGCGTCGAGGTCGACGAGTGCCTCAGCCAGTCAGCCGTGTGGGAGCGTGTGATCGAGACTGGATCCGAGGCGTAAGGTGTGGGCCGAGTGGATTCCCTGGTCCACTCGCCAGCGCCCCGTCTTCCCTCGGCTCACGCCTCGGCCACCACGAGCTTGCCGGCGGCGTCGAGGGCTAGCGCGAGGCCGCGGCCCTCCACACGCACCCGCATCAGCCCCGCCCCATCGGGATTCCGCTCCACTTCGCCGACCGAGCCCAGCGCCAGCCCGCAGTCGGTGAGGTAGCGGAGAAACTCCGACGACTGGTCGAGCACCCGGGTCAGCCGAAAGCCGGTGCCGGTACCGCACTCGGCCAGCGACCGGGTTCCGTTCTCCTCACCGTCGTCGAGCCGGTGCGCGTCAGCCGGCGGGATCGGGTCGCCGTGCGGATCGACCTCCGGCCGGCCCAGAAAGGCATCAATTCGCTCGACGAGCAGGTCGCTGACGGCATGCTCCATGTGCTCGGCCTCGTCGTGCACCTCGTCCCAACTCATGTCGAGAGTCTTCATCAGAAACAGTTCGATGAGCCGATGCCGCCGAATCACCCGCAGCGCGAGCATCCGGCCCGCCCGCGTCAGGGCCACGCCCTCGTAGCGGCGGTGGGTCGCCAGCCGGGCGGCGTCGAGTGTCTTGAGCATGCTCGTGACCGTGCCGGGGGAGACGCCAAGCGCCGCGGCGATCTGGCCGGTGCTCGCCGGCCGCCCATCGAGTGAGGCGCTGATCTGATAGATCGTCTTGGCATAGTTCTCGACGGTCAGGCTGGCCACGGCGGGTCACCTCGGGGGGACGAATCCATCCATGACGGCGGCGGGAGCGGGTCGCGTTGCCGTCGGCAGAACACCAGGGCATTATGGCCTCTTTCAAAGGATGCCGCATGGGTCTCAATGACGCGGGCTTCACGATCGCCGAGGGCCTTGTTCGCCGCTGCGCCCAGCTCGGCGCGGCCGTGGCAGTCTGTGGTGGCGTGGTGGTTCTGGACTGCGGCGTGAACGCGGCCGGCAGCGACGAGGCCGGTCTCGGCATGGCGCGGGTTGCCCTCGGGGGAGCCGGCGACGTGGCCATCACCCCGGCCAACTCCACGCCGGCCAGTTCCACGCACGCTGCTGGGCCCGCCCCCTGGCCCGGCTGCCCGTGGCCGACGGTGTCGGTCACGAGCGACCATCCGGTCGCCGCCTGCCTGGCCGCCCAGTACGCCGGCTGGAAGGTTTCTAGCGGCCGCTACTTCGCCATGGCCAGCGGGCCGATCCGGGCGGCGATCGGCCTTGAAAAACTTTTTGACGCGATCGGTCTGCGGGAGACGCCGGCCGTGGCGGTCGGCCTTCTCGAGACGGGCACGCTGCCACCGGCCGAGATCTGCCAGGAACTCGCAGCGGCTGCGGGAGTGGCCCCCGAGCGGCTCATCCTGCTCGTGGCCCGCACCGCGAGCCGGGCTGGCACGCTTCAGGTGGTGGCCCGCTCGCTCGAAACGGCGCTCCATAAACTGCACGACGGCGGCTTCGACCTGGGCAGGATCCGCCGCGGCACCGGCACGGCGCCGCTGCCGCCGGTGCCGGTGCCGGCCGACGACCTCGTGGCCATCGGCCGCACGAACGACGCCATCCTCTACGGCGGCAGCGTGCGGCTGGAGGTGACCGGCGACGACGACAGCCTCGCGGAGATCGGCCCGCGGTCGGTGAGTCGCAGCTCGCCCGCTTTTGGCGAGCCCTTTCTGGCCGTGTTCGAGCGGGCCGGCCGCGACTTCTACGCCATCGACCCGGCCCTCTTCGCTCCGGCCCAGCTCGAGTTTGTCAACGTCGAGACGGGGCGGCGGCACGTGTTCGGCACGACCGAGCCAGCGATCCTCAGCGGGTCGTTCGACACCCGAGCAGCCGCCGACCGGGCGCCGGCCGGGCGATGAGCCGCCGCGCCTGCATTCTGGGCGAGCCGACCGGCTGGCATGCGTCCCGCCTGGCAACGCTCCTCGAGCGGCGGGGCTTCCGGCCGGCCATCATCCGCTGGCGGGAACTCGCCGCCCGGATCACCGCCGAGGGGGACTGGTTCCGACCGCCAGAGTTCGCGGAAGCCGACGTGGTCGTCGTGCGGGGGATGCCGGGCACCTCGCCGCCGGAGGCCCGGCTCGAGGAGGTGATCTTCCGGATGGATGTGCTGGCGAGGCTTGCTGCCGACGGCACCCCGGTGATCAATCCGCCCAGATCGCTCGAGATCGCGATCGACAAGTACCTCTCTCTCGCGCTTCTGGCGGCGGCGGGCCTGGCCGTTCCCCAAACCATCGTCGTGCAGGACGCGGCAGCAGCGATCGAGGCCTGGGAAAGACTGGGGGGCGACTGCGTCATCAAGCCGCTGTTCGGCTCCCGCGGACGGGGCATCGTCCGCGGCACCACCCCGGAGGTGGTCGCCGCCGCGGTCGGTGCGGGCGGGGGCGTGAGCTACCTGCAGGAGTTCGTGGGCCACGAGGGCTGGGACGTGCGGGCGCTGGTGGTCGGGGAGCGGGTGTTTGCGATGCGCCGGGACGCGCCGGCGGGTGAGTGGCTGACGAATCTGGCCCAGGGCGGCCGGGCCACGGCGATCGAACTCCCGGCGGGCTGGGAGACGCTCGCCCGCCAGGCGGCCGGTGCGGTCGGGGCGTCCCTCGCGGGCGTCGACATCCTGCCCGCCAAAGGGGGCGGGGCAGTTGTTCTCGAGGTCAACGCGGTGCCCGGCTGGCAGGGCATGGAAACGGTCCGGGGACCGAGTGTCGCCGGCGCCATCGCCGACCATGTGGCGAGCCTGGCCCGAATGTGAAGCTGGGCAAAGAGTGCCACTTGAGGATTGTTTTGCCCGGACTTCCGAACCGGACAATTGGCATTTGCGAAACGTGGTAGCTGCCTCATTCCTAGGCAGCCGACCTGGTGCCCGCAGTCCGGGCAGCCGTGCATGGATTCGAGTCAGCTCTTGCCTGCGTGTCGTAAGTCATTGCTACGACAGCACTTCATGCTGTCACTTGACCGGCTCCGAACTGTTGGCATGTCGAGTGACGGGTGGATCTACCCCGGACTGCGACTTTTGTCCGTACCTCCACGCCAAAGCCTCCAGAAAAGGGAATGCCGCCATGGCCACGAAAACGCTCCTCCACAACCACGCCACCGACGCCCATGCCGCCACCGCCGTTCTTCAGGTTGCCGAACGGCTCTACGGCATGGATCCCGAGTGGGTGGTCTTCTTCCGGGAGGTGCTCGGCGTGGACGGCATCGTGCGGCTCACGTTTAGCGATGCCGAAGGCCTGGCCCGGTTTGAGTGCTCGCCGCAATACGCCCGGATCAGGGAGATGCTCGACGCCCTGCGATCCCGCCAGCATGACCAGCCCTCGGAACGGGAGACCCAGCGGGTGGTCACCGTGCGGATGCCCCGCTCGCTCCACGAGACGCTCAAGAACGAGGCCGGGCTGATGCGGGTGAGCGTCAACACGCTCTGCATCTCCAAGCTCATGAAATTACTCGACGAGCGGGAGCGGCAGGAACTCGCTGTCGAGCGGAAGCCGGGGGCCGCCGGCGGCGAGGGGCACGACGAGACTGGAGCGGACCTGTAAGCCGGGTTCTGTTCCCGCCGCCGCGAACGACGGTGGGACGGTGACCATTTCTCTAGGACCACGGTTGCCCGTGGCCTCCAGCAACCTACCCGGAAGGTGGTGCGGAACGGGCCGTTCCGCGCCGCTCCCGAGGGAACGATCTCCTTCCTGCTTGGCCTTGCTCCGGGTGGGGTTTACCGAGCCAGGCCGGTCACCCGGCCTGCTGGTGAGCTCTTACCTCACCGTTTCACCCTTACCGCCGGAGTCACCTCCGGAGGCGGTCTACTTTCTGTTGCACTTTCCCTGACCTCACGGCCGGTGGGCGTTACCCACCACCCTGCCCTGCGGAGCCCGGACTTTCCTCCCGCCGCGGGCGCGAGCCCGCGGCCGGCGATCACCTGGTCCGCTCCAGTCTGCGTACCTTCCCAAGTATACGTCCTCCGCAGGCCAGCTGACTGTCGCACCGTCGGCTTGACCGCTCGGGCGCCGCTTCGTAGTCTCATTAATCGTGAGGCGGGTGGTGGATTTTCTTTCGCGATGCCGTTTGAATTCCCGCGTGGACGCGGGCAAACCCGGCCGCGGGAATAGGATCGCGCACCCGACCCGAACGACTCTGAGGCTGGTGGCTGGGCCGACACCCGAACAACGGACTGAGGACATTCCATGTACGGCGAACTTCTTCCGCTCGGCGGGGGCGATCCGATCCCGCTGCTCAAAACGTCTCTCATCGTGGGCCGGCGGGAGAGCGCGGACATCGTGCTGCGGTTTCCGAATGTCTCCGGCCAGCATTGCGAACTCGCGCTTGCCGACGGCTACTGGACCATCAAGGACCTCCGCAGCAGCAACGGCATCAAGGTCAACGGCGCGCGGGTGACCGAGCAGCAGCTCAAGCCCGGCGACAAGCTCGCGATCGCCAAGCACGAATATGAGATTTCCTACGATCCGGGCCGCCTCGGGGCGACCCCACCGGTCGAGGAGAAGTCGCAGTTCGAGAGCATCTTCGGCCGGTCGCTGCTCGAGTCGGCCGGTCTCGAGGGCCGCCCGCTGCCCGAAGCCCGGACGCCCGGCCGATCCCGGCGGCACTCACTCTGAGCCATCCGCCGCAGCGGGTCCGTTCCGCGTACACTTCAGGCATGCCGCGACCCCGCAAGATCCGTATCGCGTTCCGCAAGAATCGGACCGGTCGGCGGCGTGGTGGTGACCTGACGCGGGCCTTGGAAAACGATCCCGATGCTTTGGCCGACCAGGCCACCGGAGAGCGGCTCTCCGGCAAGGGGGAGCTCACGCGGAAGCGAACTGTCATCGGCGACGCGGCCGCCTCCGGATCAGACGACGGTCCGGTCGTCGCGGCCGTGGCAGCCGACTGCTGGCGAGGCCAGGTGCTGCACGTGCACGGCCTCGAGAGCCTCGTGCAGGGGGAGGACGGCCGGCAGGCGCGGTGCACGCTCCGCAGGGTGCTCCGCACGATGGTCACTGACCAACGCCACCCGCTGGCAGCCGGCGACTGGGTGCGAGTCCGGGGCATGGGCGAGGCGGCAACGATCCAGGTGATCGAGCCCCGCCGCCGAGCCCTCTGCCGCGACAGCCGCGGCCGGCGGCATGTGATCGTGGCCAACGTCGACCAGCTCCTGATCATCGGCAGCGCCGCCCTGCCCGACCTCAAGCCCGGCCTGGTGGACCGGCTGCTGGTGGCCGCCGAACTCGCCGGCATCCGGCCGGTGGTCTGCATCAACAAGGCGGATCTGGTGCCCGCGGCCTCGCTTGTGCCGCTGGCGGGGGTGTTTGCCCGGATGGGCTACCCTGTGGTGATCGCCTCGGCCGTGACCGGCCTCGGGCTCCGGCGGCTGGCGGCCGAACTGCCCGGCAGGGTAACGGCCATCGTGGGGCAAAGCGGCGTGGGCAAGTCGTCGCTGCTCAACGCCCTCGACCCCACCCTCACGCTCACGGTCGGCGCCGTGAGCCGCGACAATGACAAGGGTCGTCACACCACCACCACCGCCCGGCTCCTGCCCCACCGCTTCGGCGGACATTTCGTCGACACGCCAGGGGTGCGGCAGTTTCAGCCCTGGGAGCTCGTGCCCGCCGAGGTGCCCGCCGCCTTCCGCGACCTCAGGCCGCTGGCCAACCTCTGCCGCTATCCAAACTGCACCCACGACCACGAGGATGGCTGTGCGGTGAAGGATGCCGTGGCCGACGGCCTGCTCGACACCCGCCGCTGGGAAAGCTGCCGCCAACTCGCCGGGGGCGACGACCGCGGCGGCGACCGTGACGGAGGAGAAGCATGAGAGACCGACCGTTGTCCACCCGCACCGAGCCCGAGCGAGCGATCCTCGTCGGCGTCCTGCTCGAGTCGCCGGTCGATCCGAACCGGCCGCTCGCCGAGCTCGCAGGCCTGGCCGCCACGGCGGGTACAGCCGTGATGGCCGAGATCGTGCAACGGCGGGACCATCCCGACCAGACCACCTACCTCGGCAAGGGCAAGCTCGCCGAGCTCGTTCAGCTGGTGGAGCATCACGACGCCGACGTGGTGATCTTCGACAACGACCTCTCTCCGGCCCAGACGCGAAACCTCGAGCGGGCCCTGAGCCTGAAGGTGCTCGACCGCTCCGAGGTCATCCTCGACATCTTCGCCGCCCGGGCCCGCACCCATGAGGCCCGGCTGGCCGTGGAGCTGGCGCAGCTCGAATACTCGCTGCCGCGGCTGAAGCGGATGTGGACCCATCTCTCGCGGCTCAAGATGGGGGTCGGCATGCGGGGCCCGGGCGAGAAGCAACTCGAGGTCGACCGCCGGCTCGTCGAGAAGCGGATCCACGATCTCAAGGCCGATCTGGCCACGGTGCACGGCCGCCGCGAACGAGAGGTGGCCGCCCGCCGCGATCGGATGACGGTGTCGCTCGTGGGCTACACCAACGCCGGCAAGAGCACGCTCATGAACGCCCTGACCAACGCCGACGTGCTGGCCGCCGACCAGCTCTTCGCCACGCTCGACACCCGCACCCGTCGCTGGCGGCTGCCCGGCTGGGGGCCGGTGCTCCTCTCCGACACCGTCGGCTTCATTCGCGACCTGCCCCACCGGCTGATCGCAAGCTTCAAGGCCACGCTCGAGGAGACGCTCACGGCCGACCTCCTCCTCCATGTGGCCGACGCCTCGAGCCCGCAGGTCGACGTTCAGGTCGAGGCCGTCCGCGGCGTGCTCACGGAACTGGGCGTGGAAGACAAAGACGCGTTGCTCGTGCTCAATAAGATCGACCGGCTCCCCGACCAGGCGGCTCGCGACCGGGTGCTGGCACGCTATCCCCACGCCATCGCCATCTCGGCACGCGAGGGAACCGGGCTGACCACGTTGGCCCGGGCCGCGAGCGACTCCCTCGGCCGCTCCTTCCGCGACGTCGACGTCGAGACCAACCCCGGCAACGGCCGGCTTCTGGCCTGGCTCGGCAGCCACGGCGAGGTGCTCTCCCGGCAGTTCACCGCCGACCGCGTGACTGTGCACTGCCGGATCCCGGCGGCACTGTTGGGCCGGATCAATCCTGCCGAGGCGACGGTCGTCTCCCACGTGGAGCCGCCCCGTGGGCCGATGGTGGGGAGCGATCGGACCGAGACCGCTGAAAAACCTCCCGCTGCACCGGTCGCAACGCCCGGGTGAACCGATGGCCGCCCGTTCTAGCAATGACGGCTGGTGGCGGCCCCGCCGCGACGTTGCCGGCATGCGGGTGATCGTCACCGGCGGCTCGTCGGGCGTCGGCAGGGCACTGGCGCTTGCCCTCTCCCGCCGCAAGGCCCAGGTCTTGGCCACGGCGCGGCGTGGTGAGCGGCTGGCCGAACTGGCCGCCATGAACGATGGCGGCGAGCCGATCCTCCACGAGGCCGGAGACCTCTGCGACGCCGACTTCCGTCGCCACCTCGTCACTTCGGCGGTCGCCCGGCTCGGTGGGATTGATCTCGTCGTCGCCGCCGCCGGCGCCGGTGCGATCGGACCCTTTCGTAACGCCGACCCGGCAACGCTCGCGGGAATCCTCGACATCGACCTTGTTGCTCCGGCCGAATTGGTGCGGGCCTGCCTGCCACACCTCTCGGAGGGCCGCGACCCAGCGGTCATCTTCGTGGGCTCGATTCTCGCACTCCACCCGCTGCCGCTGCACGGCGAATACTCTGCCGCCAAGGCCGGGCTACGAAGCCTTGCCGGCAGCCTGCGGCAGGAACTCGCCGCAGACGGCATTGAGGTCATACTCGCAACCCTCGGGCCGGTGGCCTCGGAATTCTGGGACGCGCTCGTGACGGGCGCACGGCCCGCCTGGTCCCGGGGCCGTCCCCTCTCGGCCGAGCAGGCGGCCGCTGCGATCCTCCACGGTCTCGAGCGGCGCAGGCCCGAGATCATTCCCGGCTGGCGGGCCAGGGGCTACGCTCTGGTTTCCCGTTTTCTGCCCGGCTTGATCGATCGCGTTGCAGCCCGACACGTGTCGATGGTGGAGACTCGCTCCGCCGGTGCCCGCCGAAGGACCGACGCATGAACAACCCGGCACCAGTCCCTGATCTGGGGCCCGACGACCTGTTTGTGATCGCCTGTCCAATCTGCCGCGGTCACGTGGCGGCGACGGGCGGTCTGTGCGGCCGCGATGCCTGCTGCCCACTGTGCGCAAACCTGTTCCATGTGCCGTTCCCCGCGACTCCGCCGGCTACCGCGGCCCCCTCGGCACCGGAGCCGTCGCTCGCCGAGGACTGGGGTGGCGTGATCGAGCAGCTGGCACCGCCCCCAAAACACCCACTCCCCGAGCCGCCGCCAGTCGCCGGTCCGGCCCCCGGCCCGAGTGACCAGCCGGCCGTTGACGCCGCGTCGCTTCCAGAGACCGAGCCGACTCCACTCGACCCGGCAGCGGCCGATCTTGTCTTCCGTGAGCCCATCAGGACGATCCGCCAGGGGAACACCGTTATCGAGATCCGCCGGCTCACGCCCGAGGAGCGGCGGACCCGCCGGTTCCGCCGCAACCTGATGATGATCGTGATCGGTGTTTCGATCCTGCTGGTGATCGTGCACCTCGCCTCCAAGTAGGAGAAGTGACTCCGCCGGCCTAGCCGAGCGATTCACCGAGAGCGAGCAGGTCTTCGGCATCGAGGTGAGCCGAGGAATCCTGAAAGATTCGCTCGATTGCGGCCCGGTGGATCTTCATCTTTGTGCCCCCCACGCCCAGGGCCCCGTAGCAGACGGCCGGGCCATCGGCTCGTCCCTTGTCACTGGCCACGATCCCGTGGATACCCGCCGGCAGTACGGCGTTAAGATCGATGAACACCTGGGCCTTGGCGGCCGCCGTGCGGCCTGTGGCATCGAGCAGGCTGGTCCGGGCCGCCCCTGCAGCGATCACCAGATCGGCCGCCGCGAGAACGCTTGCCAGCGGGGAGTCGAGCCTCACGGTGCTGTGCGACTCGATGCCGGCGATCTGCGCGCCCGGCACCTGCTCGCGAACGGTCTTGGCGGCGGCCTCCGCCCGCTCGAGCGACCGGGAGCCGAGCGTCACCCGCAGCCCCTTGCCGGCCAGGAGCCGGCCCAACCGCTGGCCCACCGGCCCGGTGCCGCCGAGCACCACGGCCTGAGCGGGGTCTCGGCCCAGCGAGAGATGGCGGAAGGCCACGATGACCGCCGCGGCGGCCGTTGTGTTGGCCCCGGAGGGATCAACGAGCACACCCACCCGCACCGGCCCGAAGAAGGTGGCCCGCACGGCGGCGGCCACGGCCTCAGCGGCGGCAACGTCGGAGCCCCCCACGAAGATTGCGGTGCTCGTCAGATCAGCTCCGCCGCGAGTGAACATCGCCCCGTGCACGAGCGGCACGACCGTCGCCGGCGTCACGCCCCCATGCCGCAGGAGCACCTCCGCTCCGGCATCGACGGCGACGATCGCATCGAATGTGCTCGGCTGGGGGTCGCAATCGAGCTGGATCAGGATTCGTTTCGGCATTGGTTTGGGGTTGGGCCCGCGGCCCCGGGAACTAAAACCCCTTGAAGGGGTGAGCGGCCTTGTCCTTGCCGGCGATCATTTCGTCGACGGTCGGCTTGCCCTTCATCGCGGAAGCGATTGCATCAACAGTCGCCTTGTAGTTGTACTCGTAGATCTTTTTGTCGTCGGCGGCCTCCCAGTGGATGAACACGCCGCACACGATCACGAGATTCTCGCAGTCGCTCTTGGGGATCACACCGGAGGCCACGCTGTCGGCAACAGCCTTGGCAACGGCAGCCTGGGCGGGTCCGAACATCTGCACGGCCTGCTTGGCCCCCTTGATCGTGACCTTGGTGATCATGACCGTGGCGGGCTTGACCGCCAGGTTCGGCTCGAGCACTGCCAGCAGATTTGAGTGCCCTTCACTCTGGCGGGCCAGGGCGTTGGCGAAGGCCACGCCGACCGGACCATCCTTGCTCCCGATCAGGAGGTCGATATGGGCAATCTCGTTCCCGTCGCCAACCAGAGCCTCACCGATGAACATCGACATGTGTATTTCCTTGTAATGACGTGCAGTCCTGAAAACGAGCCGAGAGGATACCATGCTGGGGCGAACCGACAAGCAAAGCGGCAAGACAGGGCGTCGTCGTGAAAACCAGCCGCACGGCTGACGCCCCGAAAGACCTGGTCGTCGTGGGAGCGAGCGTGCGGGCGATCGCCGGCTCGGCCGCTCGGGCCGGCTTCATCGTCCATGCGGCCGACCTGTTCGGCGACCTCGATCTTCGCGAGCTGGCGGCGACGGTGGAAACGGTCCGGCCCTACCCTGCAGGTCTGCCCGCAGCGATCGCCGCGTTTCCACCGGCACCGTGGATCTACACAGGGGCGCTCGAAAATCATCCGGAACTGATCGCCGTCCTTGCCGCCGCCCGGCCGCTGGCGGGCTGTTCCCCAGAGGCGGTCGCCCGGGTCCGCGACACAGACAATGTGGCAGCTCTCGTTCGTGAGGCCGGCCTGCTGTTTCCCGAGACACGCCGCGAACCGCGAAGCGTGCCGACCGCCGGAAGTTGGCTTGTGAAGCCGCTTGCCTCAGCCGGTGGCCGCGGCATCCGGCGCTGGCACGGCGGTGAGCCGCCCGCGACCTCGACGGGTTTGAGTCTCTGGCAGCGGCTCATCCCAGGACGGGCCTTTGCGGCCGGCTATCTCTTGGCGGCGGGCAATGGCCAGCTCATCACCACCAGCCGCCAGCTCATCGGCCGCCGCTGGTGCCACGCCGGTCCGTTCGCCTACTGCGGCTCCGTCGACATCGATCCGGCAACACTCCCTCGCGCTGTCCGCGACCAGCTGCTGCGGCTCGGCGACATACTCGCCATGGAGTTTGGCCTCGTCGGCCTGGTGGGCGTGGATCTCGTGATCGATGGGCAGAATCAGCTCTACGTGATCGAGGTCAACCCCCGGCCGACGGCGTCCCTCGAGCTCGTCGAGCGGGCGACCGGACTCTCACTCGCAGTGGCACACCTCGCTGCCTGCGGCATCGTCTCGGCTGCGCCAAAGACCCGGCCGCGGCACGAGACCTGGTCGAAGGCGATCCTGTTCGCCTCCCGTGACCTGCGGTTCGACGACACCGCCCTCGCCGCCCTGCACACGCGGGCACGACTGTGGACAGCGGCCGACGGCTGGCCCGCGGTCGCCGACATCCCACGGCCGCCGCAGGGTATCCCCGCCGGCGGCCCGGTCTGCACGGTGTTCGCCCCCGGGCCTAGGCCGGCGGCGGCATTGGCGATGCTCCGCCGCCGCATCGCGGCAGTCGAGGCTGGGCTGCCCGGCTGATCCCTAGGCTCCCACGACCGTGGGACAGGTTTCGGAGCCTGCCCGACTCGGTAGACCGCTACCCGGCCATCCGGCGTTCGGCCGGGAGTGACTCCATGCAGTACTGCATCATGTACGCATCCTCGGTCGAGTCCTGGTAGAAGTCTTTGAGCACCGTGGTGGCTCGGAAGCCGAGCGACCGGTAAAAAAGCTGCGCTGGCAGGTTTGTTTCCCGCACCTCGAGCATGATCCGGCCGCGGCGGTCGGGTGCGAGCTTGGCCACGAGCTTGTCCATCATCTGCGTGCCGATTCCCAGCCGCCGGTGCGACCGCAGCACCGCAAAGTTGAGCATCTGGAGCTTTGTCCGATGGAGCTCGTAGATCATGAAGGCGACGATGGAGTCAGCCATCTCGGCCACCATGCCGATGCAGTTTCGCTGCCGCAGACAACGGGTGAAGTCGTCTTCCGACCAGGGAAACTCGAACGAATCCCGCTCGATGGCGATCACTTCCGGCATGTCTCGGCGGATCATCCACCGCACGTGCACGCCCAACGCATGTCCTTGAAACGCGGTCACGCACTCGGTCTCCATACTGAATTGCTTCGCGCCCGGCCACACCGTGGCGTCTCTGTCGAGGGCGGACCGTAGCACGCCCCACGCCACCAGCCAAGGCGATTCCAAGGCCGCACGAGTGCAGCTTTTCAACCTGGCGGTTTTCAACCTGGCGCTTTTCAACCTGGTTATGGGGCAAAGCACCCTTGACCCCTCGCCGCGGTCGCTCCTACGCTCCCGCTCCCGCGCGGATCCGCGGCGGCATCCGCCGTCGTGAATTCCGAGCCCATTGTGGATTGATCAAGCCATGGCCCGCCACGCCTGCCAGTCAGCGTTACGGTTTCACGTTTGGCTGCCACTCATTGCAGGGCTGGGTGTCACCGTGGGCTGCGCCGGACCGGCAATCCGCAGCCAGAGCCCGGAGATCGAGGCGCTCGCCCATCTCGAGGAGAGCACGAAGCTCGTCGGCGACTACACCACGGCATGGGGCCTGGGGCGGAAGCGGATCGAGCGGGCCGCGCTGATCACGGGCCTGGCCGACACCGGCAGCGATCCACCACCGGGGCCGCAGCGGGCCACGCTGCTGGCCGACATGCAGGCCCGCGGTGTGATGGAACCCAACCGCCTGCTCGCCTCCTCGGCCACCGCCCTGGCCTGGGCCCACGGCTACTTGCCCCCGGGCTGCCGGAAGGGGGACCGGTTCGACATCTTTGTTGAGGTGCCGTCCAATCACGACACCACGAGCCTGGCTGGCGGCTGGCTGATGGAGACGCGGCTGGTTGAAATGGCCGTGGTGGGCAACATGATCCGCGACGGCCACGAGCTGGGCGCCACCCAGGGACCGCTCCTGGTCGATCCCGTGTCGAGTGGCACCCTCGATTCAAAAGCCAAGCTTCGGGCCCGGCTGCCGGGAGGCGGCGTTTCGCTCACAGACCGTGAACTGGGGCTGGTCGTTGCCCCGGAACACCGGTCATTCGCGATGTCGAAGCGGCTGGGAGACTGGATCAACCGGCGATTCCATGCCGTCATCCGTGGCGCCAAGCGCGGTGTCGCCACGCCCAAGACCGACCGCTACATCCAGCTGGAAGTACCCCCGATCTATCGTCACGACCTCGCCCGCTACATCCGGGTCGTGCAGTGCGTGGCGGTGATCGAACCCGCCGAGGGCCGCCACGCCCGCCTCCAGCTCCTGGCCCGCCAACTTACCGATCCCGTCACGGCCCCAGCCGCCGCGGTGCGACTCGAGGCGATCGGCAAGGACGCGATCCCCGTGCTTCGCAAGGGCCTCGAATCAAAGGATGCGGAGATCCGCTTCGCCGCCGCCGAGGCGCTGGCTTACCTCGGCGAGTCGGTAGCGGCGACGCATCTCGCCGAAGCGGCCACCAGCCTCCGCAGCGCCCGACCGGCGGCGCTGGCTGCGCTCGGCGTACTCGACGACGCCAACGGCATCGATGCGCTCCAGGGCCTGCTCTCCAGCCGGAGCGCGGAAACCCGCTACGGAGCCTTCCGCTCCCTGCGTCAGATCGATCCCGGAATGCCGCTGGTGAAGGGAGAGCGACTCGGCGATGCCTGCTCGCTCCACGTGCTCGACGTGGCCGGGCCGCCGCTGGTGCACGCCACTCGCAGCCACCGGCCGGAGATCGTGCTGTTTGGCACGGAGCATCCGATCTCCCGCGGCCTGCGGGCGGAAGCGGGCCGCTCGATCGTGGTCGTGGTAGACGGCCCGAACGCCACCGTCAGCCGATTCCTTCCCGGGCAGTCCGATCAGGATCTGTCGGTGCCGGCCGACGTCGCCGACGTCGTGCGGGCCATCATCGAGCTCGGCGGCGGCTATCCCGACGCGATCCAATTCCTCCAGCAGGCATCGGCGGGCCGGTCCCTCGCGAGTCGCGTCGCCTTCGATGCCGTGCCCACCCAATTCGACGGCCGCCCCGGGATTCGTGAGGAAGCCACGACCCCCGGAGAAGAAGGGGAAGCGACCGCGGCGGCGAGGGAGGACCGCACCTCGGACGACCGCTCATGATCAGCCTCAAAGCCCTCGAGCTATTCGGCTTCAAGAGCTTCGCCGATCGAACCCGGTTCGACTTTCCGGCCGGCGTCACCGCGGTCGTGGGCCCCAACGGATCCGGCAAGTCGAACGTCGTCGACGCGATCAAGTGGGTGCTCGGCGAGCAATCAGCCCGCAGTCTGCGGGGCAAGGAGATGACCGACGTCATCTTCGCCGGCTCGACGGCCCGCAAGCCGCTCAACATGGCCGAGGTGTCGCTCGTCTTCGACAACGGCTCCCGAGCCCTGCCGCTCGACACGGATGAAGTGCGGATCATGCGCCGCGTCTACCGCAGCGGCGAGAGCGAATATCTCGTGAACGGAGAGGTCGGCCGCCTCAAGGACATCCGCGAGCTCTTCTCGGGCACGGGTGCCGCCACCGAGGCCTACAGCGTCATCGAGCAGGGCCGGGTCGACGCGCTGCTTGTCGCCTCGGGACGCGACCGGCGTGTCGTGTTCGAGGAGGCGGCCGGGATCACGCGGTTCCGCACCCGCCGGACTGAGGCCCTGCGGCGACTCGAGCGGGCCGAACTCAACCGCCAGCGGCTGGCCGACATCGTCGGCGAGGTGTCTGGGCGACTAGAAACCGTCCGCAACCAGGCCGCCCGCGCCCACCGATGGCGGACGACGACAAATCACCTGCGGACCCTGCGGGTCGCAGCCGCCACCCAAGACCTCTCCGGCGTTGATGCCCGGGTCGCGGCCGTCGAAGCCGCCCTGGCCGCGGACCACGGGACGCTCACCGTCCAGGAAACACAGGCCGCGACGGCAACCGCAGAATTGGCCCGGCTGGGAGATGCGGCCACGGCGCTTCAGCCGCGGCTGGCGGCCCTGCGGGGCGAGGCGGGTGCGGCCAGTCAGCGGGAAGCCGCCACCGTCGCCACGCGTGAATCACAACGTGTGCGGCAGGACGAACTCGAAGCCGAACGCAACCGGGGAGCTGAACGGGTCGCTCGCGCAGTGCGGGATGCCCGGGCCGCAGCCGGCGAGGTCTCCGCCACCGAGTTGAGAGCCCGGCACGCGGCTGAGGCGCTCGCCGCGCTCGACGAGCGTGTGACTGATAGCCGGCGAACCGCTGCCGGATCCCACGAGGACGCCGCAGCCGCCCGCGAGGCTCTGGCCCGCGCGACGGCCGCCCGTGGCGACATGCGGGAGCGTCTGCTTCGGCTCGAGGCCGCCGTTGAGATGGCGGCAGGACGGCTGGCCGAAGCGGCAGCCGCGGTCGACGAGGCCCGTGACGCACTGGCGGCCACCGCCGACCAGAGGGCCGCCCTCGACGAGGCCCGGTCTGCCAGCGAAGGACACCTGCAGTCGCTCCAGAGCCGCCTGGCAAACGCGGCCCTCGCGGTCGAGGCCGCCGACGCGGCCCACCGTGCCGGCACCGAGCGGCTCCAGGAAGCCTGGCGGCGGCTGGCCGACGCGCGGGCGGCCGCTCTAGCCTGCCGCGAGCGGCGGGACGTGCTCCATGAGATGGTCGACCGGCAGGAGGGCCTGAGTGACGCCGCACGCCGGCTCCTGCACGAGCATGCAAGCGTCGTCCCCGGACTGGCGGGCGTGGTGGCTGACCAGGTGCGGGCGGGGGTCGACTGGGCCGAACTCGTTGATCTCGCGCTCGGCCGCCGCGGGCATGGCCTGCTCGTCGAATCACTCGACGACGTGATCCGCTGGCACGCCGACTGGTCCGCGGGAGAGGCCGGCCGAGGCGTGCTCGCCGCCGGCGGCCGGATCGGCTTCCTCGCGGCCATGTCGCTCCCCGAGCCCGTCGCCTATGACCCTGCCGACTGCCCCGGCGTGGTCGGCCGACTCGACCGGCTGCTCGGGGACGCCGCAGGCGGGCCTGGCGGTTCCGACATCAATAACCGCCTGCTCGCACACGCCTGGATTGTCGAGCGAATCGCCGACGCTCTGCCGCTGCTGGCCGAAGCACCCGCCGGCACGCTCTTCATGACCCGCGGCGGGGAATGCCTCTCCGGGGCCGAAGGCCTCGAGATCGGCGGTGTTGGTTCGAGCCACGGTCTCGTCTCCCGCCGCAGCGAACTGCGGGCAGCGGAGCAGCGGGCCGCGGAACTCGTAGCCGTCGTGGACGAAGCCACCACGGCCGTTACCGCCCACGAGGCGGAACTCGCCCGCCTCCGCGAGGCGGTGACGAGCGTCCGCGGACGCCGCCAAGAGGCCGCCGACGCGATCACCGCCGCGCGGGCAGAGCTGGGCCGGATCCAGCGGGATCAGCGGTCTGCCGACACCGCGATCATCGCCGCGGAGGCCCGGCTGCGGGAAGCCGAGCGGCGGGCGGTCGCGGCCGAGACTGCCAGTCGGACGGTCCGGATCGAGATGGAGGGGATTGCCCTTGGAGCCAAGGCCGCCGACGCCGAGGAACAGCGCTGCCGCGCCGCGATCGACGCTCTCGAGCGGAGCCGCGGCGAGGTCATCGAAGAGGTTCATCGGCTTCAGGTCGAGCGGGCAACCGGTGGCGAGAAGCTCGATCGCCTGCGGGACGCAGCCCGAGCCGCCGTCGTCGCCGCGGCAGCGCGAGGTGAGGAGATCGAGGCAGCCCATGCCGCCAGCCTGGCCATCGCCGACCGGCTCAGAACCTGGGAACTCGACCTGCTCGCTGCCACCGCCCGCCACGCGGATGCCGCCTGGGATGCCCAGCGGGCCGCCACGTCATTGGCCGACGTCGAGCGGATCGCGGCCGCCGACGAGGCCGCCCGCCAACGGGCCGAGCGGGCCCGCGACGAGGCCCGCGACGAGGCCGCCGCGATCTCCGAGCGGATCCATGCCCACGACCTCGAGGCGGGCGAGGCCCGGCACCAGCGGGCCCGGATCGTGGAACGCATCCGCGACGAATACGATCTCGACATCGATGCCGTAACGGCCGCGTCCTCCACCGGCGAGCCGAGCGAAACCGAGTCCGCCAGCGGCACCGAGCCTGCCGAGCCGATTCCCGCCGACCGTGCCGCACTCGAGTTAGTGATCGAGCAGCTCCGCCGCAAGATCGCCGCGATGGGCAACGTCAATCTCGAGGCACTCGCCGAGGCCGAGGAACTCGCCGGGCGGCTGGCCACGCTCGAGGCCCAGTTGGCCGACGTGACCACGGCCCGCGAGTCGATCGAGGAGCTGATCTCCCGCATCGACGAGGAAAGCCGCCGGCTGCTCGGCGAGACGATCGAGACCGTCCGCGGCCACTTTCGCGAACTCTTCGAGCGGGTCTTTGGCGGCGGCCAGGCCGACATCGTGCTTGAGCCCGGTGTGGATCTGCTCGAGACAGCGGTGGAGATCGTCGCCCGCCCGCCGGGCAAGGAGCCGCGGAGCATCTCGCTCCTCTCCGGCGGGGAGAAGACGATGACCTGCGTGGCCCTGCTCTTGGCCATCTTCCGCTCCCGTCCGAGCCCGTTCTGCGTGCTCGACGAGGTAGACGCCGCCCTCGACGAAGCCAACGTCGACCGGTTCGTCGGTGTGCTGCGGGATTTTCTCTCGGCTACCCAGTTCATCGTGGTCACCCATTCGAAAAAGACGATGGCCGCAGCCGGCACTCTGTACGGGGTGACGATGGAGGAGTCGGGGGTGTCGAAGCGAATCTCGGTGCGGTTTGAGGCCACCGCGGCCACGGCCGTCACGAGCCGGGCGGCCTGAGGAAAACCGGGCGATCCGCCGGCTAAGTAGCCTTTTTTCCCGCCCCCGGGCAGGCGGTCCACGTGGTGCCACCGGCGCCGTCGCGAAGAACGGCTCAAGTCTCACGACACGATCTTTCGATCTACACGTTCGGATGGTCACATTGCGAACGTGTCCGGGTCCCTGAGGGACCAGACATTGAGCGGTGTGCCGCAGGGGGGGAATCCTGCGAATCCAGTGCCGACGTCGGCTGTCGCCCCACCCGGGTTGGCTGCCGAGCGTGGGTCATTCTTAGCCCCCCCGACGGCATTTGGCCGTCCCTCTCGGGGCACGACGGTGCGGCGCTCCCCGCGAGAAAACTACCGCACCGCAGGGGGGCCGTGTTCCGCACGTCGCAAGGCAGCGGGCTGGCCAGGTCGATTCCGGACACGAATGATCCACATGGAGTCCACGCGATGAAGGTTTTCACGACAGGCCAGGTCGCCAAGATCTGTAAAGTTGCTCCCCGCACGGTGAGCAAATGGTTCGACTCGGGCCGGCTCAGGGGCTACCGGATTCCCGGCAGCCAAGACCGCCGCATCCCGCGAGAATATCTGATCAAGTTCCTCAAAGAGCACGGCATGCCGCTGGGTGACCTCGAAGACGAGGCGATGGCGAAGGTGCTGCTCGTCGGCCAGGACCAGGTCCTGATCGAAAATGTCAAGCGGCAGCTACCGATCGAGAAGTCATTCAAGATCCAGGTTGCCGCCAGCGGCTTCGAGGCGGGCATTCAGGCTGAGAGCTTCCACCCCGACTGCATCGTGGTGGACTACTCGATCGGCCGGATCGACGCGCAGCAGATCTGCCAGAATCTGCGGCGGAACCCGGAGTATGCCGATACCATCGTGATCGCCCTGCTGCCGGACGACGGCTCGCAGATCACGGTCGACCGGGCCCATGTCAACGAGAGCTTCAAGAAGCCCTTCGACGTCGCCCTGCTCGCCGAGCGGCTGCGGACGCTGATCGGCTCCAAGAAGGAACTCGTCTGACACCGCGGTCCGCCGGCGGTCCAAGGCCGGCAGACCACACACACGCGACTCCATGACCACGGCCCGGCGTGCCCCAGCGGCACGCCGGGCCGGCGTGTTTGCTCCGGCTGCTATGCTCGCTGGCATGAGCGAATCACTGCACCACCCCATCCGCATGATCGACGTCGGCGGCAAGCCGATCACCGTGAGGACGGCCCGGGCCACCGGCCGGCTCGTAGCCCGCCCGGAAACGGTCGCCCGGATCCGGGCCGGATCGCTCGAGAAGGGAGACGCCGTCGCCGCGGCCAGGCTCGCCGGCATCATGGCCGCCAAGCGGACCAGCGAGATCGTGCCGCTCTGCCACCCGCTGCCGCTCGACTCGGTCGCCGTCTCGGTCGATGCCTCGGCCGAGGATCACGTTGCCATCGAGGCGACCGTGCGGGCCACCGCCCGGACGGGCGTCGAGATGGAGGCACTCGTGGCCGTCACGGCGGCGGCCCTGGCGATCTACGACATGGCAAAGTCGCTCGACCCTGGCATGACCGTCGAGCAGGTCCGGCTCGAAGAGAAAACCGGCGGCGTCCGCGGCGACTACCGGCGAACACCCTGACCGTTGCTACGAGTTCAGGCGATCGGCTTCCTGCGCGAGGATCGGCTCGAGTTCGTCGGCGAAGTCACGGGCGTCTTTGAACTCCCGGTACACGCTGGCAAAGCGGACATAGGCCACCTGGTCGAGCCCCTTGAGCAGTTCCATCAGTCGCTCGCCGATCACCCGGCTGGGAACCTCGCTCTCGTATGACCCGAATAGCTCCGCCTCGAGCGCCGCCACCACTGCCTCGATGTCTTCCGCCGTGACCGGTCGCTTCCAGCAGGCTTTCGCCAGGCCCCGGGTGAGCTTGTCGCGGTCGAATGGATCTCGCTCCCCCTGCTTCTTGACCACCGTGAGCAGTTGCCGCTCGATCCGCTCGTAGGTCGTGAACCTACGGCGGCAGGCCAGGCACTCCCTGCGACGGCGAATCGAGCCGCCGTCGTCTCCCGCCCGGGAGTCGATGACGCGGTCGTTGTCGGCTCGGCAAAAGGGGCAACGCATGCGGAACCTCGGCGGTGGGGGACGCGGAGTCTAACGCCGCCTGGGAATTGCGACCAAAAGCGGATTTGTTGGCCAACTCTGATCCGGTCACGGCGTGACCAGACAACGAGCGGCGGACGTGCCCGACTCCAGCCCTCAGCCAGTCGACCGCTCGAGGCCGTCGAGTTCCGGCTCCTCAGCGATCACATCGGCCGCTGGATCGCTGACCTCGCCGGCCATCCGCCCGTTCGTCACCGCCCGGGTGAGCTTCCAGTCTCGGCGCTGACGGGAGCTGGGAATGTTCATCGCCTTGCGATACTTTGTGACCGTCCGCCGGGCGACGGTGATGCCCTGCTTGGTGAGTTCTTCCACGAGGTCGTCATCACTCAACGGGGCGTCCTTCGGCTCGGCATCGACAATCTCCTGAAGCCGCATCCGCACCGTGTCCCAGGCCACCTCGTCGCCGTCAGCACTCATGGTGCCCCCGACAAAGAACTTCCGCAGCGAGTGAGTTCCCCGGGGGGTCTGCAGCCATTTGTCATCCACAGCCCGGCTCACGGTCGTGACATGCATGCCGATCCGGTCGGCGATCTGCTGCATCTTGAGCGGCTCGAGCGACTCGGGCCCTTCGCTGAGAAACCCGGTCTGGTGATCGACGATCGCCTGGGCCGTCCGCAGGAGTGTGTTTCGCCGCTGCTCGATGGCGTCGATGAGCCACTGGGCGGAGTTGACCTTCCTCCGGATGTATTCGCGGGTCTCCGGGTCGGTGTCGGGGGAGAGCAGCATCGCGCGGTAGGTGGGGCTGATCCGCAGGTTGGGCAGGTCGATCTCCTCGAGCCGACACTTCCAGGTGCCGTCCGACTGCTGATCGACATACACATCGGGCTTGATCGGCACCACGACCGGCGTCGTGAAGAAACTCCCCGGCTTGGGATTGAGCGCGTGGAGTTGGTCACGGAGCCGCTCGATCTCGTCGAGTGAAAGGCCCATCTTCTTTTCGATCACGGGCAGGCGGTTGCCGGCGAGATCTTCGAGGTGGTCGCCGACAAGCATCCGCAACTGCCGGGCGTTCGGCATGTCGTGGCGAATCTGCAGGAGCAGGCATTCCTTGAGGTCTCGGGCTGCCACACCCGGCGGATCCATGCCCTGCACCACCCGCAGAACCTTCTCGAGGCGTGCCAACTGGTCCGCGGGGCCGTCTGTATCGACCAGTTCCTCGAGCGGCATCGGCAGATAGCCGTTGGCGTCGAGGTTGTAGATGATCTTGTCGGCGGCCACCTGTTCCGGCTCGGAGAGCTCCTCGCTGGCGAGCTGCGCATGGAGGTGATCGCAGAGCGTCTCCGGCCGCTCCTCCATATTGGCCATCAGGTCGAGATAGCGGTCTCCAGCCTGGTCGATCTGGGCGGCCGACGGCCGGCTGCGATCGTCGTCGCTGTCGGGATATTCCTTCGACCAGTCATACGACCGTTCGAAGTCAGCCTGGTTGGCATGCTCCTGGTCGACGATCAGCGGCATCTCGTTGACCGTCTTGTTGGACGGCGGCTGATCCGACTCGGCCAGCCCGGTGAGATCGGCCGCAGTGCCGTCCTGACCGGGCTCGTCCACCTCCAGGGTCTCGTTGTTCTGAACCTCCTGCTCGATCCGCTCCTCGAGGGCCAGGATCGGCAGTTGGAGAATCTCCATCGACTGGATCATGCGGGGCGCAAGCACTTGCTTGTGCGCCATCCGCATTTCCTGGCCGAAAGACATTCGCATCGTCGTCGTCTCGCTCAGGGTCGGGCCTGAAAGCCCGCAAGTCTCACCACTCTGTTAGGATACACCACGACGAGTGGGTCGCTGCGGCCCGGTGAGGATCGCGTGAGGCCGGGGGCGCGGGTGGCGAAATCAATCGCCCCAGCGGCGGCGGCCTGCGATCGCATCGGAGAGCATCTCGCGGTTGGCCTGCTCGAGAGACGCTCCCACGGTAAGACCCCGGGCGAGGCGGGTGATCTCGACGGGCAGGCCTGCAAGCCGCTCGGCCACCAGCAGGGCCGTCGCATCGCCTTCGACGTTGGGCGTCGTCCCGAGGATCACCTCGCGGAAGCTTCCCTGCCGCACGCGTGCCTCGAGCGTGTCGAGCGTGAGCCGCTCTGGTCCCTTGCCCTCGAGCGGCACAAGCCGCCCCTGCAGCACGTGGTAAACGCCACGATAGTTGCCCGCCTCCTCGAGCGCCAAAAGATCGCGAACCTGCTCCACCACGCAGAGCAGTTGATGGTCGCGTTTGGAATCGCGGCAGATGCCGCACTCCTCCTCCTCGGCGAGGTTCCCGCAGGTGCGGCAGGGCCGGAGGTTTTCCTTGACCGCCCGGATCGCCGCGGCAAACGCCACCGCCTCCGCGGTGGGCATCATGAGCACGTGATAGGCCAACCGTTCGGCCGACTTCCGCCCGATCCCGGGCAGTGCCGCAAACGCCGTCACAAGCCGGGACACGGCTCCTTGCTTCTCAGCCATCGGGTACCTCTGGTTCCGCTTCCGCGGGCCCGTCGTCCGGCGCCGCGTCCGTGACAAGCCCTGCGGTCAAGACGCCGTCCCGCTCCGGCTCCCGGGTTCGGGGCGGCTCGACCTTTCGAACCACCGCGTCGAACAGCGTGCGGGCATGCGTCACGAGCGGGTGATCGGTGGCGGCGCGGATGAGTGCCACCTGTGACCGGGCCCGCGGCGGCGGGCTTGCTGGCGGGGTCGCCACCGGTGCGACGCTTGCGGCAACTTTAGCAACCGCGGCTACCGGTGCGACGCTTGCGGCAGCCGGGGGGCTTAACTGGCCGTTCGCCGGCTGGGCAGCCTTAGCGGGGGTCAGGTCGGTCGTTTTTTTTTCGCGCGGTTCAGGCACTATCCGCACAGGAGCAGCGGCAGCCCGCGGCGCGGGTCGCGGCACCACCGGCCCGCCTCCGCCGGCCGGCGCGGCTGCGGCAACCCGGTCGATCGCGGCGGCGAGGCTCTCGAAGTCCTCGATCGACGCCAGCCGGACAACCGCCATCTCCGCAATCACAGCCGCGTGGCCGCTTGTCCGCATGCGGCCGAGCGCCTGATCGAGGATCTGGAGCATGGCGAGGATCGTGGCTGTGCCAAGTTCCCGCCCGAGGGCCGCCACATCCAGGCCGAGGCCAGAGGAGTTGGCGAGCAGGTTCTCCCGGCAGCCCACGCTTGCCAGGAGGCAGTCCCGCAGCCCCGCAAGCAGCTGCTCGAGCACACCCCCGGGATCAGCACCGCCAGCAAGCGCCGCGTCGAGGGCCGCAATTCCGCGGGCCGCGTCGCGGGCGGCAATCCCGGCGAGGAGTTCACCGATCCGCTCTTCACTGCCGGTGCCGATGACGGCGTGCACGTCTTCGATGCCGATCGGCCCCATCGCCGCCCCCAGCAATTGTTCGAGCAGCGACTGGCTATCACGCATGCTGCCGGCGGCCCGGCGGGCGATCAGGTGGAGCGCCTCCGGGGATACCTCGGCCCCCTCGGCCTCCACGATTTGGGCGAGCCGCCGGGCGATCGCCGGGGTATCCACCGTCACGAAGTCAAATCGCTGGCAGCGGGAGAGGATGGTGATCGGCAGCTTCTCGGGCTCGGTCGTGCAGAACACGAACTTGACATGCCCAGGTGGCTCCTCGAGTGTCTTCAGAAGCGCGTTGAACGCCTCCCGCGTGAGCATGTGCACTTCATCGATGATGTAGACCTTGAACCGGCCGCGGGCCGGGCGAACGGCGACGTTCTGCCGCAGGCTCCGGATCTCATCAATCCCGCGGTTGCTGGCGGCGTCGATCTCGACCACGTCCACATCCTGCCCCGCCGTGATCGCCTGACAGGCGTCGCAGACGTTGCAGGGCTCGGGTGCCGGCCCCGCGTCGCAGTTGAGCGCCTTGGCGTAGATCCTCGCGGCGCTCGTCTTGCCGACTCCGCGGGCGCCGGTGAACAGGTAGGCATGACCGATCCGGCCGCTCTCGATCGCCCCGGACAGGCCGCGGGCAACATGCTCCTGACCGATCAAGTCGGCGAAGAGTTGCGGCCGGTAGCGGCGGGCAACGACCAGGTAAGCGGCGTTAGCCATGCGTCACGATCCACCACAAACGCTGCCCGTCGGGCGCCGATGAGAGGCCCACCGCACAAAGAGACGACTGCTTATGGCTGCTGCGGTTAGGCCCTGACCAGATTCACAGATCCCCATCGCAGGGGCCTCTCATCGGAGCCCGCACTGTCTCGCAGGCCTGTCTGTTTGTACGCCCCGCCGCCGGAGCGGTCAAAGGCTTGGCCGCATCGGCGGCGAAAAGGCTGCTACATTTCCCGCCATGGCGACCGCGAAGTCTCCGATGATGCAGCAGTTCGAGGCAGCGAAGGCCCGCTGCCCCGGGGCGATCGTACTGTTTCGGATGGGGGATTTCTACGAGCTCTTCGGCGCCGATGCCCGCGAGGCCGCGGCCCTGCTCGACCTCACGCTCACCAGCCGCGACAAGGGGCCCGATGCCCTGCCGATGGCAGGCTTCCCACACCACCAGCTCGACCCGCAGCTGGTCAAGCTCGTGGCCGCCGGCCGGCGGGTGGCGATCTGTGAACAGATCGATGATCCCAAGACGACCAAGGGGCTGCTCCGCCGCGAGGTCACGCGGATCGTGACCCCGGGCATCGCAGCCGATGAATCGCTCCTCGACCCCACTCGCAGCAACTGGCTGCTCGCCCTGCTCCCGGAGCGGCAGCGTGGTCAGTCTGACGATGCGGCCCGGATCGGGCTAGCCTGGATCGACGTTGCCGCCGGCCGGTTCGAGGCCGCCACGGTTACGGCCGACGACGTGGCAGACCACGTGCTCAGGCTCGACCCGGCCGAGTGCCTCTGCGCCGACCGCGACCGCCACGCCGTGGAGGAGCTCATCAGGACAGCCGGCGTCGCCCGCGTGGTGACGACCCGTCCCGACTGGTGGTTTGAGCCCGACAGTGCCGGCATCGCACTGGCGAAGGCCCTCGGCGGCCGGCGGCTCGAGGGGCTCGGCTTCGAGCTGGATACCGACGCTGCAGGCATTGCGGCTGCCGGGGCGGTCGTGGCCTACCTCGAGGAGAACGAGCCGGCCGCGGTGGGCCGCATCGACACGCTCGCCCCCTGGCGGCCGGGCCTGCGGATGGAAATCGACGAGGCCTCCCGGCGGAGCCTCGAAATCATCAGGAGCACCGCCACAGGCCGTCGCGAAGGCTCGCTCGCCGGCGTGCTCGACCGCACGAAGACGCCGATGGGCACGCGGCTCCTCGGCGAATGGCTCTCCGCCCCGCTCGTCGACAAGCCCGCAATCGATGACCGGCTCGACGCGGTCGCGACCCTCGTGGCCGATAGCTCGCGGGCGGCGCGGCTGGCCGAGAAGCTGTCTGGCACCGGTGATGTTGAGCGGCTCGTCGGACGGGTCGTGACCGGCCGCGCCGGCCCGCGCGACCTCGAACGCATCGGCCACGCAGCAGCGATCCTGCCTGATCTGATCGCCCTGCTCGACGGCTCGGGCGGCCTGCTGGCCGAGCTCCGGGCAGGGCTTGATCCCTGCTCCGACATCGCCGCCCGCTCGACGGCCACGCTCCGCGAGGGCTGTCCCGTGTTTGCCCGGGAGGGGGGCTTTGTCCGGCCCGGCTTCGACGGCCAGCTCGACAAGCTCCGCGAGCTCTCCGACGGCGGCAAGGCCTGGATCACGCAGTATCAGGCCCGGGAGATCGAGCGAACCGGGATCGCCTCGCTCAAAGTCGGCTTCAACCGGGTGTTCGGCTTCTTTCTCGAGGTGGGCCGATCCCACGCCGAGAGGGTGCCGCCGGACTATGTTCGCAAGCAGACAGTCAAGAACGCCGAACGGTACACGACGCCCGAACTCGACGAGCGGCAGCGGCAGGTGCTCGGGGCCGAGGAGGAGGCCGTTCGCCGCGAGATCGAACTGCTTGACGAGCTGCGGGGCTTCGTGGCGGGTGAGCGGGGCCGGCTCGATCGGGCGTCCTCGATCCTGGCGATCCTCGACGTGCTCGTGTCGCTGGCCGACGTGGCCCGCCGACGCGGATGGGTCCGGCCCGAGATCAGTGCCGGCGGCGAGCTCGAGATCGAGGCGGGTCGCCACCCGGTGCTCGAGGAGATGCTGCCCGCCGGCACGCTCGTGGCCAATGATCTCGCGCTCGCGGCCCGACCGCCCGACGGGCCACCGGGGGCGGGCGCGGCCCCAGCGATCCTGCTGGTGACCGGGCCCAACATGGGAGGCAAAAGCACCTTCATCCGCCAGGCAGCGCTTGTCGCGGTGCTCGCACAGGCGGGCAGCTTCGTGCCGGCGAAGCGGTGCCGCCTGGGCATCGTCGACCGGCTGTTTGCCCGGATCGGGGCGGGTGACGACCTCGCCAGGGGCGCGAGCACGTTTCTGGTCGAGATGTCACAGACGGCCCGGATCCTCAACCGGGCCAGCGGCCGGAGCCTTGTGATCCTCGACGAGGTGGGCCGGGGCACGAGCACCTTCGATGGCCTGGCGATCGCCCAGGCGGTGGTCGAGCACCTCCAGGGAAGCGTCGGCTGCCGGACGTTATTTGCCACGCACTATCTCCAGCTGGCCGAGCTCTCGCGGCTGCCGGGGGTGGGTAACGCCCAGGTGCTCGTCAGACAGCACCGCGACGAACTCGTCTTTCTCCACCAGGTGGTGGAGGGCGCTGCCGACAAGAGCTGGGGGGTGCACGTGGCGAGGCTGGCAGGCGTGCCTGCCAAGGTGATCGAGCGGGCCCGCGACCTGCTCCTCGCGCTCGAAGCCGACGCCACCGCCCCGCCCAAGCCCCGCCGCAAGCCAGCCGCGGCCGAGCAGAAGTCGCTGTTTGAGTGAATCCGGGCGGGCGGCTCGTGCGGACTGTCCAGCCGCGGCTTGCGGTCTCGAGGGCGGGGGAAATTTTTCCAGCCGGAAAACGCCCTGGCCACCAGCCGGCTGGGCTCACGCACACTCGTTCATCTTGTCGCGAGGCGTGCCGGCGGCGACGAGTTCTGGCCGGAGTCGCGGAGCGAGCACCGCCGCATCGTCGGGGGCGAGCGTGACGGCGATGCTCTTATAGGCTGGCGTTCGCGACAGCGGGTCGGCGGCCTTGGGCACGAGCACATTGCTCTCGGGGTAGTACATCGCGACACAGCCGGGGCGGATCTGGTCGAAGGCCGAGACGATCTGACCCCGCATCTCGCCGGCCGTGCTCGCGATCCGACACCGGCCGCCGGCCGTGAGGCCGAACCTGGCGATGTCGTCGGGATGGATGAGCACGATGTCGCGGCGGGTCTGGTTGCGGTACAGATCCTCCTCCTCGTAGACGACCGTGTTGAACTGCCCTTCGCTGCGGATCGTCATCAGCACAAGCCCGTCCGGAGCCGGGGGGAGATCGTGGACGACGAGGTGGGCCTTGCCGTCGGCCGTCGGGAAGGAGCCGCGGTCGAGCGCCCGGCCGGGAATCGAAAACTCCTTCTTTGTGCGGTCGATCTCGGCGATCTGTTCGAGGCCCGGCACGATGGCCGCGATCGTCGTGCGGATCGTGCTCGTGTGGGCCATGCCCCGCCAGTCCACCGGGCCGCCCGTGCCGAGCACCCGCTGCGCGAGGTCGGCGATGATCTCCACTTCGGACCGGGGGCCCGTGGTGAGGTCGGCGGGGTGCCGGGGCGTGCCGCCGTCGGAGAGCCGGATGTAGCTAAACATGCTCTCCTGCGTGGAGGGCTCGGGCTCCTCGTCGCGGGCGAGCACCGGGAGGATGATCGTCTCCTTGCCGCCGAGCCCGCCGGCGTGGCCCGTGTTGAGCGATGTGCTGAGATAGACGACCGTGTCGATTCCTGCCATCGCCCGCTCGGCAAAGGCGGCATCGGGGCTCGCACCCCAGAGGTTGCCGCCGAGGCAGAGGGCGAACCGCATCTTCCCCTGCTCTGCCGCGTCGAGACACTCGAGCGTGTCGTAGCCCTTCATGGTGGGGAGCGTGACGCCGAAGTGGCTCTCGAGCCGCTCGAAGATCGCCGCCTTGAGTGTGGGCGTGACACCCACCGTGCCCATGCCCTGGATGTTGGAGTGGCCGCGGATCGGCTGGAGACCAGCGCCGGGGCGGCCCACCATCCGCCGCATGATCGCCAGGGCCGCGATCGCCTGCACGGTTGCGGCCCCATGCAGGTGGTGCGTCACGCCCATCGTCCAGGCGAACACCGCCCGCTCGCTCTCGGCATAGTGGGCGGCAAGGGAATCGATCTGGGATTGTGCCACGCCGCTCTTGGCCACGATCTCGTCCCAGGAGAGGGCGTCGAGCCGGGCGGCCAGGTCCGACCAGCCGGTGCAGTGCTCGAGCAGAAAGGGCTCGTCAACGATGCGGTCGCCGGCGGTGTTCAGCGGTGTCTCGGCCTGCATCTCCCGCAGCCGCTTCATCATGCCGTACACGAGCGCGAGGTCGCCGCCGACGAAGGGCTGCACGTAAGTGCTCGCGATCTCGGCGCCGAAGAAGAGCGCCCAGGGATCGCTCGGCACCGAGAAGTTCACAAGCCCCGTCTCGACGATCGGGTTGACCACCACCACCTTGCCGCCTTTGCGGCGGACCATCATCAGCGTCCGCATCATCCGGGGATGATTGCTCGCGGGATTGCCCCCGATGAGCATCGTGAAATCGCTGTTCTCCATGTCGTCGAGCTTGACGGTGCCGGCGCCGGTGCCGATCACGGTGGCCAGCCCCACGCCGCTCGCCTGATGGCAGTAGTACGAGCAGTTGTTGACGTGGTTGGTGCCGTAGAGCCGGGCAAAGAGCTGGAGCAGAAATCCCGCCTCGTTGCTCGACCGGCCGCTGAAGTAGAAGAAACTCTCCGCCGGGGCGGTCTTCCGCAGTGCGGCCGCAATCCGCTCCAGGGCCTCGCTCCAGGAGATCGGCCGGTAGTGTTGCCCGCTCTTGTCCGAGCCCTTCTCGAGGATCACCGGCTGCACAAGCCGGCCGGAGTGTTCCATCTCACGGGGCGAAAACCGGCGGAGCTGCGGAACCGAATAGGTCTCGAAAAACGAGGGCTTCACCGCCCCCTGCATGTCGGCGACCATCGCCTGAAATGACTTCTTGCAGACTTCGGGGAAGTGGCCCGCCTCATTGACCATCCCGCCCGCCTGCCCTCCCATGCCGAGGGCACAGGTCTTGCAGGCGTTCTTCGACCGCATGGCCTTCCAGAGTGCCCACAGCCCCCCGGCCTGGCGGGCCTTCTTGAAGGTGTAGAGCACAGCCCGCCAGCCGCCACCGGTTTTGACGCGTGCCATGTTTCGCCTCGATCACTCTGTGTGCTGTCTGTGTGCTGTCTGTGTGCTGTGCTAATCATCCAAGCCCCGCCGCAGCCGCAGGCTGCGTGAGGGCCGGGCCACACGCCCCGGTCTCAGCCCAGGCTCACGGTCACGGTCTTGTGCTCGAGGTAGGGATCGAGACCCTTCTCCCCCAGCTCGCGGCCGAAGCCCGACTGCTTGAAGCCGCCGAAGGGGGCCGCCGCGTCGAACACGTCGTAGCAGTTCACCCAGACCGTGCCAGCCCGCAGCCGCCGGGCCACGTCGTGGGCCCGGGCCACGTCGCGGGTCCAGACCGCCGCGGCCAGGCCGAAATTCGTCGCGTTGGCCCTGCGGATCAGCTCCTCGGTGTCGGAAAACTTCAGCACCGAGAGCACCGGGCCGAAAATCTCCTCACGGGCGATCGCCATCTCGTCCTTCACGTTCGTGAACACGGTCGGCTCGATGAAGAAGCCCTTGTCGCCCACGCGGCTCCCGCCGGCGGCGAGCGTCGCCCCCTCCTTCTGGCCCACCGCGATGTAGCCCATGATCTTGTCGAACTGGGCCCTGTCGACCTGCGGTCCCTGCTGCGTCGCGGGATCAAAGGGATCCCCCACCCGGCGGCTCCTGCTCTCCTCGACAACCCGCTCGACGAACTCGGCGTGGATCCTGTCTTCGACAAACAGCCGCGAGCCGGCACAGCAGCACTGCCCCTGATTGAGAAAGATTCCCACATGGGCCCCGGCCACTGCGGCGTCCAAGTCGGCGTCTGCAAACACGATGTTGGGGCTCTTGCCGCCGAGCTCGAAGGTGAGCCGCTTCAGCTGGTCGGCCGCCTGCCGCATGATGATCTGCGCCGTCTCACCGGAGCCGGTGAAGGCCACCTTGTCGATGCCCGGGTGCTTCACGATCGCGGCGCCGGCGGTGGGCCCGAAGCCGGGCACAACGTTGATCACGCCGTCGGGCACTCCAGCTTCCTGGGCGAGTCGCGCGAGCCGCAGCGCCGTCAGCGGTGTCTGCTCGGCAGGCTTCATCACGATCGTGCAGCCGGCGGCGAGCGCCGGGCCCCACTTCCAGGCAACCATCAGGATCGGAAAGTTCCAGGGGATGATCTGGCCGGCCACGCCCACCGGCTCCTTCCGCGTATAGCAGAAGTAGTTGCCGCTGATCGGAATCGTCTGCCCCTGGATTTTGTCGGCCCAACCGGCGTAATACCTCAAGGTATCGATCGCCAGGGGGATGTCACCCAGCAGGGCGTCGCTCACCGGCTTCCCGTTGTCGAGCGACTCAAGCGCTGCCAGTTCGTCGATCTCGGCCTCGATGAGGTCGGCCAGCCGCATCATGATCCGGCCTCGCTCGCGGGCGTTCATCCGTGGCCAGGGCCCTTCGTCAAACGCCTTCCGGGCCGCCAACACAGCCTTCTCCACGTCGGCGGCGTCTGCCTCTGCAACCTGTGCGATCACTTCCTCGGTGGCCGGATTGATCGTCTCGAAGGTCTTGCCGCTCCTGGCCGGCGTCCACTGGCCGTCGATCAACAGCTGCGTCTGACGGATCTGCGGCTTGGCGGCCCTGCGGGGGGCGGTGACTGTGGCCATGAGAGCGTTCCTCTTGGGGGATCTTGTGGGAGATTTTGCAGGAGATTTCCCCGGGCCTGAACCTGTTCAGCCCAGAAAGAGTTGCACCCTAGATCGTAGCGGCGATAGTCTTGATGATGCAAGGAAGAGGGCGACACCGCGCGTCGCGATGCCGCCGAGCAATGTTCAATTCGGCCCGCCTGCGGACGGGCTGCACGAGCGGAAAAGTGGCCGGCTGCCGGCTGTTTTTCCGCGGTTTCCAGGAGTCCCATAGATGCGTGCTTTCTGTTCGACAGGTTTTGCCTTGATGATGGTGCTCGGATTGGCAGCGCCGGCTTTTGCCGAGGTGACAAGCGGGCCCCAGGTGGGCGAGTCGGTCGGAGCCTTCACGGTGACGAAGGTGACTGGCAACCCCGATGACGGCGTGACCGACGGCAAGACCCTCTGCTACCGCTGCCGAATGAAGGACCGCCCGGTCGTGATGGTCTTCGCCCGATCGGCCGACGAGAAGTTTGCCAAGTTTCTCAAGAAACTCGAAGGCGAGCTCGAGGAGCATGCCGACGAAAACCTCACCGCATTTGTGAACATGATCGGCACCGATGAGGAGAGCCTCAAGAAGGCCGCAGCTGACTTCGTCACCAAGCACGACATCAAGCGGATCGCCTTTGTGGTGCCCACGAACGTGGAGAACGGCCCGGAGAACATGAAGATCGCCCCCGACGCCGACATCACGGTGGTCTGCTATCGGGCGGGCACCGTCAAGGCCAACCACGCCTTCGCCAAGGGTGGCCTGTCCGACGAGAAGATCGACGCGGTTGTCGAGGCGTCCTGCAAGCTGGTCGAGTGACCCCGCAGCCGCGGGGCAGGCGTGGAGCCCGCCGGTTCCGGCACCCAACCATGAAGCCTGGCGGCCCGGGAGCGAGCGCTTCCGGGCCGCCTTCATGTATGCATCCCCCTCCGCGGCATTGATGATCACATGATCGCATCTGTCCTCCGCCGCCTGTGGCGTCTGGTGATCACGCCCTACGAGCCCGACCCGGCCGAGGCAGGCTTTCAAGAGCGGGCCCAAACCCAGGAGAATCCACTCGCCCGAGTGACCGTGGCGGTGCTCACCGCCACAGAGAGCCGCCGGCTGTTTGGCGTTGCCCTGGCCCGGCGTGGCATCCAGCCGGTGTTTGTCCGGATCGAGAACCGCTCGCCCGAGCCGCTGCGACTCCAGCTCGTCGGCATCGACCCGCGGTACTTCACCCCGCTTGAGGCGGCGGCGGCGGTCCACTTTTCGATCGTCCGCCGGCTCTCCGCGTTTGGCGCGCTCGGCTGGGTGTTCCTGCCGCTCTTGCTGCTTGTGCCGTTCAAACTCATCACCGCCCATTCGGCCAACGAGCGGATGGACGACCTGTTTCGCGACCGCGGCTTCCGGTACGGGCCGATCGCCGCCGGAGGCTCGGCGGAAGGTTTCGTGTTCACCACGCTCGACCTGGGCACGAAGGTGGTCCACGTGCGGCTCGTACCGGCTGGCGACATCCGCGCCGCGGTCGAACGGGCGGGCACGGAGAACGACGATGCGATTCTCTCCCGCGCCGCCGCCCCAGAGCCGGTCGTGGATCTCGCCTTCACTGTCCCCGTGCCTGGCATCGACGCCGACTACCTGTGCAAGGATTTCGAGCTGATCGTGCCGTCGGCTGCCGTCGAGCCCTTGACCCTTGCAACACTCGTCGGGCGACTCGAGGCGATGCCGGCCACGACCACGAACGCCTCCGGCACGAAGCCTGGTGACCCGGTAAACCTCGTCGTGATCGGTGAGTTCGCGACTGTACTGGGTGGCTTTGCAGCCCGCTGGGACGAGAGCGAAACGATCACGCTGGCCACCTGCTGGAAGACGGTGAAGGCATTCCTACTCGGGTCGAGCTACCGATACTCCCCGGTCAGCGCCCTCTATCTCTTTGACCGCCCCCAGGACATCGCACTGCAACGCACACGCCACTCGATCAACGAGCGGATCCACCTTCGGCTCTGGCTTTCGACACTCGCGTTCGAGAAGCAGCAGGTCTGGGTGGGGCAGGTGAGCCGCGACATCGGCGTGCGGTTCACGCGGCACGCCTGGAACCTCACGACCCACCGGATCGATCCCAACGTCGACGAGTCACGAGACTACGTGATTGAGGATCTGTCGCTGGCCGGACGCGTGAAGGCGGCGGGCTACGTTGGCGGGGTGGGGGAATGCGGCCGCGACGCCCCGCGGCGAAACCTCACCGGCGACCCCTGGCACAGCGACGGCCAGCGGGCGGTGATCCTCGTCTCACCGACGCACGAGGCCTGACTGCGTCAGCCGGCGTGTAGAATGCCGGTCATGAGCGACTCCCTCGCCACCGTCCTCCGCTCGCTCCTGCTCGACCGCTCGACGGCGGCGGTGGCCACGCTGCACGACGGGCGGCCGGCGGTGTCGATGATCCCCTTCGCCGTCCACGCCAGCCCCACTGGCCTGCGGCTGGTGACGCACGTCAGCGGCCTCGCGGCCCACACCCGCGAGATGCGGTCCTGCCCGGACGTCTGCCTGCTGATCACCGCCGCTGAAGCCCCCGACACGATGCCCCAGGCGCTGGCCCGCGTGTCGCTCCCCGCCCGCGCTGAGTTCATCGGGGAAGATCATCCTGACCACGCCGCCCTCAAGGCCTCTTATCTGAAAAAGTTTTCCGAAGCCGCGTCGCTCTTCCAACTTGGCGACTTCGCGATCGTGGTCTTCGTACCGGAGACCGCCCGGCTCGTGGCCGGCTTCGCCCGGGCGGTGACCCTGCCGCCGGAGGCCCTGGCCGCAGCCCTCGCGGAAACCGCCTGACACCGCTGCGGGCTGACGGCGGCCGCGACGTGGGCTATATTTCAGGTCTTAGGGCAGCGTAGCTCAGTTGGTTAGAGCACCGGCTTCATAAGCCGGG
>JBBEEF010000149.1:0-18532 GCA_040880915.1 Pirellulales bacterium
CCCGGACGGGCAACGATTTCTGGGCAGGAGGGCCCGCACCGGGGCGCGCCAGCCGCTCACACGCCGGGAGGCCCTTGGGGAAGTGCCGTTGACCGTCCTGTCCTTGAGGCTAGTTCCTGCGACCGCAGCTCGACGTAATATCGCATCGTGGTCGAGTTGTTCGAGTGACGCATCAGTTCCTGCGGATAAATGGGCATCACTCGGAGTGCCCAGCGTGACCCGAAACTGCGACGGAGGTCGTGGACTGACGCATATTTGATCTTGCCATTGCGGGGATTGGTCCACACTTTCACCGCCGCCGCCTCACTGACTGACCTGCCTCCTTTCAACGGCACCACATCCAGAGAGAGAATCTTGGTGGGTGACGCCGCCGTCAACACGAGCCGGTGATTGCCCTGCCCCCCTTCAACGAGGCCACTCCGGGCGCGAGAATCCTGGGTGTCCGCAACCAAGGGAGGGCAAGAAATGTCACGAGGAAAGGCGGAGCAGGCGGAGGTCATTATCCCGAAGCTCCGTAGAAGCCGCAGGCCGACGCTGCCGGGGCCACGCAACCCTTCATCCGGCCTCCGCCGCGGTGGCCCGGTCAGATACGATGGGGTCTTACCGGCTGCGGTGAGCCGCCCGTCTTTCGAGCACACCCGATGCCCACGCCATCGCCCCCCGTGGCAATTTTCGGAACGGAGTTGACGCTCCCGGGCTTCGCGGCGGCACCGCGGCTGCTCAACCGGATCTTCTGGTCGTTTCAATGCCTGTTCTGGCTGTTGATCGCGGCCTTGGCCATCAGCATGAGCCGGGCGGTCGATCCCGCCGCGCCACTCGCCTGGACCGCGATCGGCTTCCGCATCACCAGCGGGTTTGCGGTCACGGCAGCCGTGTATCTGGTGTTTCAACAGCCCCGCCTGCAACGAGTCGGCCGGCCCCTCCGCTGGTCCTTGATCTGCCTGGCGACGGCGGGCCTGCTCGTCGGCAGCCTGCTGCCGCTCTCGCTCTGGGACGTCACTACCTCGATGGTCTGGATGGGCACCGATTCCCTCGGGCAGATCGTGCCCCGGCTGGCGGCGGGTATGTTTTGGTGCAGCGGATACTTCGCTCTCGAGCTGGCCGATGGGCTCTATGCCTCCGACATCCGGCTCGCCCAGGCTGCGGCCGAAGCCGCGGGTCGGGAGGCCAGGGCGATGCGACTGGAGGCGACGGCGTTCGAGCACGAGGTGCATCGGCTGCAGGCGCAGATGAATCCCCACTTCCTCTTCAATGCCCTCAATGCGATCCTCGCTTGCAAAGACAGCCCGGAGGACGTGGCCCGAGTCACGCACGACCTGGCTGCGTTCCTCCGCGCCGCGCTCCGCGACTCGCGGCTGCTCGAGCCGCTCGCACGGGAGGTGCAGGCGCTCGAGCACTACCTGGCGGTGCAGCAGACTCGGTTCGGAGCGACGCTCGACTGCCGGATCGTCTGCGACCGGGCCGCACGAGGGGTGATGGTGCCGCCGATGATGATCCAGCCGCTTTTGGAAAACGCGATCGCCTACGGGATGAAGACCAGCCCCGGGCCGCTGAAAGTGGAGGTCTCGGCCCGCGTGGTGGCCGGGCAGCTGGAGGTGGTCGTCGCCAATACGGGCGACTGGGTCTCCCCGGATGCGGCCCGCTCTCCGGGCACCGGTCTCAAGACCCTTCGCAAGCGGCTGGCCCTGCTGATCGGCCCTGCAGCGGAGGTGCTGGTGGAGACGCCGGGCGAGCATCCGCAGGCCGGCCACTGGGCGGGCGTGCGGATCGTGATCCGAATGCCGGCGGCCCGGACCGTGCCGCCCGTGTCGATACCCACCGGCCTCCCGCAGGAGGTGCCGGCATGATCTCGATACTGTTGGTCGACGACGAACCGCTCGCCAACCGTCAGATGCGGGCGCTCCTGGCTGCCTTCACGGAGGTCGAACTCACGGGCGTGGCCGAGAGCTTGGCTGAGGCCCGGGCCTGCCTCGCCGCCCGCATGCCCGACGTCGTGTTCCTCGACGTCGAGATGCCCGGCGGCACCACCTTTGCTCTCCTGCCCGAGATCGACGACTCGACGCAGGTGGTGTTTGTCACGGCCCACGAGTCGCATGCGGTTGAGGCGTTCGCCGTGGCCGCGGTGGACTATCTCGTGAAGCCAGTCACCCCCGAACGGCTCGCCGAAACGCTCCGCCGGCTCACGACGCAGTCCGGCGAAAAACCCGTTGCCGTGATGGCAGAGGCCGAGGTGGAGATCGTCGGCGTTGACGCCGAGGCGGAGCCGCGGCTGCAGGTGTCGCTGCGAAACAGCCGCCAAAAGACCGTGATCCGGGTCGCCGAGATCTGCTGGATCGAGTCGCTCCGCAACTACACCCGTGTGGCCCTGCGCTCCCCGCCCCGCCTGCTGATCTTCCGCCGGCGGCTGGGGGAGTGGCTGGCCGACCTGCCGATGGAGTCCTTTGCCCGCGTCAGCCGCTCCGAGGTGATCCACCTGGCTTTCGTCTCGGGAACGGAGTGGACGGCGCGGGGCAAGACGGTTGTCTTCTTCGGGGCCGGCGTCGAGCCCCTGACCCTGGGACGAGTCTCGACCCTGCGGCTCAACGCCCTCCTCGATGAAGGCGACTTCTGAGCGGACGCCGAGCCGGAGCGACTTCCGGCTGCGACAGGTGCCGATCGGCTCGCCGAGGAAGCGAGCCGTGGAACTGCCGGTGACCCAGTCAGGGGCGGTGGAGGCACGCAGGGGAGAGCAGCGGCCGACGGGTCGGTCATTGCGAACAAGAACCTGCTGCCGCTGAAGAATTCCCCCGGTTCATGCACGAAACGCCCGTTTGATGCACCAAAAATAGTCGCTGCTGGAGCGGGATGGCCGTATTATTGGGGCGTGGCGGTCGGTCGCTGCGCCGTCCTGTCACTGGGGCCGCTGCCGTCGCCCCCGGCATTCCCTCTTCACGAGACCCTCCGCGCATGCTTTCGAACCTCCGCCGAGACCCGCTCCGCCGCACCAAACGCGATCGAAAACGCCTCCAGCGACTCCGCACCAAGGCCGTTGGAATCGAACGGCTCGAGACCCGGGCGATGCTGGCGAACTACGCGCTCTATAACCTCGTCAACACCTCCGACACCTACGCCCTCGTGTTCGAGCAGGGCACGGAGCAGGGCGGACAGGATCTCCAGCCTGCCGAGGGTTCGGTCATCATGCCGGGCCTCAACTACGGCAACGCCGTGTTCGCGACCTACTCGATCGACATCCGCAGCGATCCCAGCGACGCGGGAACATCGATCGGCACGGCATCGGTGACTTCGGCGAAAGACAGCAACGACAATTGGGGCCTCACTGACAGCACCGGCCTGCTGAGGTTCACCTACAGCGAGAGCTACTCGAGCAACGTCAACTACGTACCGTATTATATCATAGGCCAGTTGGTCACAGTCGTCCTGCCCGAATGGGGCTGGAACAACGACTCCCCCTACGACTTCGAGATCACGGCGGTCTCAGGAGCAAATGCCAGCCCCGCGGTGGGCACCGTGATCCCGGCGGGGGGCCGTCTCGGCGGGATCATGGGCACTGGCTTCGAGTTCGACATTCTCACCGCGGGTGGCACGGAGATCCTTGGCCACTCGGTGATTGCGTCGGGCACTGACAATGGCAACGACTATCTCTACGACACCGAGAATCTCGCCACCTTCAACTACAACAGCGCTGACTCCGCGGCAGCGGGCTACACCGTCAACTGGCAGAATGTGACGATCGACCTCGCGCCCGCTGTGATCTCAAACGATGGCTGGACCAGCGGGATGGGCAACACGAGCCCCGCGGCGACTCCGGGACAGAGCTTCTGGGCCCTCGACTATGGCTCCGAAGCCGGCCGCTGGACGATCCAAGGGGGAGCGGCCTACCAGTCGAATGCAGCCCTCGACTCCGGCGGTGGCACGAACTACGGCAGCCGCGCATTTCCGGCGGCCCTCGACGCCAATTACCAGGCGAGTTACGGCCCTGGCTCGGGCTTCGACGGACTCTGGCAGATGGACATCAAGATCGGTTCCACGGGCTCCTCCGACAACTCGTTCGTCGAGACCTTCTATCTCGCTGAGCGGAAGGACCCGCGGGTGGGCCCGGAGTATTACGCCGACGGCAGCCCCGATGGCGGTCCAGCGGGCTGGAGCCGCGAGATCGACATCATGGAGACCCGCTGGAACGGGGGCGGAAAGGTGGGGCCGCAGCTGAATCTGCCGACCGGCCAGGGCAACGGCGGCCCGTTCACCGGCTGGACCACCGACACCACCTATTCCAACACGGTACTCGGGGAATGGACCGACATCGGCGGCGCCCCGATGGAGCAGTTCGCCACGTTTGGCATCCTGATCCGCGGCGAATCGCTCTGGATCTATGCCTACAAGCCCGACGGCACGCTCTGGTATTCGACCGAGGAGATCATCGAGCAGAGCGACTACCAGCAGGCCGCGCCGTTCGTCCCCTACATCGGCACCTGGGCCAATCCCGACGTGCTCGGCTCGGCGACGATCAACGACCTGTTCAGCACCGGCTACAAAAACTTCGTCTATCTTCCGGCCGACAACCCGCTGATCGCCAGCGCCAATCCGCTCGACAACCCCAACGCCTTCGGCCCAAGCCTCGTCTCCGCCACCGAGAGCGGCCTGTTCGCCTTCTCTGGCATCGCCACGGTGGCCGACAGTCTGCGACTTGCCGAAGATGACCTTCCGCAGGTGCCCGGGCTTGATGTGTCGCTCGGCCAGATGCTCCCAGTCCGGCTCAGTGACATCCTCGGTCTCGACGTCGAGGGCAATGGCCAGACGACCTGGAGCAGCTTCGACACCGCCTACCCGTTCCCGACGGTGGCCGACGTGCAGGCCGTCGCCAACGCGATCGCCGCGAGCGGCACCTGGACGGCCGACATACTCCCCGCGACGGCCGGCTCCGCCACCTCTGCCGGCTCCGCCCTGCAAAGCAGCACGGCCCAGCCGCTCTTCGCCCAGCTGCCCGAACTCGCCTTAGGCTCCGCGGACGGTTTCACGATCCAGGCCTGGTTCAACAGCTCGGATCTCTCGGCAAGTAATCAGCGGATCGTGGACTTGGGCGAGGCTGAAAACGCCGGCGGCAACAACATCTCGCTGTTCCTTGCCGGCGGTGCCCTGACCCTTGGCCTCGGGGGCAGCACCTACGCCTCGACCACGACCCGCCCGAGCAACACCTGGTCTCACGTGTCGGCGGTCGTCAGCGGCAGCACGGCCGAGCTCTATGTCAACGGCACGCGGACCGACACCTTCACGCTTGCTGCACCGGTTGCCGACGCCACCCGGGAAACGAACTGGTGGGGCCGCAGCAACAATGCCGCCGATCCGGTCTGGCAGGGGCAGCAAGACGAACTGCGGATCTGGTCGCGGGCCCTCTCGGCCACGGAGATCGCCGCCAACTACAACCTCTCGCTCCAGGGCAAACCCCCCGGCCTGCTCGCTTCCTATAAGGCGGATGAGACGGGCGGCAGCACGCTCGTCGACGCCTCGGGCAACGGCAACGACGCCACCCGGATGACGATCGATTCCGCCGGTAGCCCCGTGGCATCCACGCGTATCGCCAGCAGTTCCCTGGCGTCGCTCGTGGCCCAGAACGGCGTGGTTCTCTCCTGGAACCCCTCGCAGACCTACCACGCAGTCGTCTCCACAGGCAGCCTGGACGAGGTTCTCAAGCTGCGCCGCGGGCCCACGGCCACGATCCCCGTGACGGCCTCGGGCACGCTCCAGCTCACGCTCGCCCTCAATAACGCGGGCAATCTCCTGGCGGGAATCAGCACCTCCTGGGCTGCGACCGCCACTGAGACCGACCTCGACCTCGATGCCGGGCTCGGCTATCTCGATACAACCATCGCCGCTGGCTCGTATTCCCTCTCGGCGACGGCCGCGGCGTACCTCAAGTCGGCGAGTTCCTCCACGACGCTTCCTGGCGGCACGACCGCGACGAGTTCGACGGTCGCGGCGCTCAGCTATGCGCAGGCATCGGCGAGCTATTTTCCCTCCTCGGGCACGATCACGGTCGCGGCCAGCCTGCCACTTGCAGGTGAGGTCGCAGGCGAGCCCCTGCCCACGGGTGCCTCGGCACCGACCGTGTCGCTCCCCACGTCGACCCGCACCTGGGCCGCCACGAGCAGCTACACCCAGCCGAGCTGGAGGCTTGCGAACATGGGTGAGTACCTGTCGCTAGCGCAGCTCGACGTGCCGGCGCTCATCTCGACGGGCCTGCACAGCACCGGTGGCAGTCTCTCGGGCATCGGCAGTTCGTCGTGGCTGACGGTGCCATTTTCAAGCGACGTCGTCGCGTACGACTGGGGAGCCGGGCTCGACGATGTCGCCGGGCTGCTCACCGAGAGCCTGCTCGTGATTCCGGCCTTCAGCCGGGTTTCGGGCTGGCTGCCAGTGAACAACTACGGGGCCACGTTTGCCGTCAGCCGGGGGTCGACTGGCAGCTCCGTCGATCTGCTCGGCAACCTCGCGACCGACTCCCCCGCTGTCAGCCAGACGAGCCCGCTGCTGGCCGCGGGCATCGCCGCCCACTTCACCGCAAAGCTCGCCGGCACCGGCCTCGCCTGCCGGGAGACCCCCGGCCGCCCTGGCTTCCTCGAGTTCTACGCCACCGACGCCTCGATCACCGGCTTCACGATGACGCCCTTGAACCCGACGACGGGCGGCTACCAGATCGGCACCCGATCGGCCAATGCCCTGTCGGCGCTGGGGTTCTTCGCCGAGCAGACCGCCGCCCTCGAGTTGGGCAACGGCAGCTTCGAGGGGCCCTATGCCGGCACGAGCACGACGCCCTTCATCACGAATCCATCCGGCGGCCAGTGGGTGTTCACCGGCACCTCGGGCCTGGCCCGCAACGGCAGCGAGTGGTATTCGCCGCTCGCCCCCGACGGCCAGCAGGCCGCCTTTGTCGAGGATCAAGGCAGTATCACGCAGACGCTCTATGACCTCCCCGCCGGCACCTACCAGCTCTCGTTTGCTGCGATCCAGCGGAGTGACGGCGGTGTGACGGCCAACGGCCTGAACATTCTGGTGGACGGCACCGTGGTGATGACCGTGGCCGCTGAGGATCTGCTCACGGCCGCCTGGCAGCAGTTCACGACCCCCACCCTCACCCTGACCGCGGGCACTCACACGATCGCCTTCCAGGGCCTCGGCGACGCGACGGGCACCGCCGCATCCGCCCTCGACGCCGTCGTGCTCTCGAGCAACCTCACCGCCGAGGTCAGTTCGGCGCCGACCTTCGCCACGCTTCGCGGGCTGCTCGAGGTGCTCAACCAGCACAACCTCGTCGGCGATGCCACCCCGCCGACGGCCCTGCCCGACAACGACACCGTGCCGGGCCAGGTGGCCATCGCGGCCGGCACGACCTTTACCGCGGCAACGATGCCCGCCGCGATCCAGTTCGTGGCGAATGGTTCGGGCGGGTCAGTGACACCGCTGGTGTTTGCCGTCACCGGCAGCGGTGCGACGGCGACCTACACACTCGTGGCCGCAGGCCAGTCGCTGGCCGTCACCCGCTCCGGGCTCCAGACCGGGCCGCTGGTGCTGCCCGAGTTCGCCGCCGACGCCGCGGCGACCTACGTGCTCGGCTTTACAGACCGGGCGATGAGCGTGGCGGCCGCCGCGATCTCCACGACCGCAAGCTTCACCGGCACGATCGGCGGCGACTTCGAGACCGGCACCGGCAGCTGGCTGGCCACGGCCGGCAGTCTCTCCTCCGCCACCGGCGGGTCGCTGGCCCTCGGGGAGACCTTCGGCCAGTCGTCGGGCACGCAGCTCACGAGCGGCCGCAGCTATGCCCTCGCCGCCTTCACCGGCCTCGCTCAGGCTGGCAGCGGCTCGGTGGCCCGGCCCGACACCGACACCGCCGCGCGTGGCACCTACGCCTTCACTGGCGCCGCCTACACGACTGCCTTCGTGCCCACCGCGGTGCGGTTGTATGCCAACGCGACGGGCACGATCACGCCGGTGCTGCTCGAATCCACGGGTAGCGCGGACTACACCGTGGCGGCGGTGGGTGCCGCGATCGAGGTGATGGCAGTCGGGCTCAACGAGGCGGCCGTCTTCTTCCCCACGCTCGGGAGCCTCACGCCCGGGGCGACCTACCTGTTCGGCTATCAGGACGCCGCCACCGGAGTGGTGGCCCTAGAGAGCACCGCGACCGCCACCGGCACCTGGCGATCGGCCGCCACGTCGGCCGCCGTGTCTGCCGGCTCATCGGCGACCATGTCGGCCGCGGCGGTCCACTCGCTCGATATCATCGCCTCCACGACCAGCGGCAGCGCCGTAGGAGACGGCAACGCCGCCGCCTTCGATGCGACCTCCGGCAGCGTGATGATCGACGCGGCGACGACCTTCACCGCCGGCTTTCTGCCGACGGCGATGCAGGTGCAGGCTGAACTCCCGGCCAGCGTCGACTCTGCGTTCATCACGCCACTGGTGTTTGCGGTGGGCGGCACATCGGCCGCGCCGACCTACACGCTCGTCGGGGCGGCGACCTCGCAGCTGCTCTCGGCGACCGGCGTGGCGCAGCTGCCGGTGGAGTTCGCCCCCGCGCTGCTCTCAGGCCTGTCAGCCTCCGGTCGCTACGTGATGGGCTTCTCGACCGTGGACGTGCAGATTGCGACCGGCGGGGCGATCGCGCCGACGGCGGCCTTCCCCGGCGTCGTCGGCCGGGCCGCGAGCACCAGCGGCGGCGACTGGCTCGTGTCGGACGGGCTCGGCACGAGTCTGGCGATCGGCAGAGTGTTTGCCGCGGCGGCCACCGGACCTCAGGTCGGGGTCTCCTCCGGCCGGACCTACGCCGCCACATTCCTGACCCAGGCCACGCAGGCCGCCAGCCCCGCGGGTCTGGCGAGCGTCCAATATGCCGGTGGCCTGGCAATCGGTGTCAGCTACGCCGACATCTCCACTGCCGCCAGCGAGCTTGCCATCGAAGCCGAGGCGATCGCCGCCCTCGCGGTGCCCGGCGTCTCGGGGCTTGCCCTCGCCGGCTCGGAGGACGTGCCGGCATCGATCACGGCCACCCGCCAGTTCACGCTCGCGCTCGATGCCGGCGTGATGACCACCGGCGTGACGCTGACCAACCAGCAGCAGCAGGCGGTGGCCCTGCCGGTGACCACCGGCGTGCTGTCTGCCATCAGCGTCTCTTCCGGTAGCCAGCGGTTTGGCATCGATGGCTACGTGTCGGACGTGATCAGCGTCGCCGCGGGCGCGCAGACCTACACGACGGCGCCCACGGTCACGATCACCGACGCCGCCGGCACGGGCACCGGCGCCACGGCGATTGCAAACCTCGATCCCAATACCGGCCTCCTGCAGGGCGTGACGCTCCGCACGGCCGGATCCGGCTACACGGCTCCAATCTTTTTGATCTCGGGCAGCAACGCCCCGGCAACCGTCTCGGCCCGCTGGGCGGCCGGCAGTGTCACCGGCGGCGTGGTGGTCAACGGCGGAGCCTTCTACGCCGCCGCGCCCGCCGTCACGATCACCGACGAAGCCGGCAGCGGAGCGGGGGCAACCGCCAGCGCCACGATCGCCGGCGGCGTGGTGACCGGGATCACGATCACCGCCGCAGGCTCGGGCTACGTCCGCCCCCGGATCACCGTCGCGGCACCGACGGTGATCACCGGCACGGCCATGGATCTGGTGCCCGTGCCCACCGCCACGGTCGTCGATGCGACCGGTGTCGGCGCCACCGCCACGGTGCTCACCGACAACTCCGGCTTGATCACCGGGATCGCCGTGGGCGACTATCAGGCCACCGCCACCGCCACCGCCAGCAACGGCATTGTGACGGCGATCAGCCTCGCCTTGGGTGGGGCCACCTATTCGGCGTCGTCGCCCCCCACGGTCACGATCACCGATGCCGGCGGCGGTGGCCGTGGCGCGACCGCCACGGCGACCGTCTCGGCCGACGGCGTCGTGACCACCATCGCGCTGGCTTCCGGCGGCAGCGGCTATGTCAATCCGGTCGTGACGATCGGGCCGCCGGCCACGCTCAACAGCGGCTACACCGCGCCCACGATCGAGCTGGCGATTCCCGGCCTGCCCAACTTCACGTTTCTCGGCACCACCACGACCACGGTCACCAACGGCGTGTTTCGGGCGGTGATGACGAGCCCCGGCGTGCTCTACCAGGCTCAACCGGCCATCACGATCACCGACTCGACCGGCTTTGGCAGCGGGGCGGCCGCCTACGCCGTGATGGAAGGCGGGCGGGTCGTCGACATCGTGTTCACGAGCTACGGCTCCGGCTATTCGAGCCCCGTGATCACGATCGACGCCCCCTGGGTCGACATCTCGGCCGCCCCGCAGGGGCCCTCCGAGGTCAGCCACGTCTTCTTCTTCCTCGACGGCTCCACCTGGTCCACCACCACCTCCTCCAGCAGCGGCATCAGCCTGCAATACCAGCTCATCGACCAGCTCACCCAACTGGCCGACGCGGCGGCGACGGGACTCGTCGGCGGGAGCGGCTCGACCGAAGCGAACATCTACACGCTCCAGGCCTACCTCGCTCCACTGCTGGGCGAGAATTCACCCACGCTCGCGCTCGCCGAGAATCTGGCGATCGTGATGCCGACCGCGAGCAATGCGCCGCTCGTCTGGTATGTGTCGGCCCAATCAAACGACTCGCTCGTCGGGCAGGCGCTCTTCCCCGCCTCGGCCTGGTCAGTCGCCAACGTCGGCGCGGTGACGCTGGGTAACGTCGATCTCGCGATGGATCTCGTCGGCACAAGCGCCGCTCCGGGCTTCACCGGCTCGGCCCAGGTGGGCTACCTCGACCTGGCGCTGACCGCCGAAAACTTCACGCCCGAGGTGTCGTTCACGCTCCAGACCACGCCCGGGGTGTTTCAGTCGTTCGGCAGCTGGCAGTCGATCCTCACCAGTGACCAGTTGCTTCGTGCCAACGCCACGACGACCGCGGTGATCGACGCCTACGATCTGACCTTCGGGGCGACGGTCAGCGATGCGGTCGAGGCCCTGATCGGCGGCCAGTTGACCGGCACGCCGCAGCTGACCCTCTCAGCGCAGACGGCGGCCGGCGGCGGGTTTGCGGCGACGCTCACCGACGCCAACTGGGGCGGAGCCCAAGGACTGCTCTTCATCGGGGCGGCCGATCTGGCGCCGGCCTTCGAGTCGGTCGCCGCCGTCCTCGCCGCCACCGACACCGCCGGCCTGCTCGCCAATCCCATGCCGTTCGTGTCGGCGAGCCTGCAGGACCTGACCGGATTTTCGGAGTTCTTCGTGGCAAGCATCGAGAGCGATCTCGTGGGCAAGCTGCCGGCCGACCTCGATGCCCTGATCGACTGGGCCAGTGGCACGGGCGTGTTCACACCGGCCTTTGGAGCCGCGTCTGCCGGCGGCAGTACGGGCTTCGCACTCACGCTCGTTCCGGCAGTCAACTGGATCCACTCCGCGGCGGGCACCACGCAGATCGCCCTCGACGTCGGCTCGCTGGCGACCCTCGCCGGTGGCCTGCCCGCGGCCCAGAGCATGCTCGCCAACCTTGTCGTGCCTGCCGCCAACACCGGCGACCTGACGGTGTCGCTGACGGCCTCGTGGCAGGCGCCGTTTGGTGCGCTTTTGGCCTCGTCGGGCTCGGGCACGAGCCTCGCCTACTCGACAAGAGGCTACGTGGAGGGCTCCGCTTCTACCCGGGCCTGGGTGCTCTCCGACATCGAGATCGTCGGAGCGGCCCTCGACTTCCAGGGCACGCTCGGCACGATGCCGGTTCTGTTCGACGCCGACGCGACCACGACAGCCACGGTGTCGCTGACCGACGGCGGCCTCGCCACCACGCTCGCGGCGGCAACGCTGGCAGCCGATCTCACCGCCGCCTCGCTGGCCAGTAGCGTCACAGGCGGCAGCTACTCGGCCGAGCTCCCGGTCTACTACCCGACCTCCACCTGCTACTCGGGCACGTTCACGATCGGCGGCAGCGGAAATGCGGCAGCCGCCCCGCTGGCGGGCTTCCTCGTACCGGGGGCGAGCGCCACGGTCGCGTTCGGCCTGCCCGACATCACCAACGACGCGATCGCCTCGCTCTCGCTGGCCGACGCGATCGGCAACCCCGCCGTCTTTCAGACGAACCTCCGGAGCCTGTCTGCCGCCTTCTCACGCACGTTCGAGGCTGCGATGGCCGGCCAGACGCAGGTCGTCGTAGGAGACGGTGCGAAGGAGTTTGCGGCCGCCTATTCGACCTACGACGCGATCGCCGCCTACGTCGCCGCCACGCTCCCCGACTTCGTGCCCCAGTGCGACCAGAGTGCGACGGCCACCGCCACGGTGAGCGACGGTGTGATCAACTTGATCACCGTGACCCAGACGGGCGAGTCGTATGTGGCGACCCCGACCGTTGCGATCATCGACCTGGCCGGCACCGGGTCGGGAGCCACGGCGACTGCCGTGATGGGGGAGGACGGCAATGGCGGCTTCAAGGTCGTGTCGATCACGATCTCCTCCGGCGGGTCGGGCTACGGGCAGCCGATCGTCAGCATCGGCACGCCGTCGGTGGGCCAAGAGACTGCCGCCGAACAGCTCTACAACGAGGCCACGACCGCCTACAACGTCGTGCTGGCCACGCCCGGCCTGGTGCTCGACGGTTCGCTGGCGTTCACGACGGGCAGCTATGTCAGTGCGATCACGGGCGGGACGACCAGCGGCAGCCTGCCGAGCTTCTTCGACGCCGCCGGTAACGTGCTCACCTACAACGCCGCGGCTGAATCCTTTTTCGACGGGGCGGGTGATCCGCAAACCGTCCGCTCGGTCGCCTTCCCGCTGGTGATCGACTACACGCTGGAGGCCACCAAGATTCCCTTCGAGCTCGGGATGCCGGGCCTGCCGATCACGTTCACCGCCCCCTCGGCGCTTGATCTCACCGCCAGCGGCACCGCGACGGTGGACCTCTCCTTCGGCATCGACGCCTTGGACGGATTTTTTGTCATCCCCGATGCCGGCAATCAGTTCTCCGGCACGCTCCGTGCCGGACCGGCGGCGAACTTCACCAACTCCGTCACGGTTGGAATCCTGAGTGGCACGATGTCGGCCGACGTCGGCGACATCTTCTCGATGGGTTTCACCACCACGCTCACCGATCCCGATGACAATGGGCGGATCACGCTCAAGGAGATCAACACGCTCCCCGCGTCGAGCTTCTTCCAGACCACGCTCAGTACGCCCGTGATCGGCCTGGAAATCGCCCTTGAACTGCAGATCGCCGGTGGTGGGATGGCTGGGGCACTCCCCGGGTTTGGCAACACGATGAGCGTCACGTGGGCGGCAGGACTCAGCCATCCGACCGTCAGCTACGACAACTTCTATGTCGACCTGGGCTCGTTCATCTCCGACTACATGGCGCCGATCGCCACCCGGCTGGGCCCGATCACCAGCGGCCTCCAGCCCTTCATCAACGCCCTCGACACGCAGATTCCGGTCCTCAGCGACGTGATCGGCGGCGACACGTCGCTGCTCGGCCTGGCCAACCGGTTCGGCGGGGCCGATCTCGGCTTCGTCAAGGCTGTGGCGGCGATCTCCACGATGGTCAACGACATCACGAGTGCCGTGAACTACATCAACCAGAATCCGGGGCAGAGTTATCGCGTGCCGCTCGCTGCGGCGGTGAGCTTCGCGGACGACTTCCGCAACGGCTCGACCGCCCTTGCCAAGCCGACAAAAGCCACCGCCTCGCTGCCCACCCAAAACCAGACTGCCGGGGCGATCAACTCCTACCTCGGCCAGTTTCAGGGCTCGGCCAGCAACCCCTTCACGCATGCTGCCGGCAAGGTGGTCAACGCCAACTCGTCCTACGGCGTCTCCGGCGGCCTGGGGATCTCCTTCGACGTGCTCAACGTGAACTCGCTCGTCGACATGCTCACCGGCCAGACGGCCACCCTGTTTACGATCACGTTCCCCACGCTCTCGGCCAACTTCAGTCTCGATGCCAGTTATCCAATCGCCCCACCCCTCTCCATGACCTTCGGCGGCGGCGTGAACGCCTCGGCGACGCTCGCGGTGGGCATGTCCACGGCCGGACTCGAACTCTGGATCGACGCGCTCGAGTCGGCAATCGCGGCCGACGTCGGCCTCCCGACCACCTCGACGGGCGGTTCCGACACGGTGTCGTTCGACAGCTTCCTGTCCCCGGCGGCGCTCGAGTCGCTGGCCCTCGACGTGATCGAAAAGGGGCTGTTCATCGACGGCTCCGCCACGAAGATCAAAGCCGGGGGATACCTCGCGCTCGGCGCCCAGCTCAACGGTGGGGCGGCCAAGGCCGGCGTCGACGGCTTCTTCAATGTCGACATGGTGATGACGCCCAATGCCGGCGGCGATGGCCGGCTGACGCTCGAGGAGATGATCCAGCTTGCGGGCGACAACTTCTCCACGCCCTTGAACCTGTTCGACTTCCAGTTTACCGGCAGCGTCTCGGCCGAGGCCTACCTGAAGCTCTACCTGCCTTTCAAATGGCGAAACATCTGGAGCCATGACTTCGGCAGCTACACGATCTTCGACATCAAGAACGACCCCGCCCCGCCGAAGGAGTCTGCCGCCGACGTCGGGTCGCTGTTTTTGAACATGGGGCCGACGGCGGCCCGTCGCGGGGCGGCCACGGCCCACGTGATCGACGAGCACTTCGAACTTCGTCACCTCGGCGGCGTGGCGGGCAACGAGACGGTGAGCGTGCAGTTCTACGTCGAGGGTGTCGCCCAGTATGTCGACGCCCAGGGCATCCCCGCGCCGCAGGTCTACACGGGCGTGACGAATATCCTCGGCCTCGCCGGCGACGGCGATGACACGGTCGATGCCACCGGCGTACTCTCGCCGGTGCGGATCGACGGCGGCGATGGGCATGACACGATCCGGGGCGGCCGAGGCCTCAATACGCTCACCGGCGGCCGCGGGAACGACTCGATCTTCGGTGGCGGGATCAACGACATCCTCCACGGCGGCGACGGCCACGACGCGATCAGCATCGGCGACAGGATCGCCCAGGTGATCGGTGGCGCGGGCCGGGATTCCTTCACCGCGGCTCAAGGAGGCAGCTTCACCTTTACCTTCGACGACAGCTTCGGCGGCGACTCGGCCGACGCCGACGTCTTCGCCGGAGCCACGCTCGACTTCTCGCAGGTGACCAAGCCGCTGGCCGTCACGCTCGGTGCCACGAACAGCGTGACGCTCGGCGGAACCCACGTGCTCTCCTGGACCGGGGCCAGCCCGGCCCGGATCATCCTCGGGGCGGGGCACGACCAGGTGACATTCGCCGCCGGCTACCAGCCCGTCGAGCTCGACCTCGGCGCGGGTCGCAATCACGTCCTCATCGACGCGTTCCAGGCGAACACAGCGGTGACCATCACCGGTGTCGATGCGGCGGCCGATGACCAGCTCACGATTCGAGAGTCTGTCGCACGGGCAATCGGCCTCACGGGGAGCGGCATCACCGCCGACAACGGCGGCACGTTCGCCATCCCGGTGAGCCAGTTCCGGAAGCTGACCCTCCACGACTCCGACGCCCACGTGGCGATCGATTTCCGGGGGATCGCTCCGCGGCAGCTCCATGTGGCAGCTCGGACGGCTGCCGTGGTGTCGCTGCTCGAAGGCCTCGATCTGCGGATCATCGGTGCCACGGGAGTCGAGGTGGACGCCGACGTCCGGGCCGCCCGCGGGGGCAGCGTGATGCTCGCCACCACCGGCGTGGGGGCTGCCGTCACGATTGGCCGGTCGGCGCTGGCCTCGATCACCGCCGCCCGTGGCAACGTCGCCATCGACGGAGCCCACCTCGTCATCGGCAGTCATGCTCCCACGCCGTTTTCGATTTTTGGTGGCGGCATCGACAACGACGCCGGCACAACGACCGTGCCGGCCGGCCGGGCCCTGGTGGGCAGCCGGCTGCTGGGCCCCGGCGGCGACTATTCCGGGATGTACCTCGTCGGCCGCGACCTCTCGGGGGTCGATCTCAGCGGGGCGAATCTGACGGGGACGAACCTGGCTGGCGCCGACCTCTCGAACTCGAATCTGACGGGTAGCGTGCTGGCAGGCGCGTCTTTCGCCGGCGCGAACCTCCTCGGTGTCGATGCGACCGGGATCACAGGCACGCCAACATCACTGGCCCATGGCTGGTCGCTTACGGGCGGGTCGCTCGTTCGCACGACGCTCGCGCAAGCCACCGGGATTCAACTCCCCTCTGCCGGCGTCTATCCGGTCGGTACAGAGTTATCCTTCACGGTGACGTTTGCCGAGGCGGTCGCGGTCCCGAGCCGGCTGTCGGTCCGCCCGCTGGTGCCGGTGCTCGAGTTGGGCGTTGGTTCGGCCACCCGGTCGGCCGCCTACGTGGCCGACCGTTCCACGGCGACGCAGCTTGTCTTCGTGTATACGATCCAAGGAGACGACGTGGCTCCGGACGGCTTCGTCATGCCGAGGGCGATCACGCTGCCCGCCGGTGCCTTGCTCCGGGATCTCGGCCACAACGCCACGAGCCTCGCACTTCCGGCCGCCGACGGCTCAGGGATCCGGATCGCCAACGCACCGGCTGCAATGGCCGCGGCTTTCTCCGCGCTAGGGTACCGCGCCGGCCAGGCTATCCAGGTGGCGGTGACCTTCACCCGTTCAGTGACGGTCACCGGCGTCCCACAAATCCCGCTGCTGATGAACTCCGGCCGGACGGCGACGTATGTTTCGGGCTCCGGAACCGGAACCCTCCTGTTCCAATACCTTGTGCAGCCAGGCGACGCCTCCGCGGGCGTCAGCCTCGGGGCCGCGATCGACCTGTCGGCCGGCGCGACGATCACTGACAGCCAAGGCACGGCCTCGGCTCTCGTCCTGCCGGCGGCGGCCGGGCCGGCGCCGGTCGTAGACACCGTCGCCCCCACGATCGTCCGCGTCGGCCGACCCGCAGCTGGTTGGTATGGAATCGGCTCGCCGGTGACCTTCACTGTGGCCTTCAGCGAGCCGGTGACGGTCACCGGCTTACCCTTCATGGTGCTCGCGGTCGGCGGCCAGCTGCGGCAGGCGAACTACACGGCTGGATCCGGCAGTACGAGCCTCAGTTTCTCGTACTCTGTCGGTCCCGGAGACTTCGCCGCGACCGGCGTGGTTGCGAGCAGGGTAATCCGGCTTGCGGCGTTCTCATCCCTGGTGGATGCGGGGGGCAATGCGGCCCGTCTCGTCCGCCCCAGCGCGATCAGGACCAACGCCCGGATCGATGGCCGTGTCGCCATAGTGCAGGCTCTCGCCGGCCCCGCCGCCGGGACCTATCGAGCCGGATCCAATCTCGTGTTTCGTGTGACGTTCAGCCGGCCGGTGTTCGTGACCGGCGTTCCCGCCATCGAACTCGGCCTGGGGCCGATCGTTCGCACTGCGGCCTATGTCCGCGGATCGGGCACGCGAACGCTCACCTTCCGCTACGCGGTGCAGCCAGGAGACTCAGCCCCCTCCGGCATCAGGCTCGGATCCGCGATCGTGGGCGGTCTCTTGCGGGACTCCATCGGAAACCAAGCCGGCACGAACCTGCCCGGCTTCGGCGGCAGGCGAATTCGCGTCACGGGATGATCCGTTGACAGGGCCATCCCTGGCAATGATGTTCGGCACGGTGCCCGCGGGCTCCAGGACGGAGCTCTTGGATCGCCTTGGCCATGGCTTCGGCATCGAGCCCTCGGGGCAAGAAAAACCGAACCAGCTTGTTGTTCTCAGGCTCATCTGCCATCGATGCCTGTCCTTTATGCAGGGGTAATCAAACCAATCTCGCCATCGTCGTCGCGACGCTCGAAGTCCTTCACCATCTCTGGCGTCACGTCCCGCCACAGCAGCCCGCTGTCCCGCTCGCCGGTGGCCGCATAGGTCAGCAACGGCCGTCTGGCGCAATCAGTTCCGCCAAGAGTCCCGAGATCGGCGACATGGCCGCCGATATCGACGCGGAAGCCGGCACGATCGCCTCTCGAACCACCAGTTTCTCAACCGTCATGTGCATCTGCATGTGTGCGTCACCGACGGGGTTTTTCAGGGCGACACGACGGGCGACTTGGCCACCATCGCTGAGCCAGCCGTCGCGTTTCATCCGGCGCGGCCGATGAGCACAGGTGACCTCGACAGCCTCACCGAACGAGTTCGCCGCCGACTGATCCGGTGGTTCAGACGCGCGAGACTGCTCAAGCCCGAGGCTACGGCCGACATGCTCGCCTGGGCGCACAGCGGGTTTTCGGTCGACGAAGCCGTCACGGCGATCTTGATCGAGCATGGCCCTGCGGCCATGGCCTCTGCCTATTCCATCATCATGAATCTCGCCATGCAGATTGAGCGTGAGCAGACTCTCAAGGCCGAGTCTCATAGCGTCGGCCGACCGTCAAGGTTTCGCCAACGGATTCAAGCCGAAGGCCCTCCGTAAAGAAGGCCAAAACCATGGTTTTTGCCTCCCGGACTGGGCGGCGACCTCTTTCCAGGTGGCCCCCAGGCTGTCCACGGACCCCAGGTATTGTGGGGCGGATGGCGAAATGCTACAAACTGCGGCGTTCGACAGACTCTC
>JBBEEF010000150.1:0-6151 GCA_040880915.1 Pirellulales bacterium
AGGTGGCGTCAAGTGGCAGGCGGGTGACGTCAACTGTGCGTGGTGGCAGGCGGGGTGGCGTTTGTTCCCGCAGTCCCCGGGCTCGCGCCCGGGGCTTTTATGGGTCAGGGGGAGGGCTTGCCCCGACCCCGCAGGTAATCGCAACGCAGTGAAGATGGGTCGCGTAGGGCGACCAGGCGACTTGCGGTGATTTTAGCGGTCATGCTGATTATGCCGATTGTGAGATGGGGTCGTGCGCGCGTGAGCCGCGGCGACACCCAGCCTGGAACCAGCTGTGTCCGAGTCTCCATCCACACCGCTCCGCCTGCCGATGCTCGCCTTCGTCTTGGCGGTCTTGGGCTGCGCTGCTGCCGCGTGGGCGGAACCACTGCCAACGCCAACAACGCCCACGCTGCCAGACGGCATCGCCGCAGAACTCGCTTCCCTCCAGGCCCAGATCGACGAACTCCGCGCCGCAGCGGCCAAGCCCGAGGCGAAGAAAAACACCGACTTCGTGCCCAACAAGCTCTCGCCGCACGGCCAGCCGACCATGGAACTTGGCGGCCAAATGCAGGCCGACACCGTCTACTTCAGCCAGGATCCGGAGAGCCACGCGGCCGTCGGCGATCTCCAAGACGGCACGCAGTTTCGGCGGCTGCGGCTTGTCGCCCGCGGCAAGACCTGGAAGCAACTGCAATACGCCCTGGGCGTGGACTTCGCGCTCGCCAACCAGCCGGCGTTTCTCGACAACTATCTCGAGGTCAACGACATCCCCTGGCTACAGAACATCCGCGTGGGCCACTACTTCGAGCCCTTCAGCCTCGAACGGGTAACCCAGAATCGCAACAACACGTTTATGGAGCGATCGCTCGTCGACACCTTCGCACCTGCCCGCAACATGGGGGTGATGGCGTTCGGCTGGGCCGAGAGCGAACTGGCCACCTGGCAGATCGGCACCTTCCGGACCAATAGCGACAACGTCGGTAACGACTCATTCGACAGCGGTCAGGCTCTCACCATGCGGGGCACCTGGCTGCCCTACTGGGACGAGGCCACCGACGGCCGCGCCTACCTCCACCTGGGCGCCGCATACAGCTACCGGGCCACGGAAAACAACCGCGTTCGCTTTCGCAACACGCCCGAAATCCGCAAGTCCCAGCCGCTCGGGTCTCCCTCGGGCAATCCCGGCACGCCCCCCTTCGCCCCAATCTTCGTCGACACCGGCGATATTCCCGCCGACTCGTTTCAACTCTTCGACCCGGAATTCGCCCTGATCCTCGGTCCCTTGTCGCTCCAGTCGGAATATGCCTTCGCATTCGTCGATCAGATCGACGGGCCAAACCTGTTCTTCAACGGCTACATGGCCCAGGCGAGTTGGTTCCTGACCGGCGAGCACCGGCCCTACGACCGTCACGCCGGCATCCACACGCGGATGCCAGTCCGCGACGAGTTCTTCCTCCTCCGCTCGGGGCGGGGCAAGCGGTGGGGCCTCGGCGCCTGGGAGTTGGCGGCACGATTTTCCAACATCGTGCTCAATGACGAGAACATCCAGGGCAACAACCTGACCGACTTCACGATGGGACTGAACTGGTATCTCAACCCGTACACGCGAATGAAGTTCAATTACGTCCGGGCGTTTCTCGAAGACACACGGGTCGGCAACAGCCTGACCGACGCCTTCGGCTTGCGGTTTGATACGGAGTTTTAGGGTTGACGGCTGCCAGACCATCCCCTGCTGGGCCCCCATCAAATCCCCGCCCTACACCCGGCCGCGGAGCAGCCCGTGCCAGTACAGCCGCGGCAGCACCTGCGTCTTCAAGAGCCACATGCTGTACCGCTCCTTCGACTGATCGAACGGAAACGACTCGGCCGGGTTGCCGTCATAGTCAAACTCGGCGAGCACCATCTTCCCATAGCCTGTGACCACCGGACAGGACGAGTATCCGTCATACGAGCCGCCGAGCGGGCGACCCTGCATCGCCGCCAGCAGATTTGCAACGAGAACGGGCGCCTGCTTGCGGACTGCTGCGCCCGTCTTTGAGGTTGGCAGGCCGGCCGCATCGCCGAGCGCAAACACGTTTGGATACGACGGGCTTCTGAGCGTGTGTTTGTTGGCCGCACACCAGCCCTGCTCGTCGGCCAGTGGGCTCGAGCGGACGACGTCTGGCGGCCCCATCGGCGGCGTGACGTGGATCATGTCGTAGGTCATCGTCAGCCGCTCGTGCGTGTCGAGATTCTCGAGCACCGCCTCGCGGGCGTCGGGCTCGAGCGACACGAGGTGGTGGCGGAACGCCGTCTCGATTCCCTTCCGCTCGACCACCGCAGCGAGGGTGCGGCGATACTTCTCGACCGCGAAGATCCCCTTGGCGGGCGAGGCGAACACGAGCCGAGTGCGGTCACGAACCCCCTGCCGGCGGAAGGCGTCGTCGGCGAGATACATGATCTTCTGCGGTGCCCCGCCACACTTGACGGCGGTGTTCGGGGCCGTGAACAAGGCGGTGCCCCCCTGAAAGCCACGGATACACTCCCAGGTGTAGCCGACGTGCTGTGCCGCATAGTTGCTGCAAATGCCGCGTGTGCCGATACCCTCAGCGAGTCCCGGGATCGCCGACCAGTTGATCTGGATCCCGAGGGCCACGACGAGCCAGTCATACGTGATTCGCTCGCCGCCGGCCGTCACCACGGCATGTGCGGCTGGCAGGATCTCAGCCACGCGATCACGGATCCAGGTCACGTTCTGCGGGATGTAGTCGGCCTCGCGACGGCGGCTGGCCGAAAGCGGAAACACACCCGCTCCCACGAGCGTCCACAGCGGCTGGTAGTAGTGGTCGGCAGAGGGCTCGACGATCGCGATGCCGAGCCGCGAATCGGCCCGCCGCAGCCGCGCCGCGACGGTGATCCCGGCCGTGCCGCCGCCGAGGATCAAGACGGGAACGTGACGAGAGGAGGTCGTCAAAGCCATGGGCGTGCTTCTCCGGGATCGCTAGGGATAATTCAAATATATCGCGAGAGTCCGATATGTCAACCTGAGTCGGGCCGGCGGATCGAACCAGCGGCTTGGCTCTCCTCATCCGCCGCGCCCGTCCCGCGGCCAACGCCGCACCTCCACCACCCGGCCGGCGTCTGGTACACCCTTCGCTGATGGACGACGACAGAATCATTCCGCTGCTTTTTGGCGTGCCGCGTGCGGTCATCGGAATGCTGCATGTCGGCCCGCTGCCCGGCAGTCCGCGGCACCGCCAGGCCGCGCTCGACCCGCAGGCCGATTCCTGGGACGACCAGATCGCCGCCGCCGTTGGCCAGGCGGCGACGTACCACGCCGCCGGATTCCATGGTCTGATCCTCGAAAATATGTTCGACCGCCCCTACCTCAGGGGCTCCGTCGGCCCCGAGACGGTGGCGGCCATGGCCGTGATCGGCCGCGAGGTTCGCCGGGCGGTGCCGCTGCCACTGGGCGTTCAGGTGCTTGCCGCGGCCAACGAGGAGGCCGTCGCCGTCGCGCTCGCCTGCGGCGCGGCGTTTGTCCGCGTCGAGGGTTTTGTCTTCGCCCACGTCGCCGACGAAGGGCTCGTCGAGGCCGATGCCGGGCCGCTGCTCCGCTACCGCGCCGCGATCGGGGCTGAGCACGTTCGCATTTTCGCCGACGTGAAGAAGAAGCACTCCTCACACTCGATCACCGCCGACCTCGACATCGCCGAAACCGCCCGGGCCGCAGAGTTCGCGCTGGCAGACGGCGTGATCGTGACAGGCACGGCCACCGGCCGGCCAGCCGACCCGGCCGAGGTCACGGCCGTGGCAGCCGCCGTCGGCATTCCCACGCTCGTGGGCTCGGGCGTGACCGCCGACAACGTGGCCTCCTTCGCCGCCGCTGATGGCCTGATCGTGGGCTCGGCCGTGAAGCAGCGGGGCGACTGGCGGCTGCCGCTCGACCGCGACGCCGTCGGCCGCCTCGCCGCTGCCTTCCACGCCACCCGCGGCCGATCATGATGATGAACACCACCGTCAACACCGCCGCTCCAACGCTCGTGCTGCTCGGCAACCTGCTCGTAGACGACATCGTGCTCGCCGACGGCCGCACGCTTCTGGGGGAGCCGGGGGGCGCCCTCCTGCATGCGGCCCTCGCCGCCAGCCTCTGGGACGCCCGCGTCGGCCTCGTCTCCGTGGTCGGGAGCGACTATCCAGCGATCGGCCTCGACGCCCTCGCCTGTCGGGGCATCGACCTCGCCGGCGTTCGCCGATTGGGCCGGCCTGGTGGTCGGGCCTGGTTGCTCCATGAGCCCTCGGCCCGCCGCGTGATCCATCATCTCGACGTTCCGTCGCATGCCGAGGTGTCGCCCGTCGCGTCCGACATCCCCGCGGCGTGGCTGGCCGCCAGCGGGATGCACCTCGCGCCGATGCCGCTCAGCAGGCAAGCCGAACTTGCCGCCGCCATCACTCGCAGCACCACTCCCGAGGCCAGTGGCAGATCGCGGCGGCCTTTTATCTCACTCGACCCCTTCGAGATCATCCGCGACGACACCGCCGCGGAGTGGCGGGGGCCGCTGGCCTCCGTCGACGCCTTCTTCGCGGGCGAGGATGACCTCCGGCTCTCTGGCGACGCCGGCCTGGCCCTTCGTGATCTGGCAGCCGACCGGTTGCGGTTGCTCGTGCTGAAGCAGGCCGAGCGGGGCGGCGTTGTTCACGACCTGCAGGACGGTGACCGGTACGCCTGGGAGGCCCGCGCGGATCGCGTCGTCGACGTCACCGGTGCCGGTGACGCCTTTGCCGGCGGCTTCCTGGCGGGATGGCTGACCCGCGGCGACGTGAACTTGAGTCTGGCGCAGGGCGTTGTCTCGGCAAGCTTCGCGCTCGAGGATTGGGGTAGCCGCGGGCTCCTGCGGGCAACACCACAGGCCGCACGGGAGCGGCTCGCCACCTGGTTTCCCGAGCAGGCTCTCGTGGTGTGCCCGGAGGCCGTGGCGGGATGACGAGCAGCCGTTTCATCATCGCGGAACATGTGGCTGCGGCCCTTGCCGCAGGCCGACCCGTCGTGGCTCTCGAGACCACACTCGTAACCCACGGACTCCCGCAACCGCACGGCCTCCGCGTGGCCCGCGGCCTTGAAGCAGCCGTGCGGGAGGCGGGAGCCACGCCCGCCACGATCGGGATCCTCGCCGGGCGGGTCCACGTGGGCCTCGACGCCCGCGGGATCGAAACGCTCGCCGCGAGTAACGCGGTGAAGGTAAACCCCGGCAACCTGGCGGCCGTCGTAGCAGCGGGAATCGCCGGCTCGACCACCGTCGCCGCCACGGCCTGGGCGGCGGCCCGGGCCGGCATCCGGGTCTTCGCCACCGGAGGCATCGGCGGCGTGCACCGCGGGGCGACGGAAACAGGCGACGTGTCAGCCGACCTCGCCGCCCTCGCCCGGCACCCCGTCGCCGTCGTCTGCGCCGGAGCGAAGGCGATCCTCGATCTGCCGCGAACTCGCGAGGCACTCGAGACGCTCGGCGTGCCGGTGCTGGGCCTGGGCACCAACGAGTTTCCGGCGTTCTATCGCCGGTCGAGCGGCCTGGCCGTGGATGCCCGCTGCGACTCACCCGCCGAGGCCGCGGCGGCGATCGAGGCGCACATCGCCCTCGGCCTCCCGGGCGGCATCCTGGTGGCCAACCCGATTCCCGGCGAGCACGAACTGCCCAGCGACCTCCACGACCAGGCTCTCGCAACGGCGTTGGCCGATGCCGAGGTGGCCGGTGTTCGCGGCCGCGCCGTGACACCGTTTCTGCTCGAACGAATGCGGCTGCTCACCGGCGAAGCGAGCCTGCGGGCCAACGAGGCGCTGCTGGTGAGCAATGCCTGCATCGCCGCCCAGATCGCGGTGGCCCTCACAACTCTACGGTAGCCACTTGCCAGCCCGGCGCACGTGACAAGGGGCAAACCCCTGCCCGCATAAAAGCCCCGGGGCGCGAGCCCGGGGACTTGGGGTCAAAACGCCACCCCGCCTGCCATGCCGCCCGAAGTGAGCGCCGCATCTGGATGGCGGAGCCCGGCTCTCCGCCACGTCACAGTCCCTCGGCTCGCGCCGAGGGCTTCTATTGCCACACCCGCCGTGCCGAACACCATTGCCATCCTGCCTGCGCTCACTTGCCAGCCCGGCGCACGTGACAAGGGGCAAACCCCTGCCCGCATAAAAGCC
>JBBEEF010000150.1:6251-8431 GCA_040880915.1 Pirellulales bacterium
CACTTGCCAGCCCGGCGCACGTGACAAGGGGCAAACCCCTGCCCGCATAAAAGCCCCGGGGCGCGAGCCCGGGGACTTGGGGTCAAAACGCCACCCCGCCTGCCATGCCGCCCGAAGTGAGCGCCGCATCTGGATGGCGGAGCCCGGCTCTCCGCCACGTCACAGTCCCTCGGCTCGCGCCGAGGGCTTCTATTGCCACACCCGCGTAGAGCACAACCGCCCGAAGGTGCGGCCGGAGGGCCAGGAAGGCTCGCGAATGCATGGATAGTGAGACCACAGCCAGTATCGAGTGAGGCTTCGGCCTGGACGGCCGCGGCGAACGTCCGGCGACGGGCTGTGGGCGGCCCCGAACCGTCGCTCTTGGTGTCAACGACCGGATGCTCCCGGTGGTATACATTCACCGCCGACCGGGAACCGATCGGTCGCAGACCTCAATGACTGAACACCCCGACCTCGCCGCGCTCGCCACCGCCCTCACCGCCGGCGACCCTACCGTGCGTGCCGACGCAGCCGAAACGCTCTGTCATCTCGGCGAGGCTGCCGCGCCGGCCGCCGTGCCGCTGGTGAGGGCGTGCGGCGACGATGACGAGCGGATTCGTGAGTGGGCCGTGGCGGCGCTTGAAGGGCTCGGGAGCCCGCCGGCCCACACCACCACCGACCTCACCGGTCTGGCCGCTGCTGAAGATCCGCTGGCAGCCTATTGGGCGGTCACGCTCCTGGGGCGGCTTGGGGAAGGTGCGGCGGCCGCGGTGCCAGTTCTGATCGGGCGACTGGGGGAGGATGTCGACCCGGCTGTGGCCCAGCGGGCCGCCTGGGCGCTGGGGAAGATCGGCCCCTCGGCGGCGGCCGCGGTCGAGCCGCTGCGACATGCCGCCACCCGCGACGATCCCCGGCTCGCGCGGCTTGCCGGCGAGTCGATCACGGCGATCGGCGGCTAGCGGACGCTCCAGATTCTGAAAACCGACATCGCGGCTGCCAGGCGGAGCCGGGGGTCGGAGGGAGTCGAATCGACTCGGCACCGCACCTGGCATTCGAAGCTGAGGCTTTCCCGGCCCCAAGCGACGGGCTGCCACGCCACGCAGGTTTGCTGTTCCGGGCCGGCGGCAGACTCCGCCCCGCCTGCCCTCCTTCCTGGCGGCACGATCTCGCGGCCCGCGGGCCGATACAAGATGCGTGTTGTCATCTCGTCCATGCGTGCCGCAGCGCAGGCAACGCCGGCTTCTGTGCCTGGCGGCCGTGGCGTGGTGCGCCGCGGCGGTCGTGCCGGTGGCAGCCCGGGCCCAACCGGTGTCCAAGCCCTGGGACGCCGTCCTCATCTGCAGCTTCAACATCCAGGTGTTTGGCGAATCGAAGATGTTGAAGCCGAACGTGGTCGAGATTCTGGCCCGGGTCGTGCGGAAGTTCGACATCGTCGCGATTCAGGAGGTGCGGGCAAAGTCGGACGACATCCTCCCACGGTTCGTCCAGGCCGTGAACGCCGACGGCAGTCGCTATGCCCACTATATCGGGCCCCGCGAGGGCCGCACGGTGAGCAAGGAGCAATATGTCTTCATCTACGACACCACGCGAATCGAGCTCGACCCCTCCTCGCCGACGGTGTTTCCCGACCCGTCCGACCGGCTCCATCGCCCGCCACTCTGCGCCCGGTTCCGCACCCGCGTGCAACCGGCCCACATGGCCTTTACTTTCTGGCTCGTCAACACCCACACCGACCCCGACGAGGTGCCGCAGGAACTCGAGGCGCTGGCCGACGTTTTCCAGGGGATGCAGCGGGCCCGCCCCGACGAGGACGACGTGATCATGCTCGGCGACCTGAATGCCGGGCCGCCGCAGTTCACGGCCTTCAAGCGGATCCCCAACATCGGCTGGGCGGTCGCCGGCACGACCACGAACACCCGCCGCACGAAGACCTACGACAACCTCGTCTTCGCCTGGCCACAGACGGGCGAATACCTCGGCGCCTGGGGCGTGCTCGACCTCCAGACTACCTTTGGGCTGCCGCTCGAGGCCGCGCTCGAGGTCTCCGACCACAATCCCGTCTGGGCGGCCTTCCACCCCTGCGAGGCCCGCCTGCCGCAGCAGTCGCCGCTTGCCGCCCAGCCCGCGACGGTACGCTGAAGACGACAGTCTTCTTCTCCGCAGTGCGGGCAGGCGTGTGACCGCCACACGCGGGTCGGGGG
>JBBEEF010000150.1:8531-18528 GCA_040880915.1 Pirellulales bacterium
CTAACCGGGCGGGGCTTGGTCTATGCCGGCCGCCTGCGCCACCCGGGCCATCGTCTTGGCAACCAGCCGGTCGAGCGCCGCCACCGCCAACTCGATATGCTCCCGCCGCGTGTCCTCGATCTTGTTGTGGCTGATCCCGTGGAGGCTCTGCACGAAGAGCATCGCCGTGGGAATTCCAGCCCGGGCCATCTCCGCTGCGTCGTGGAGCGGCCCCGAGGGAAGCCGATGGCTCAGACCGCAGGTCTCGCGGATCGCGTCGTCGGCCAGATCGATGAGCACCGGATCGAAGGGGCGTGGCGGGATCGCCCAGAGCCGTTCCCACGCGACCGACACATCTCCCTCGGCAGCGAATCGCTCGCTCGCGGCCACCGCCTCGGCGTGCATCCGCGCTAGAGCCACCGGGTCCAGGTGCCGTTGATCGAGCGTGATCCGGCACTCCTCGACCACGCTCGTCACGATCCCCGGCTTGGTCGTGCAGGAGCCGATCGTGCACACGCCCTGCCCGCTGCGGCGGGCGATCTCGTAGATCTCGAGAGCCATGCGGCCAGCGGCCAGAAAGGCATCGCGGCGGCGGTGCATCGGCGTGCTGCCGGAGTGGGCCGCCTGGCCGCGGAACGTGATCGCGTGCCGCTCGACCCCGAACGTGCCGAGCACGGCGCCCAGCGGCAGATCGAGATCGAGGAGCACCGGCCCCTGCTCGATGTGCAGCTCGAGGTAGGCCGCCGCCGAGGCGAGCTCCCGGCCGCAGTCTCTAACCCGCTCGATGTCGATGCCCACCGCAACTAGCGCCGCCGGCAGCGAGATGCCGTCCTTGTCGACGAGGCCGCGAGCCTCGGCCAGGTCAAGGTTGCCCGAGCAGGCCGACGATCCAAACAGGCTCTTGCCAAACCGCGCCCCCTCCTCGTCGGCCCAGTCGACGACCCGGAGCGTGACCGGCGGCCGGCCGCCATGCTCTGCCGCGACCCGCCGCATAACCTCCACCCCGGCAAGCGTGTTCAGGCAGCCGTCGAGCCAGCCGCCATTCGGCACCGAGTCGATGTGGCCGCCGATGAGCACCGCCCGCTCGCTCGTCCCCGGCAGCGTGACCCAGAAGTTGCCGGCGGCATCATCGTGCATCTCCACCGCGAGCCCGGCGAACCGCTCCCGCAGCCACGCCCGAGACCGGGTCCAGGCGGGCGTAAACGCCACCCGCTGGGCGCCCTCTCCGTCACCGGTGAGGCTTTTGAGTTCCTCGAGTTCGCGGAGCGTGCGGCCGGGATCGAGCGGTGGCCCTCGACGCTCGGGAGCTTGTGGCACAGGAGTTTGAGGCTCAGGAGAAGGCCTGACCGCCTCAGCCAGCGATGCGATGTCGGCCAGGAGGCGGGCAAATTCAGACGGCGACATAGAGCCGAATCCTGGGCTGAAAGCTGATTTCGAGGGCGGCAGGCAGCAGGGACGAATCGGAATTCCCGGCCCTGTCATGTTCGACGCAAGTCTTACAGGGTACAGCCAGCCAGCAGCCTCGTTCAACGGCGATCGCGAGGCTGGCTGCAATCCTCCGGCTTCACGTATGCTCATGACCGCGTGTGGCGTACGTGCATCGTTTTGCCCTGCTGTGATCAGCCCTCTTACTTATGCCAATCCAGCCCCTCCTCGACGCCCTGACGCTGGCCGCGACCATGGCGGACATCAAGCCGCCGCTCTCCGCGCAGGAGGCCCGCGTCGAGGCGACCCGCTGTCTCTATTGCTTCGACGCCCCCTGCATCGCCGCCTGCCCCACCGGCATCGACGTCCCGGCCTTCATCAAGAAGATCGCGACCGACAACCTGACCGGAGCCGCCCGCACGATCCTCGAGGCCAACGTGCTCGGGGCCAGCTGCGCCCGCGTCTGCCCCACGCAGGTGCTCTGCGAGGGGGCCTGCGTGATGCTCGACCTGGCGAAGCAGCCGATCGAGATCGGCCGGCTCCAGCGGTTCGCCACCGACGCCGTGAACGAGCGGGGCATCGACGTGCTCCCGGCCCCGCGCGAGCAGAACGGTCGGCAGGTGGCGGTGCTTGGCGCTGGCCCCGCCGGCCTCGGCTGTGCGGCGGAGCTCGCGCGGCTCGGCTACGCGGTGCGTGTGTTCGACAGGCAGCCCCGCGGCGGCGGTCTCAACACCTACGGCATCGCCTACTACAAGATGCGGCCGGAGGTCAGCCTGGCCGAGGTTGCCCTGATCGAGCGGCTCGGTGTCGCCTTCCACTTCGACTGCGAGGTGGGCCGCGACGTGGCCCTGGCCGATCTCGTACGGGAACACGACGCGATCTTCCTGGGGATCGGCCTGGGGGCCGTGCAGCGGCTGGGGATCCCGGGCGAGGATCTCCCCGAGGTGCTCGACGCGCTGCACTTCATCAAGTGGATCCGCACCCGCCCGCTCGCCGAGGTGCCGGTGGGCCGCCGGGTGGCCGTCCTTGGTTGCGGCAACACCGCGATCGACGCGGTCACCCAGGCCTTGCGGCTGGGGGCCGAGAAGGCGACGGTGATCTACCGCCGCGGCGCGGCCGACATGTCGGCCTACGGTTTCGAATACGAGCTGGCCAAGGCCGACGGGGCCGGTTTTGTGTTCCACGCCGTGCCCGTCGAGGTGCTCGGCGAACACGGCCACGTCACGGGCCTGCGACTGGCCCGCACGGAGGTCTGCGACGGCCGCCTCGTGGTCCTCCCAAATAGCGAATGGACGGAACCCTACGACATGGTGCTCTCGGCGGTCGGACAGGAGAAGCAGACTCCGCTGCTGGCCACGCTCTTCCCCGGCCTCACCCTCGACCGCCGCGGCCGCGTGCTCCACGACCCCGCCACGATGCAGACGAGCCTGCCAAACGTCTTTGCCGGCGGCGACTGTGTGAGCGGGGGCCGCGAGGTGGTCAACGCGGTGGCCGAGGGGAAGAAAGCCGCCCGCGGAATCCATCGGCACTTGGCCGCGGCGACGGTCACCGGCCCCGTTCAACACTCCCGCCACGGCGTTCCGGGCGGCCCAGTCGGTTCGGGATTCGACGCGCCCGTCCGCGTCCACGAACTCGAGGCCGCCCTCGGCCTCCGCATCACTCCCTGATCACCCTCATCGGAGCCGCCGCATGGCAAACCTTTCCTGCGACTTAGCCGGCATCAAGAGCCCCAATCCGTTCTGGGTGGCCAGCGGACCGCCGTCGAACACCGCCCATCAGGCCCACCGCGCCTTCGAGGCCGGCTGGGGGGGCCTGGTCTGGAAAACAATCGGCGAACCGATTGTGAACGTTGCCAGCCGCTACTCCGGGCTCACCATCGGCGGCCAGCGAATGGCCGGCTTCAACAACATCGAGCTGATCAGCGACCGCTCCGTCGAGGCCAATTTCCGGGAGATCGCCGAGGTCAAGCGGAGCTGGCCCGACCGGGCCGTGATCGCTTCGCTGATGGTCGACACCCGCGAGCGGTGGCACGAGTTCGTGAAGCGGTCGGCCGACGCCGGAGCCGACGGGATCGAGCTGAACTTCGGCTGCCCGCACGGGATGTGCGAGCGGGGCATGGGTTCGGCGGTGGGTCAGAACCCCGACGTGGCCGAGACGATCGTGGGCTGGGTGATGGAGGCGGCCACGATCCCCGTGATCGTCAAGCTCACGCCCAACATCACAAACATCGTGTTCGCGGCTCGGGCCGCGCGAAACGCCGGGGCCGACGCGATCTCGCTGATCAACACGATCAACAGCATCACCAACGTCAACCTCGACACCTTCACGCCCGAGCCGAACGTGGCCGGCCGCAGCGCGCACGGCGGCTACTGCGGCCCGGCGGTCAAGCCGATCGCGCTCAACATGCTCCACGCCTGCGCCGCCGACCCGGCCGTGGCCCTGCCGATCTCCGGGATCGGCGGGATCTCAAACTGGCGAGACGCCGCCGAGTTTGTGGCGCTGGGGGCGACGAGCCTCCAGGTCTGCACGGCGATCATGCACCACGGCTTCCGGATCGTGGAGGACATGATCGACGGCCTCTCCGCCTACCTCGACTCCAAGGGCTTTGCCTCGCTGGCTGATCTGCGGGGGCGGGCCGTGGCGAACGTGATCGACTGGAAATACCTCGACCTCCACGCCCAGCGGGTGGCCCGGATCGACCACGAGAAGTGCATCGGCTGCAACCTCTGCTACATCGCCTGCGAGGACGGGGCCCACCAGTGCATCGACCTCGTCGACTCGACCCCCTACGGCCTCGGACCCGGCCGCGTGCCGGGCCGGCCGGTGCCGGTCGTCCGCGGACATGACTGCGTGGGCTGTAACCTCTGCTCGATCGTCTGCCCGGTAGACGGCTGCATCGAGATGGTGCCCGTCGCGACCGACCGCGAGCCGCTCACGTGGGCGGGATACCAGACCGGCCTCGCCGCCGGCACGCTGCAGGCGATTCCCGCCCATCCCTGACAATCCGGCTGGCGGCGCTGCCAGCTCCGGATGCCGTGGCCGGCCCCCCCTGCCCGCCCGCGATTCAGGTCTGCCGGCGGCGGTCATACCGCTCGATAAACTTCGACTCGCTCTCCGCATCGCCGATGAGCACAAGCTCGCTGCCGGCTTCGAGCCGCCGCAGCGCGTCGGGGTTGGGATCGAAGTGGTCGTCGAGGCCGATGGCGATCACCGTGCAGCCGGTCGACCGGCGGATGTCGGTTTCGGCGAGGCAGCGGCCCACGAGCGACGGCGGGGTGTCGAGCCGGAACACATGCAACCCCTCGGCCACGAGCAGGATGTCGACCCGCTTGAGCAGGTTGGAAATCGCCGTGGCCCCGGTCGTGGCGTAGGACATCACGAAGTCGGCCCCGGCTCGGTGAAGCGTCGAGACGTTCCGTTCGCGAGTGGACCGAGCCAGAATCTGAACGTCGGGACGAAGCCGGCGGCAGTAGAGGGTGAGGTAGACGTTCACGTCATCGTCGTGCGTCGTGATCACGACCGACGAGCAGGCGGCGATCCCGGCCCGCTCAAGCACCTCGTGGTTGGCCGCGTCGCCGACCACGCTGCGGGCGGGATCGCGAAGCCGGGTGGCGTCCTTGTCGATGACGCGGCAGTCGAGCCCCTCGGCCCGGAGTGCCTCGGCCACCGCCCGGCCCACCCGGCCGCTGCCGATGATGAGCGTCAGCCCCGCGGCCGCGCCAGCCACGACATGTTGTTCGTCGTAGCGGGCCAGCTGCTCCCGCGAGCCGGCGAGCACAAGCACGCTGCCAGCTTCAAACCGCATCTCCGGCCGGGCCGGCTCGAACACGCCCCGCTGCCAGGCGCCGACGGCGTTCAGGCCCGACTCCGCCCGGAGCCGGGCCTCGGCGAGCGTGCGGCCGACCAGGTTCGTGCCCGCCACGCCCGCTTCCGCGATGAGCAGGTCGTCAAACTCGCCCACGATCCGGGTGCGGCCGTCGCGGCCGAGCACCCGGCGGGCAATCGCTTCGCCGAGCATCTGCCCGAGCCTGAGCACCCGCGTGCAGCCGGCCATCTCGAGGATCTCCACCGAGGCGTCGGCCGAGGCCGTGGCCACGATCGGCAGCGTCGCCCCCGTCTCCCGCACGGTGAAGGTCACATTTGTGTTGGCCGTGTCGCTGCCGGTGGTGGCCACAAGCGCGGCTCGCTCCACGCGGGCGGCCCGGTAGGTCTCAGGGTCGTCGAGCGGCCCGACAAGCACGCGGTAGTCGGCGTCGAGCAGGGGTGCGGCCTCGGCCAGGTCGCCCACGATCACATAGGCCTCGATACCCGCCGCGGCCAGCAGCTTCACCAGCGCCTCCTCGACCGCCCCCACCCGCGTCAGGAGCACGTGGCCGTGTGTCTTCGGCGGCAGGCTCCGCGGCACAAGCGCCGCCTCCTGCGCCGCCATCCAGGGCATGAAGAAGAACTGGATGAACGTGAATGGCAGCAGCACGAGCAGCATGATCGTGCCTGAGAGGAGCACCACGATCGTGAACAGCCGCCCCGCGTCTGAGGTAAACGTGATGTCGCCGAAGCCCAGCGTCGACATCGTCACGAACGTCCAGTAGACGCTCGTGACCCAGGAGTGCTCCTGTCCCTCGCGGGCCATGAGCCAGTGGAAGGTGACGCTGAAGGCGGCTAGCAGCCCCAGAAACGCCAGGCCGAGCCACCCGAGCAGCCGCAGGTTTCGCCGCTGGCGACGGGTCCGCATCACCGAGGCCAGGATGCCGGCCATGAATCGCATAGTGGCGGGTGCCCCGGGACGGGTGAGGCAAAAGCGGGGACACCCGCGAGATTCTCACGACCCGTAGCGACGCTCGTCAAGGCTCGACGCTCAGCTGCCGGTGGCCGTGGGGTACACTCCTCGCACCGATCGCCTGTGTGCGAGGGGGACGATAGGCCCAGGCGAGCCAGCTGGGCTGTGCGACCTGCTCTGGGAGACGACATTCCGACCTCACAGACCGCATTCGGCCGGCACCAAGCCTGCCGCCACGGTTGAAGCAGAGTGCGTATCGGACAGGATTGCCAGCAGCCCCGAGAGACCTTGTCGATGCCGCGTCCAGAAACAGTCCCGCTCCTCATTGCCGGCCAATGGACGAGCCTTTCCGGCCTGCCAACCACGCCGGTCCACAACCCATCCAGCGGCGAGGTGATCGCCGAGACGCCACTGGGCGGGCCACGCGAGATCGACCAGGCCGTGCAGGCGGCCGCCGCCGCATTCCCCGCCTGGATGGAGACGCCTCCGGTCGAGCGGGCAAGAATTCTGTTCCGGCTCAAGGTGATGCTCGAAGACCGCTTTGAGGAGCTCGCCGTGTGCGTGACCCGCGAGCATGGCAAGACGCTCGCCGAGGCCCGGGGCGACGTTCGTCGGGGCCTCGAAAACATCGAGTATGCCTGCGGCGTGCCCAGTCTCCTGATGGGGGAGTCGCTCGAGAACGTGGCCCGCGGGATCGACTGCGATACCATCCGCCAGCCGCTCGGCGTCGTGGCGGGGATCACTCCCTTCAACTTTCCGGCGATGGTGCCCTTGTGGATGTGGCCCATGGCGATCGCCTGCGGCAACACGTTTGTCCTCAAGCCGAGCGAGAAGGTGCCGCTGACGGCCAACCGGATCGCCGCCGTCGCCATGGAGGCGGGCCTCCCGGCGGGCGTCCTGAACGTGGTGCACGGTGGGCGGGAGGCAGTCGACGCGATCATCGATCATCCGCTCGTGAGGGCGATCTCCTTCGTCGGCTCGACAACCGTGGCCCGCGACCTCCACGCCCGGGGCACCGCCCGCGGCAAGCGGGTGCAGGCCGCCGGCGGCGCCAAGAATTTCGTCCTCGTGATGCCCGATGCCGACGTATCTCCCACCGCGACCAGCCTCATGGAGGCCGCCTTCGGCTGTGCCGGCGAGCGATGCATGGCCGGCTCAACCGCGATCGCGATCGGCCGCGCTGCCGACACCGTGCTCCCCGAACTCGTCGACGTGGTCTCGAAGATAAAGGTCGCCCCCACCGACCGCGACCCGGCCGCCGGGATGGGCCCGGTGATCACGCGGGAGCACCAGCGGCGGGTGTGTGAGCTGATCAGCCGGGCGGCCGACGCGGGGGCCCGGCCCCTCACCGATGGCCGCACCACGAGCGTTCCGGAGGCCCCGGGGGGCTTCTTCGTGGGGCCGACCGTGCTCGACCATGTTCGGCCGGGCATGGCCACAATGACCGAGGAGGTCTTCGGGCCGGTGCTCAACGTCGTTCGCATGGATGACCTCGACGCGGCGATCGAGCTGGCCAACGCCTCCCCCTACGGAAACGGAGCCGCGATCTTCACCCGCAGCGGCAAGGCGGCCCGCGAGTTTCGCCATCGGATCCAGGCGGGCATGGTGGGAATCAACATCGGGGTGCCTGCGCCGCTGGCCTTCTTCCCGTTCTCCGGCTGGCATGCCTCCTTCTTCGGCGACCTCCACCTTCAGGGCCGCGAGAGCGTGGCCTTCTACACGCAGCAGAAGGTGACCACCACCCGCTGGTTCAGCCACGGCGAGGGCACAATCTGGGCCGACCGCTAGACCCCCTTTGGACAGCCACACGATGCCGCTGCTCGTCACCAACGCCGAGATCATCAACGCCGACAGCCGCTTCACCGCCGACATCCTCTGCACGGGGGAAACGATCACGCGGATCGACCGCGGGATCGCCCCGCCGGCGGGAGCCGAGGTGATTGACGCGGGCGGGCGGCCCGTGTTTCCTGGCTTCATCGACCCCCATACCCACATCTACCTGCCCTTCATGGGCACCTTCGCCAAGGACAACTACGAGACCGGCACCCAGGCCGCGCTCGTGGGAGGCACGACCACCATCTTCGAGATGGTCTGCCCCGTCCGCGACATGTCGCACGCCGAGGGCTTTGCTCTCTGGCGGAAGCAAGCCGAGGGCAAGGCCTGCTGCGACTACTCCTTCCACATGGGTGTCACCCGCTTCGACGCCGATTCGACGGCCCAGCTCCGAAAGATCGTGGCGGCCGGCGTGGGCAGCTTCAAGGTGTTCCTCGCCTACAAGGGGGCTTTCGGCGTGGACGACGCCGAACTCTGGAAGACGCTGTCGCTCGCCAAGGAGCTTGGCGTCGTGGTCGCGGCCCACTGCGAAAACGAGACGCTCGTGGCTGAGATGCAGGCGGAGCTCCTGGCCGCCGGCCGCACCGGCCCCGACGCCCATCACGACAGCCGGCCACCCCGGGTCGAGGCCGAGGGCGTGCATCACCTGTGCACGTTCGCGGAACTCACCGGGGCGACCGTCTACATCGTTCACACTTCCTGCCGCGAGGCCGTCGAGGCCGCGATCGCCGCCCGCGAGCGGGGCGTGAAGGTGTTTATCGAGACGCTCATCCAATACCTTCTGCTCGATAAGACCTGGGCGGAACGGCCAGGCTTCGAGGGGGCGAAGTATGTGATGTCGCCGCCGCTGCGAGACAGAGCCAACCAGGCCGTGCTCTGGAACGGCCTGGCGAGCGGCCTCGTGCAGACCGTGGCCACCGACCACGCCCCCTTCGACTTCCTCTCCCAGAAGCCGCTGGGCAGGCACGACTTCACCCGAATCCCAAACGGTATCCCGGCGATCGAGGACCGCATCACGCTCCTCTGGACCCACGGCGTGAAGACCGGCCGGCTCACTCCCGAGCAGTTTGTCGCGGTCGCGAGCACGAATGCCGCGCGGATCTTCGGCCTCTGGCCCACGAAGGGCGTGATCCGGCCGGGGGCCGACGCCGACCTCGTGATCTGGGATCCTGACTACCGCGGCACGATCTCGGCCACCCGGCAGACGCAGGCCGTCGACTACAACGCCTTCGAGGGGATGCCGATCGAGGGCCGCCCGGCGGTGGTCACCGTCCGTGGCGAGGTGGCCGCGCGAGACGGCGGGTTCTGCGGCACGGTCGGCCGCGGCCGGTTCCTGACGCGGTCGACGGCCGTCTCCCCGGCGGTCTCGCGGTCCGAGCAGGCTGGCTGACCAAGTGAACCGCAAGCCGCGGTGTTATGTCGGGAATCAGCTCCCAGAATCAGCTCCCTGGCCTACGCCGGAATGACCCTGCCGGTCGTGCCGATGCAGCCCGGCAATCCGATCCGGGAGCGGCCCGGGGCCGGTTTCAGACGAAATCGCGAGGCAGGGATCGGGGCACGGGTTCTCCAGGGACGGAGGCTACGGCATGGCTCGCTCGATGGGTAGCTTCGCGCTCGTTTTGATGCTCGCGTGTGGAGGGGCAGCCGCGTGGGCCGACCAACCAGGCACCGAGATTGACCTGACCACCTTTGGCGAGATCGCCGAGGATTCGGCGTCTGCCTGGAACGACATCCCCCTGGATGACGTGGCCCGCCGGCTCGGCACGGCCCCCCGCCGACTCTACCTCTCCGGCATGATCGGCCCGTCGTTCGCGCAGGTGCAAAGCCCGGGTAACCCGGACCTTGCGAGCGATGACACGCTGTTCCCTCTGTGCCAATGATAGGTGAGACACCTGCCTTTCCCCTATTAGAGTAGAGGGCTCGTGCTCCGTCACGCCTTGATTTTCGGATAGAGGAACGTGAGTTTTCCGCGGGCGTCTTGGA
>JBBEEF010000151.1:0-11365 GCA_040880915.1 Pirellulales bacterium
AGCCCCGGGCGCGAGCCCGGGGACTGCGGGAACGAAGGCCACCCCGCCTGCCACCCCGCCCATGACGCCCCGAATATCGGATAGACGGCCCCGCTTAGCCTGGTGGTTATCCAAACTGGTGGGCCACGTCCCAGTCCCCCAGCTCGCGCTGGGGGCTTCTATACGGCACACACCGTGCCGAACAGGATTGCGATCCGCACCTGCGCTCGCTTGCAAGGCCGTCGAGATAACACGGGCAACCCTTCCCCTGACCCATCCAAGCCCCGGGCGCGAGCCCGGGGACTGCGGGAACGAAGGCCACCCCGCCTGCCACCGCAAACTGCGGCGACCCTGCCGGCGACGTGCCGGGGGCAGGCTGGGGGCTTGCGGGACGATGGCATACCGAAACCGACCCCGCCGAGGATTCTGGCCAACGATACCGCCAGCGGCCGATTCACCCCACGATGGTCGGCTGCTGCCGACACTCCGCGCACGAGGACCCCGCGATCCATGACTGCCGAAACTCCTTCCAAAGCTGCCTCCCGTCACCGTCCTAAGGCCGCCACCGTGTTCGTGGCGGCCTTTGTCGCGGGGGCAGTCGCGGCAGTCGTCGTCAATCGCGTTCTCGACGTGCACCTCGCGCAGGCGAAGCCGCAGGTGGAGTGCGAGCCGATCTTCGTGACCCTCCGACCGCTGGCCCAAGGGGCCCCGGTCACGGTCTGGGACGTGGCGCTGCGGGACTGGCCGCGGGCGATGCTCCCCTCAACCGCCCTGCGGGCCGCCGACTCGTTCACCGGCTCGCTCGTCAAGTATCCGCTTCGCGAGGGGCAGCCGCTGCTGAGCGTGCATCTCACACCGATCGAGCCCGCGATGACCCCGGAGCCGACCACGCTCGAAGAGGCATACGTGCCACCCCCCGTCGCGTCACCCGCCCCAGCCGCCGACACGCCGGACCGTTGGACACCGGCTGCCACCGCAGCCGTCCCGCCGGTGACGCCTGAGCCGGCGACTGCGGCCACTGAGAGCCCGACTGCGGCCACCGAGCCGACGCTTGCCACCGTTACCGAGCAGGACGATCCTTCTGTGGCCGAGACCGCACCGCAGCTGGCAGCCGACGAGGCCATCCTTGTCGCAGCGCTACCGGCCGACGCTCCTGAACCCGCTGCCCAGCCGGCCAACGCCTCCCTGCCCGCCCGGCTCACCACCGACATCGAACCGCCTGTCGACATGCCGTCGCGGCCGGCGGTCGATCTCGACTCGCTGCCTTCGGTGATGGCCCGCTCCGACGAGACCAGCGGCCCGACCGAGGAGAGCCAGACCTCCGGGTCGATCCGATACCTCGTCGTGCCCGAGCGGATCGCTCGACAAGCAGACACGCTCTTCACCACGCCCGTAGCCCCGCTGGCCGAGGCCGCAGTGCCCGCGGAGACGCCGGCCTCCCAGCCACGCTCGACGCCGCAGGCGGGTCAGCGACCGGCGACGAACCGGACCCAAAACCAGCAGTCAGCCCAGCGGAACGGATCCGCGGCAAGCGGTAATCGCCCGGCCTCCAAGCCCTCGACGCAGCGGCCCGCGGCGCAGCCTACCGTCGAGCCTCCGGCCGAGAGTCGCTCGGAGCTTGGGCCGCGTGCCTGGGGCGGAATGTTTCCCAACCTCTCGGCCGGGGCCGAGGCACTCGGCAACCGGTGGCGGGGGGGCGAGCGGGCGGCTAGCGACCCGGCTCCGGCAAGCCAGCAGCGGAAGTAGCGGAACTCGACCGAGCCAGTTGCGGCTCTCCCGGATGAGGTGTGGGGGGCATCAGTCGCCGCCGACAGGGTCGATGACCCGAAACTTTCCTCCCGACATCGCCGCCAGGCGGGCGAGCCGCGGCGAGTGATTCTCGGCAGCGGCTCCGAACTGGACGACCATCAGCCGGGTTCGGCCGAGGCGGCCGGCCAGCCGCTGGAACTCATCCTCGGCGAGATCGTCGCGGGCCTCGCCGTCGGTGAGCAGAAAGATCTCGTCCGGAGCGAGGGCCAGCGCAGCGGCGACCGCGTCGGCATGCCGCGTGCCGCCGGCGGCAGAGAGGCTGGCGACGAAGCGACGGACTCCGCGGAGCGTCTCCTCGTCGGCGAACATCGGACGACCACGGCCCCCTGGCGGCGTGAATACGGTCACGCGATCGTTGTAGAAGAGCAGGTGAAACTGCCGCGACTCCCCGAGCGATTCGAGGCTCGCGAGCAGTTCCCGCTTCGCCTCAACCAGCGGCCGCCCCTCCGGCTCCGACATGCTCGCTGAACGGTCGCCCACAAACACGACCCGCCGTCCGGTGATCTCGAGGTCGAAGAATGTGGCTCGCCCTCCGGGTGACGGTGGCTCCGCCGCCGGCCCCACCACGGTGAGGAGGGCCGCGACGAGCCCGCTCCACAGGACTCCGGCACGCCGCCTGCTCACGGCTCCACCACGATCTTGCCGGCCAGCCCCCCAGAGCCCCCCACGGTGGCCGCCTCCTGGAGGGCATGGGCCTCGGCCACGTGGGCGAGCGTGATCACGCGATCGACCGGGGCCCGCAACTGCCCCCGGGCCAGCCAGCGGTTGATGTCGGCCGCCGCAGCGGCCTGGACGCGGGCGTCGGCCTTGAACATCACAAACCCCAGGAGCTGGCAGCCCTTCACGTAGAACGGACCCACGGGAAGCGCGGGGCGGGCCTCCCGGCCGGCCATGAGCACCAGCCGTCCGCCCTCGGCAAGCATGGCGATGGCCGAGTCGAAGTCGGGCTCGCGGCGTGTTTCCCAGTGCACGGCGACGCCACCTGGCGCGGCCTCGCGCACCGCCGCAACGAGATCGGGCCGCCGGTAGTCGAGGGCCAGATCGGCACCGACATTGAGCACGGCCTTCCGCTTGTCGGGCGTGCCGGCGGTGGCGATCACGCGACCGCCGAGGGCCCGGGCAATCTGGACAACCGCCGAGCCCACGCCACCAGAGCCGCCACTCACGAAGATCGTCTCACCGGGCTGGAGGCGGGCATGGGTGACGAGGCCGAGGTGGGCTGTGATCGACACCAGCGCCGCGGCGGCCGCCTCCCGATCGGTGACACCATCAGGCGTGGGATAGAGCCACTGCTCGTCGACCGCGGCGAGCTCGGCACAGGTTCCCTGCCGCCCGAGCAGCCCTTGATTCGAGCCCCAGACCCGCATCCCCGGCCGCAGCCGGTCAACCTCGTCACCCACGGCCACCACCTCGCCGGCGAGGTCGCAGCCGACGACGAAGGGAAACTCAAGCGGCATCGGCACGGTGCCGGCGCGAACGTAGGTGTCGATCGGATTGATGGCTGCCGCCCGCACCCGCACGAGCGCTTGTCGCGGACCGGGCACGGGATCGGGCAGTTCGCCGCACGTGATTTCGCTCGGACCGCCGACCCGGTTGATAGACGCGGCCCTCATCGGCTGCCCTCCCGCGTCGCGGCCGCGGGGTTGCCCAGCCAGCAGGCCAATCCGCCACCGGCAGCGGCTCCGACACCCACCGCCGCGAGTGACCAGAGAAACCCGACGATCCTGCCCAGGGAGCCGGCCGCCCGTTGCACCTGAAGTTCGTCAGGCATTGTGCCCCGATCAACTCCTGATCGCTTGATCGATCTCCAGGCGGCGTGGATGGTTTTGGCATCGGCCGACTCGATGACGCTGCGGATGAGCCGCTCATCCGGCAGCCGCGCCGCGGCGCCGCCATCGAACCGCGACACAAGCCCAGCTGCCAGGGCGGCAACCACCGCCACGCACAAGCCCACGAGGAGCCAGGCGTGGCAGGCCCTCCAGCCACGTCCCGTCTGCGGTGGCTCTGTCACCGCGTATGCGGTGAGCTCGCGCAACCGGGGCACGTCGACCTGGCCGCCACATGCCGGGCAACGAACCTGACTGCCCGCGTGTCCCGGGCCAACCGAGACGGTGGCCGAGCAGCGGCAGGGTATGGAAAACGTTTTGGTCGCTCCGGCCATCGACCTTTCCGCGCGTGCGGGGTGTCCGGCCGGCTCGGGAACTCCCCCGACGATCCGGCCGCCGGCAGAGATTCTCCGGCCGGATTCTTTTACCATCCAGCGGGCAAAAACCCTTGAAATCCGGACCGAAGCCGAAAAAAAAACTGGCCTTCCACAAGCCGCAGCGACATAATGTTACGTCCCCCGGAGGCTTTGATACGTGCCGGCATGTCGCCCGCATTCTGCCTGGCTTTCCCAGCCTCCGCAGGATGGCGCAGAAACCCCGAGCCATCCCCTCCAGAGGGGCATGCCTGTCACGTCTAGGAGGCTCTTTTCCGTCCCCCTCCTGCACCGCTGGACTTGCCTGCCCCTTGAATCACACTGTCGACACCCCGAATGATGGCAGGGTGTCGCGACACCGCATACCGGCCCAGGCCGGACGATGGATCGATCTGAACGTAGGAATCGCCAAGGAGCTCTGAATTGTACGACTCTCTGCTGGATGAACTCGAGGACGATGTCGTCTCCAACCCCCAGGAGGTCGAGGAGCTCACCGGGAAGGTGGTCGATGCCGAGGAGGCCGATGCCGAATTGCTTGCCGACGACACTGAGGTGGCGGTTCTCCCTGCAGACTCGGCCGACGCTGATGCCGATGGCGATAGCGATTCCAACGACGGCGGCGATGACGTAATCCCCGAGCAGGTCGAGAACTGGTCGGACGATCCGGTCCGGATGTATCTCACGCAGATGGGCGAGATCCCGCTGCTCACCCGGGCCCAGGAGATCTTCCTCGCCCGGCAGATCGAGACGACGCGGGCCCAGTTCCGGGCGAAGTTGCTCGAGTGTGAGTATGTCGCTCAGCAAGCATTCCGCGTGCTCTGCCGCGTGCACCGCGGAGAGCTCCCCTTCGACCGCACCGTCCAAGTGTCCGTGACCGACCGGCTGGAGAAGGACCAGATCCTGGGCCGGCTGCCGCACAACCTGCGGACGCTCGAGGTGCTGATCGCCCAAAACAAAGCCGACTACCGGATCGCGCTCTCGAAGAAGCGGCGGATGGTGGAGCGGCGGCTGGCCTGGGTGCGGCTCGGACTGCGACGGAAACGGGTTGTCCGGCTGATCGAGGAACTGGGCCTGCGGACGCAGCGGATCGAGGCGATGATCCCGACGCTCTACGGCTTCGTCGACCGGCTCAAGGAGATCAAGGGCAAGGTCGATTCGAGCAAGCGAAGCAAACAGCTTCCGGCTGCTCGCCAGAAACTCGTCGACGAGTATCGTGGCATTCTCAAGGCCTGCCAGGAGACGCCCCGCAGCCTCAAGCGGCGGATGGACCAAATCCGGCTGATCTTTGCCAAGTACCAGCAGGCCAAACGGGGGCTCTCCGAGGGCAACCTTCGGCTCGTTGTCTCGATCGCGAAGAAGTATCGCAACCGTGGACTGTCCTTCCTCGACCTGATCCAGGAGGGCAACGCGGGGCTCATGCGGGCGGTCGACAAGTTCGAGTATCGCCGCGGCTTTAAGTTCTGCACCTACGCAACCTGGTGGATTCGGCAGGCGATCACCCGCGCGGTGGCCGACCAGAGCCGCACGATCCGCATCCCGGTGCACATGGTCGAAACGATGAGCCGAGTCCGGAATGTGGCCCGGCAACTGCTCCAGGAATATGGCCGCGAGCCGACGATCGAGGAGATCGCCGCCCGGGCCGGCACACCCGTGGACGAGACCCGGCGGGTGACGGCGATGAGCCGCTACCCGATCAGCCTCGACCGCCCGGTGGGCAACAGCGAAGACAGCCATTTCGGCGACCTCCTCCCCGATGCCGGAGCCGAGAATCCGGCGGTGGGCGCTGCACAGGAGATGCTTCGCAACCGAATCGCGAAGGTCTTGAAGAGCCTCTCTTACCGTGAGCGGGAGATCATCAAGCTTCGCTACGGGCTCGGTGACGGCTACAGCTATACGCTCGAGGAAGTGGGACACATCTTCAAGGTGACCCGCGAGCGGATCCGGCAGATCGAGGCCAAGGCGGTTCGCAAACTCCAGGCCCCGGCCCGGAGCGAGGAGCTCAGCGGATTCATCGACTGACGTCGCACGGCGTCCGCCATCGTTGTCTCGCTTCGGGCTTTCCTGGCCCTTCAAGACCGCCGACGTGCTGGTGAGGTATCTTCTTCCCCCACCAACCACCGTCACGAAAGGAACTGCATGCAACGCTCCCTCTTCACCCTGCTCTTCGCTCTCTCCTGTCTGACCGCCGCCGCGGCGGAGCCGGCGGCCTTCCCCCGGACCACGATCGACCTGGGGTGCGTCGTGACCGACCTCGAGAAGAGCGTGCGGTTTTACACCGAGGGGATTGGCTTCCGGGAGCTCAAGAGCTTCGAGGTGCCCGCCGACCTGGCCCGTGACGCCGGGCTCACCGACTCGCGGCCGCTTGCAATCCGCGTCCTCGTCCTCGGCGACGACGAGACCGCCACCAAGCTCAAGCTCATGCAGGTGGCCGGCACGTTGCCCCGAACCGGCGACAACGAGTTCATCCACTCCCACGCCGGCTTCCGCTACCTCACGGTCATCGTCGCCGACACCGACGCGGCCCTGGCCCGCCTGGAGAAACTCGGTGTGAAGCCGATCGCAAAGAGCCCGGTATCCCTGCCCGACTCGCTGGCTCCGGGGATGCACCTGACGTGTGTCCGCGACCCAGACGGCAACGTGGTTGAGCTCATCGGCCCGCGGCAGTGACGGGGGCACCGGCGGCTGGGATCTTGCCCGCAGCCTCCAGCCAGCGGATCACCCGGTCGGCCAGCACGTCGGGCTCTGCCGTCGTCGAATCGATCACGAGCTCGGGGGCCAGCGGCTCCTCGTAGGGGTCGTCGATGCCGGTGAAGCCCTTGATTTCACCAGCCCGGGCCTTCTTGTAGAGACCCTTGGGGTCGCGGCCCTCACAGACAGCGAGCGGCGCCTTCACGAAGATCTCCACAAAGTCTCCGGGGGCGAGCGTCGCCCGCACGGCGTCCCGCTCTCGGCGATAGGGGCTGATGAAGGCAGTCAGGGCGATGATGCCGGCCTGCGCGAACAGGTCGGCCACGGCCCCGATGCGCCGGATGTTTTCGGCCCGGTCGGCCCCCCCGAAACCGAGGCCGAAGCGGGCGGCCGCCTCGTCGCCATAGCCGGCTCGCAAGAGTGCCGGGGAGGCGTTCAGGCCCAGCCGAACGTTGTCGCCGTCGAGCACGAACGTGCGGCAGCCCCGCTCGTGGAGCACCCGGTCGACGGCGTTGGCCAGCGTGCTCTTGCCGCAGCCGGAAAGACCCGTGAACCAGAGGACGCAGCCGGAGTGTCCCGCGGCCCGCTCGCGGTCGGCCCGGCTCACCGCATGGTCGTGCCAGCGAACAAGTACCACCTCGCCGGCCGGTTTGCCATCGTTCGTGTTCATGCCTGCTCCTTCCCTCATCCTCGCGTCTGGCACTACCAGGCGTCGAGCCGGACCTCGAATTCCAGCCGCTCTAATTCGCCATTGGCCGCACCGCCGCGAGCCACCGAGAGCCGCACTCTCTCCCCCTGCCCCCGGCTGGCAACGCGGGCGGTGAGCCCGTCAAAGTCGGCCACGGGATTGCCGTCGACTGCGAGCACGACGTCTCCGGGCCGGATGCCGGCCTGATCGGCGGCCGAACCGGGCTCGACGGTGCGGATCTCGCACGGGCCGCCGAAGGCCACCGCCCCGACACCGAGCTTGCCCCCCTTGCGGAAGTCGATTCTGGCGGCGGGCAACTTGGCCGCCAGAGCGGCCACGGCGTTGTCGCTGAGGCCGGTACCGAAAAGCTCGATCCGTTCGAGACGCTCGAGCCGGCCGACGACGGCCAACGCCTCCTCGTCGAGCCTGACGCCGTGGAAGCCGACGCCGGTGAGGCCCCGCAGCCGGGCCAGTTGGCGGAGGTCGGCCACCGTGCCCTTCCAGCCGGTGGCGAATTCTGCCTCGATGCCCGCCTGCTCGACGAAGGGCCGCTCACGGAAGACAGCCCCGAGCGATTCAAGCTCTTCCCTGGCCGAGGCCGCCATCCCGACATGGTGGAAGTCGAGCGCCGCGGCCGCGAGGCGGGCGGCCTTGCCTCCGTCCTCGGCGGATTTCTCGAGGACTCGTTCGGCCTCCGCGGCGAGAACCGTGTCATCTGCCGCCAGCATGTCACGGACGATCTCCGTGCCCCGGCTCGCCACCTCGAAATCCCGGCCGCGGATCGCCGCGGCGAGGGGGCCGAGGGCCGGCTGACCGGCCTCGAGGAGCGCCTTCGAGGCCGCCTCACGGCGGGCGAACTGCGGGGCGCCGAGTTCCGCGACCCAGCGGGCGATCGCCTCGGTATCGGCCTCAGCGGCGACGGCCTGCGGCAGACCGCACCCGACCGTTAGGGTGGCCACCACCACGACCGCTCGCGAAACCCTGGTCATACACACGCCTCCGCTGGATATGCCGAATATACGGTCCGGCTGGGATTTTCCTGGCTGTGTTGCCTTTCGAGAATGTCGCCCCGGGGCCTTCGATCCGGCCCGCAGGTGGCGTGGCCGGTCTCCAGACGGCCGTTTCATGTGCGGTTTGCGGAGTGGATCGCGGGGTGCCCTTTGCTCCCGCAGTCCCCGGGCTCGCGCCCGGGGCTTTTATGCGGGCAGAAGGAGCGGTCGCCCGTGTCAATCGAGCCGGCCTTGCAAGCAAGCGAAGCGAAGGATCGCAATCCCGTTCGGTAAGGCCTGTTCGGCAATAAAAGCCCCCGGCGCGAGCCGGGGGACTGCGACATGGCACACCGATTGGCCACAGCCAGGCTAACGGTGTCGTCTATCTGGGGCGGGCCCGCAGGTGGCGTGGCCGGTCTCCAGACCAGCCAAGCCCGGCCGTCTTCCGGGGGATACACTCTCTCAGGAGACTCCGCCATCGCCACCAGGTTTTCGTGACTGGCGGCTTTCCACGCCCGGCTCGTGCCATGTCCCTCTCTCTCACCGCTTCCGGTTCTCGCACGCCACCGCTGCCGCTGACCCGGGCCGAGATGCTTGCCCGGGGCTGGGAAGAGGTAGACGTCGTGCTCGTCAGCGGCGACGCCTACGTCGACCATCCAAGCTTTGCCAACGGCCTCCTCGCCCGGCTCCTCGAGGCAGCCGGCTTCCGCGTGGCGGTTCTCTCCCAGCCCGACTGGCGGAGTTGCGATCCCTGGCGGGAGTTCGGTCGGCCGCGGCTCTTTTTTGGCATCTCAGCCGGCAACATGGACTCGATGATCAACCACTACACCGCCAACCGGAAGGTGCGGAACGACGACGCCTACTCCCCCGACGGCCAGATCGGACGGCGGCCCGACCGGGCCACGCTCGCCTACTGCCAGCGATCGCGGGAGGCCTTTCCAGGCGTGCCGGTTGTGGCTGGCGGTGTCGAGGCCTCACTCCGCCGGATCGCTCACTACGACTACTGGAGCGACACCGTCCGCCGCTCGATTCTGCTCGATGCGAAGGCCGACCTCGTCGCCTTCGGGATGGGGGAACGGACAATCCTCGAGGTCGCCCGCGGGCTGGCGGCCGGTAAGACCGTCAAGGATCTCCGCGACCTGCGGGGCATGGCCTACCGGCTCGGCGCCAGTGAGCCGCCGCCGACCGGCCCCGGACCGTGCTGGGCCGACACGCTTGAACTACCCAGCTACGAGGCGGTGGTCGCCGACCCGCTCGCCTTCTGCGAGATGACACGGATCTCTCACCTCGAGACCAATCCTCACAACGCCCGCCGGCTCGTCCAGCGGCACGGCCGGGAGGCGGTGGTCGTCAACCCGCCCGCCCTGCCGCTGGTGGAGCGGGAGATGGACGAGGTCTACGGCCTGCCGTTCACCCGGCGGCCCCATCCGGCATACGGCACGGCCCGCATTCCCGCCTTCGAGGTCGTCGAGAACAGCGTCCAGATCATGCGGGGCTGCTTCGGCGGCTGCACCTTCTGCTCGATCACCGCCCACGAGGGGCGGATCATCCAGAGCCGCTCGAAGGACTCGATCATCACCGAGATCAAACTGCTCGCCCAGCAGCCCGGATTCAAGGGCACCGTCTCCGACATCGGCGGGCCCACCGCCAACATGTACCAGATGAAGTGCACGCGGCCGGAGGTGGAGGCGAAGTGCCGCCGGCTCTCCTGTGTCCACCCCACCATCTGCAAGCTGCTGGGCACGGATCACGGGCCCTTGAAGGAGGTCATGCGGGAGGCGCGGAGCGTGGCAGGGGTGAAGCGAGTGCTCGTGGCCAGCGGGGTGCGGATGGACCTCGCCCGCAAGGATCCCGAGTATCTCCAGGAGCTGGCCGCGCACCACGTGGGCGGGCACTTGAAGGTGGCCCCGGAGCATACGGATCCCGAGGTCCTGCGGCTGATGAAGAAGCCCTCGGCCGACGACTATGTCGAGTTCGATCGCGAATTCAAGGCGGCCAGCCGTCGCGTTGGCAAGAAGCAGTACACCGTCCCCTACTTCATCGCCTCGCATCCCGGCAGCGGGATTCCGGAGATGATCGATCTGGCGGTGTTCCTCAAGCAGAACAGCTACAAGCCCGACCAGGTGCAGGACTTCATCCCCAGTCCCTTCGACATCGCCGCCTGCATGTATCACACCGGCCTCGATCCGATGACGAAGGAACCGGTACAGATCGTCAAGGGGCTCAAGGACCGGCGGATGCAGCGGGCCCTGCTCCAGTTCTTCAAGCCGGAAAACTACTTCGAGGTGCGCCGGGCGCTGGAGCAGACGGGGCGGCAGGACCTGATCGGATCGGGCTGCGACTGCCTGATCCCGGAGCGGCCGCCACAGGAGGCCCTTGATCACAAGCGGCGGGAGGCGACGCGGGCCTTCACGGAGGCGACCAGCGGCGACCACATCCGCTCCGGCCGGAGCGGCCCGGCAGCGAAGCCGCGGGGCAAGCAATCGCGGGCCCGAAAGAGTGTCGGCTACCGGCCCAAGCGCGGCGGCAGCTGAGCCAGTTTGACGTCTGGCAGGCTATCCGTGGCGAATGTGATCGGTCACGAGAAGCCTGTGGCGTTCGCCCACCGAACCAGCCGCACACCCGACCCGTATACTTCTTTGTCCGACTGTCAGGCCCCACCCTCATGAGAACACTGCCGATGCGCCTTGCCGCTGCTGTCATTGCCTGTGCTTTGGTCCTGGCGGTCGCTTCGCCAGCCCGGGCTGTGAGCCCGCAGAACCCGTACCGCTCGTTCAATCTCTCCGGCATCAACTACGGTTCGATGCAGTGGGAACGGGCCCAGCAGCAGGGCCGCCGCGTCTGGCCCTATTACAACACGCCCTCCCGAAACTACTCCCGGGGCGGTAGCGTGGTCGTGAGTGGCGTCGGTGGTGGTCGCGGTGCCGTCATGCAGGGCACGACCTCCCGCTCCTCGCGGTCGAGCGGCGGCCTATTTCGGCGGCGCTGACGCCGAGCAGTCCGGCCGCAGGC
>JBBEEF010000151.1:11465-18481 GCA_040880915.1 Pirellulales bacterium
CGCGGCGGATCGTCCTGATAGATCCGATACTTCTTCGTGACGAGCGCCCCGCCTCGCTCGAGAGTCCGCTTCGAGAGGTGGTTGCTCTCGAGTACCCACGAGAATTCCGACTCCACCATGCCCCAGTCGAGCACCGGCTGCACAAGGGCCGCCATCAGCACGAGCCCCACGCCCCAGGCCTGGTACTCGGGCACCACGTTCGTGCTGATCGCCCGCATCCGCTTGATGCCCCGCTTGTTCCAGAGGAGCTTGATAAAGCCGAAGGGAAAGAGGCGGCCATTGATCGCCTTGATCCGGGGGTTGTAGTCGAGCAGGCAGAAGACGGTGCCCACCGGCCTGCCATCCACCTCGGCGACGAGCGCGAGCTCTGGCACGATCAGGTGCCTGAGGCTCGCCGCCATGTGTTGCACCTCGCCGGGGGAGAGTGGCACGAAGCCCCAGGTGCCGCTCAGGCTCGAGTTGTAGATCTCGAGAAACATCCGCACCTCGTCGTCGAAGCGACGGCGGTCGAGCGGGCGAACCTTGACTCCGAACCGCTCCTTCACCCCCTCGACCATCACGCCAAGCTTGGCGTCGAGCGACGTGAGCATCGACGTCTTCCCTAAGAAGGCGTAGAGATCCTCGATCTTGCCGAAGCCGTTGGCCTCGACGAGGCCGGCATACCAGGGGGGGTTATGGGTCATCATGAAGAAGGGCGGCGTCTCAAAGCCCTCGATGAGCAGGCCGCACTCGTAATTCAGCGAGGGATTCGCCGGACCGCGGATCGCCCTCATGCCCTGGCCATGCAGCCAGTCGGCCGCTGCCCCGAACAGGGCCCGGGCCGCAGCGGGGTCGTCTTCAGATTCGAAAAACCCGAAGAACCCCCGGCTTTCACCGAAGCGTTCGATATGGCCGGCATTGACAATTGCGGTGATCCGCCCCACGTCACGGCCCCCGCGGCGGGCCAGGAACGAGCGGCTTTTCGACTTGTCGTAAAACGGATGGGGGCGGAAACCGAGCAATTCCTCCTGCGAGTGAAGCAGGGGCGGCATCCAGCAGGGATCGTCGGCGTAGATCCGCCAGGGCAGCCGCAGAAACCGCTTCTGCCCGGCCCGCGTGTCCACGGGTTCCACTATCACATCCGCCACTCGCCGGCCTCCTTGACTGCCCAGAAAATTGCCCATTCGACGGCTTTTCGCTGCCGTGGGATGGCCCCGCGACCTGTGCCGCCGCCACTCCGGCAGGCCGGAAGCCTGCCCACGCCGGCCGCAAATCCTGGTGGTTCCACGAGTTGCGTGTTGAGTAGGGCATCTTCGGGCGGCGGCCGCAGGTTCGTCAACCTCGGAAGAATGCGGAGCGTGCCAAAGTCGCCCCGCCTCCCCAGCCGAAAGAGACACGGTCCTAGGTGCGGTCGCCGGATCGTCCGACCCGGTGACGTTTCGCCGCCTGGATGTTTCGCCGCTGGATGTTTCACCGCCTGGATCTGGATCTGTCCGATGATCTCGCTACGGCAGTTTAACGTGACCGGTACCTGCCTCGTAACGGGAGCCACCGGTCTGGTCGGCAACAACGTCGTCCGGCAATTACTAGCCCGCGACCACGACGTGCGGGTGCTCGTACGGTCGACGAGCCCGGTGGGTGATAGCGCCCTGGCCGGCCTGGCCGTAGACCGCGTGACCGGCGGACTCGCCGACGAGGCCCTCCTCGACCGGGCCCTCGAAGGCGTTTCCTGCGTGGTCCACTCCGCAGCCTTCGTCCACTGCGGCTGGCGGCATGGCGACACCATGCGGGAGGTGAACGTCGAGGGGACGCGGCGGATCGCCCGCGCCGCCCGTCGAGCTGGTGTTCGGGTCGTGCACGTGTCGAGCGTTGATGCCATCGGCCTGCGTCCCGACGGCCGGCCGGCCGACGAGGAGACGCTCCCCGGCGTGATGCCCGAGTGTCCTTATGTTGTCACGAAGCGGGAGGCCGAGGCCGCCCTCCTCGAGGAGATCGACCGCGGGCTCGACGCGGTGATCGTCAACCCCGTCTACATGCTCGGCCCCTGGGATTGGAAGCCGTCGAGCGGGCGGATGCTGCTCGAGGTCGCCGCCGGCAAGGGGCTCTTCGCTCCCCCGGGCGGCAACGACTTTGTCGACGTCCGCGACGTCGCCGCTGGTATTCTCGCCGCCCTCGAAAGGGGCCAGACCGGCCGGCGGTACATCCTCGGCGGCCACGGGATGAGCTACCTCGATGCCTGGCGGCTCATGGCCCGCGCGACCGGGCGGATGCAGCCGCTGGGCCTGGCGCCGAAGCCGTTTGTGCGGCTCGCGGGCTGGGTAGGCGACCTGGCTTCGGCCTTCCGCCGCCGGGAGGGAGATGTCAACTCCGCAGCCACGGCGATGTCGCTACTCGACCACAACTTCTCCTGCCAGCGGGCGGAGCATGAGCTGGGCTATAGCTTCCGGCCGCTCGCAGACACGGTCCAGGACGCCTGGGACTGGTTCGTGGCCCGCGGCTACGCCAAGGCGGTCCGGCCCGCGGTCGCGCGGTAGAATAGTGGGCTTCGAGCCCATCTCCCTCCGTTGCCTACTGGCCCATGTCGCATATCCTCGTGGTCGAGGACGAAGAGCATCTTGCCTTCGGCATCAAGTTCAATCTCGAGGCCGAGGGGCACGCCGTCACCATGGCCGGTGACGGCCAGCTGGCCCTCGAACGGATGGCAGCGGCCGCCCCGCAGGTAGACCTCGTGGTGCTCGACATCATGCTGCCCGGCATGAGCGGCTATGCCGTCTGCGAGGCGATCCGTGCGGCCGGCAATGACCTGCCGATCGTGATGCTCACGGCCCGCACGCTCGTCGAGGACCGGATCCGTGGCTTCGACGCCGGCACCGACGTCTACCTTCAGAAGCCGTTCGACCTCGAGGAGCTGTTGTCGGTGGTCCGCAACCTGCTCGTCCGAAGAAGCCGGGGCGAGCGACCCCCTGCTGCGGCCGCCGGCGAATCGGCCCCCGACCCGGTCTATCGGTTTGGCACCGCCGAAGTAAATTTCGACACCTGGGAGGTGCGTGTCCGCGGCCAACCGGTGAAGCTCACGAGCCTCGAGATGAAGCTATTCAAGTACCTCGTCGACCACGAGGGCAAGGTGGTGCACCGCAAGGAGCTGCTCGAGAAGGTCTGGGGCCTCACCCGCGCCCCGGCGACGCGGACGGTCGACACCTTCATGCTCGCGCTGCGGAAGTATCTTGAGGAAGACCCCTCGAAGCCGGTCCACTTCCTCTCTGTCCGTGGCACGGGCTACCGGTTCGTGGCGGTGCCGGGTGCGGCCACTGGACCACGCGCTGGATGATTCCAGAGCCACCGCCCGGCCTGCCGGCTCATCTTCCCAGCAGCACCGCGGCAGCCCGTCCGGGGTCCTGCTGCACGAGCAGCGATTCACCCACGAGCATCGCCTGAATCCCCGCGGCCTCGAGCCGCTCGACATCCGCCCGGGTCTTGATCCCGCTTTCGGCCACGAGCACCACGCTCTCGGGCACCCGCTGCCGCACGGTGAGCACATGATCGAGATCGGTGGCCATTGTCTTGAGGTTTCGGTTGTTGACGCCGACCAGCGTGGCTCCGAGGTCGAGCACGCGGGGAAGGTTTGCCTCGTCGTGCAGCTCCACGAGCGGCGTCATGCCGTAGTCGATGATCGCCCTGTAGAGGCTCCGGAGGTGGCAGTCGTCGAGGCACTCGGCGATCAGGAGCACCGCGTCGGCCCCATGGGCTCTCGCCTCGACCACTTGGTAGAAGTCGACCACGAACTCCTTGCGGAGCACAGGCAGACTCACGGCCGCCCGGGCCGCCTCCAGATCGGCGAGGCTGCCACCGAAGCCAGCGTGGTCGGTGAGCACCGAGACCGCCGCAGCCCCGGCGGCGGCATAGCCCCGCACGACGTCCTCGACGGTGGCTCCCGGCCGGATCTCGCCGGCCGACGGGCTCTGCCGCTTGAACTCGGCGATCAGCCGCATTGGCGGCCCGGCCGCCACCGCCGCAAAAAAATCTCGCACGGGGGCCGCTCTGGGAAGAATTGCCTCGAGCACGGCCAGCGGCACGCGGTCGCGAGCGACGGCCACCTCCCGCCGCTTTCGCGTCACGATCTCGTCGAGGATGTCTGCCATGCGGCGAGTGTACCCGGCCAGACACCTCGGGCTCGCAGGCTCGGCGGGCGGGCGGTCAGTGCCGGAAATGCCGCCGCGTCGTGAACACCATCGGGATTCCGGCCGCGTCGGCCGCCGCGATCACCTCGGGATCCCGCTTCGAGCCCCCCGGCTGCACGATCGCCGCGATCCCGGCCCTGGCGATCAAGTCGATTGAGTCGGGAAACGGGAAGAAGGCGTCGGAGGCGAGCACGCTCCCGCGGGCCCGCTCCCCTGCCTTCTCGAGCGCGATCCGCACCGCGTCGACGCGGCTCGTCTGGCCGGTGCCGGCACCCACGAGGCTTGTTCCCCGGCAGACTGCGATCGCGTTGCTCGTCAGCCGCCGCACGATCGTGAAGGCGAAGTCGAGCGGCTGCGTAAGCGGTGCGGCGGGGGCGGCCTGTGTCACGACTCGCCAGGTGGCTGGGTCGTCGCACGCGTCGTCGGGCCGCTGGGCAAGCAGACCGCCGGCGACACTGCGGAACTCGAGGCCCGCCGTTGGCCCCCAGGGATCCCCCGACGGAATCTCCACGAGCCGCACGCTCGCCTTCCAGGTGGGCTTTGTCGTGAGCAACTCGACCGCGGCCGACTCAAAGGCGGGGGCCGCGATCACCTCCACGAATAGTCCGGGAGCAAGCAGCAGCTCGGCGCTTGCCCGGTCGAACGTGCGATTGACCGCCACGATCGAGCCGAAGGCGCTTGCGGGATCGGCCGCCATCGCAATGGCGACCGCCTCGGACACGCTTCCCGCGGAGGCGGCGCCGCAGGGATTGGTGTGCTTGACCACCACGGCCCCCGGGTCTTGGAGGAGGCCGGCGAGCCGGGCGGCCGCGTCCAGGTCGAGAAGGTTGTTGTAGGAGAGCTCCTTGCCGGCAAGCTGCCGCAGGCCGGCCAGACCGACATGGGTGCCGACAGGGGCGAACAGGGCCGCCGACTGGTGCGGGTTCTCACCGTACCGCAGCGCCATCCGCCGCTCGAGTTGGAGCGACATCCGAGCCGGCAACGGGGGCTCGTCGCCGGCGTCGGAGACATGGCCACCCGCTGCCGCCGGCCCTTCGCTGCCGGCAACGAGCCCGGCGTGCCGGGCCATCCAGCGGGCGATCACCGCGTCGTAGCCGGCCGTCCGTTCAAACGCCCGGGCCGCGAGGAGCTTCCGCTGGGCTAGCGAGGTTCCCCCGGCGGCGATCGCAGCGACCAGGTCGGCATACTGCTCGGGGCCCGTCAGGATCGCGGTGAAGGCGTGGTTCTTCGCGGCGGCCCGCACGAGGCTTGGGCCACCGATGTCGATCAGCTCGATCGCCTCGGAGGGCAGGCAGCCAGGCCGAGCGATCGCGTCGGCGAAGGCGTAGAGATTCACGATCACGGCGTCGAACCGACCGATGCCATGTTCGGCGAGCACGGCCAGATCGTCGGGGCGATCGGCCCGGGCGAGGATGCCGGCAAACACGTGGGGGTGGAGGGTCTTGACGCGGCCGTCGAGCACCTCGGGAAAGTTGGTGACGGCTGAGACGTCGGTGACTGCCAGGCCCAGGCTGGCAAGCGCCGTCGCGGTGCCGCCGGTGCTGACCACCTCGACGCCGGCGGCCTTGAGGGCGGCCGCAAGCCGGTCGAGCCCCGCCTTGTCGAACACGCTCACGAGCACGCGACGGATCGGGACGAGGTCGGGCGGGGGCGGCGGAGCGGAGGCAGGATTCATGGTCGCGATTATGGCCGCCAGCCGGGCGAGAAAAAGGGTCGCTGCTCTTTCGCGGCTCAGCCTGCGGCAGGCAGCTCGACCTCGAAGACGCTGCCCTGGCCGGTCAGCCTTCCCTTGGCCGTCACCTTGCCCCGCAGCTGCTTCACGAGCGACCGCACCAGAAACAGCCCCAGGCCCGTGCCAGGGGTGGATCGCTCCAGTTCGCTGCCCAGCCGCACGAAGCGGCGAAAGACCGCGTGCCGCTGGGTGAGCGGGATGCCGGGGCCGTTGTCGGCCACCCTCACTGTGACCGTGCTCCGCTCGACCGCCGCCGTCACCTCCACCCGTGGCTCGGGCAGCGAGTATTTCACGGCGTTGTCGAGCAGGTTACGAAACACGATCTCGATGTCGGCCTCCCGGCCCCGCACCTTGAGTTCAGGGTCGCACTCGATCCGCACGCTCTCCTCCTTCACGGCGTGCCGCTGGAGCACCATGCTCCGCACCTGCTCGAGCAGCGGGGCGATCGTGGTCACGGTATCGGTGGCGGCGGGCCGCCGGTTGAGCGTGCGGGCGGCGTCGAGGAGATGGTCGATGAGTCCGTCGAGCCGCTCCACGTCCTGGAGCATGAAGCGGTGGAACTCCTCCTGCCGCTCCACAGGCACACTGCGGCGGGTGAGCGTCTGGAGGTAGAGCTTGAGCGATGCCAGCGGGCTTTTGAGCTCGTGGGTAACACTGTCGATAAAGTTGCTCTGCCGCTGCGACAGCGCGATCGCCTTCACGCTGAGCGCGAAGTAGACGATCACTCCGGCGAGCACCGTCACGAGCAGGGCCACCCCCACGCCGAGCACCGCCCAATAAAATGCGGCGTTTCCCCAGCCGAGTGCCGCCGCGATGCTGACAAGCACCCAGCCCACCGTGAGGGCGACGAGCGACACAATGAGCACGACCCCAAGAAGGATCGGCCAGCCGAGCGAGCGGGAGGGTTCCATGGACGGCTCTCGGGGCTGCCTCGGGCGCGGGCCGCTACCAGTGAGCGGCGACCGCCCCATGGTAGAGAAATAGTCGCCCATCCAGAATTTTCGTGCGTGAAAGACCGCGCAACGCAGGATCGCCATCCTGTTCGGCACGGCGGGCACGGCGGGCACGGCGGGCACGGCCAGATGCACGGCCAGATGCACGGCCAGATGCGCGGCCAGATGCGCGGC
>JBBEEF010000152.1:0-2009 GCA_040880915.1 Pirellulales bacterium
CAGCCCCTGGCCCATCCAAGCCCCGGGCGCGAGCCCCTGGCCCATACACGCCCCGGGCGCGAGCCCGGGGACTGCGGGCACGAAGCCCACCCCGCCATCCTCCCCGCGCTTGCGTTTCACCCCGCGCCACCCCGGCCCCGGATAAAAAACACCGTTTGAGCCTGGCTCTTGTCCAATTGGTGGGCCACGTCGCAGTCCCCCAGCTCGCGCTGGGGGCTTCTATGCGGCACACGCCGTGACAAGCAGGATTGCAACCCTTCCCCTGGCCCATACAAGCCCCGGGCGCGAGCCCCTGGCCCATCCAAGCCCCGGGCGCGAGCCCGGGGACTGCGGGCATGAAGCCCACCCCGCCCGCTACACCGGAAATCCACCCCGATGGCGTACGCCGTGTCCGGCACTGCAACCTGCGTGCTCGCGCTCGACCAGGGAACGACCTCGAGCCGCGCGATTCTCTTCGATCGCGACGGTCTCCCGCTGGCTGTTGCCCAGGAGGAGTTTCCGCAGCACGCGCGGGAGGTGGCCGGCCCCGACGGCGAGGACCTCGCGATCGTCGAGCACGACCCTGAAGACATCTGGCGGACCCAACTCTCTTGCTGCCGTCGCGTGCTCGCCGACGCCCGCCTCCCTGTCACGCAGGTCGCCGCCGTCGGCATCACCAACCAACGGGAGACCACGATCCTCTGGGAGCGGGCCACCGGCCGGCCGGTGGCCCCAGCCATCGTCTGGCAGAGCCGGGTTTCAGCGCCGATCTGCCGGCGGCTGGAGGCCGCGGGCAGCGGTCCGGAAGTTCGCCGCCGCACCGGCCTCCTCCTCGACCCCTACTTTTCGGCGACCAAGATCGTGTACCTGCTCGAGACCGTTGCAGGCCTCCGCGACCGCTGCACCCGGGGCGACATCCTCTTCGGCACGGTCGACACGTTCCTCCTCTGGCGGCTCACCGGCGGCCGTGTTCACGCCACCGACGTCACCAACGCCAGCCGCACGCTGCTCTTTGACATCCACGAGTTGGCCTGGAGCGATGAACTCTGCCGGCTGTTCGACGTGCCCCGGGAGATTCTGCCGGAGGTCCGCCCCTCGAGCGGCTTCTTCGGCGAACTCGATCCTGCTCTCCTGGGAGCGGCTCTGCCTGTGACCGGCTGTGCCGGCGACCAGGAAGCTGCCGCGTTCGGGCAGGGCATCGACGAGCCCGGCGACGCCAAAACAACCTACGGCACCGGTGCCTTCCTCATGTTCGCGACCGGCGAGCGGCTCGTCGTGAGCAACCGGGGATTGCTCACCACGCCAGCCTGCTCAACGGCCCCTCCCGGCGAACGACCTCCGCCCCGGTACTGCCTCGAGGGCTCGGTGTTCGTGGCCGGGGCGCTCGTGAGCTGGCTGCGGGACGGGCTCGGACTGTTTGACCAGGCGGCCGACATCGAGGCCCTGGCATCGAGCGAGGATTCAAGCGCCGGCGTGGTGATCGTGCCGGCGCTCACCGGCCTCGGCGGTCCCCACTGGGATCCGACGGCCCGCGGCCTTGTGATCGGCCTGTCGCGGGCGACCACTCGCGGGCACATCGCCCGGGCGGCGCTCGAGGCGATCGCACTGTCTGTGGCGGAGGTGGTTGATGCGATGCAGGCCGACTCGGGCACCCCGCTCACGAGGCTTCGGGTGGATGGTGGGGCGACTGCTAACGATCTGCTCATGCAGATCCAGGCCGATGTCCTCGACATCCCCGTCGAGCGGCCCGCCGTCCGGGAAACCACTGCCCTCGGAGCGGCTCTCCTGGCGGGGCTCGCCGTCGGCTTCTACGCCGACTCCGCCGCGGTCGCCCCCGCCCGCCGGGTGGAACGCACGTTCGAGCCGGCCATCGATCCCGCGGCCCGCCGCCGGCTGCTCGCGGCCTGGGCAGACGCCATCGAGCGGAGCAAGCGGTGGGCGGTGCCCCGCTGATCGCGAGTGGAACGAGCCCGTTTGAGCCTGGCTTTTTCCAATTGGTGCGCCGCGTCGCAGTCCCCCAGCTCGCGCTG
>JBBEEF010000152.1:2109-9545 GCA_040880915.1 Pirellulales bacterium
CGAGCCCGGGGACTGCGGGAATGAAGGCTACCCCGCTCGCTACCCCGCTTGAGCCCGGCTGCTACCCCGCTTGAGCCCCGCTCGTTACCCCGCTTGAGCCCGGCTGCTACCCCGCCCGCCCCGCGCCGGATAGCCGACCTCGCTTGAGCCTGGCTTTTTCCAATTGGTGCGCCGCGTCGCAGTCCCCCAGCTCGCGCTGGGGGCTTCTATGCCGCACACGCCGGGGCGAACAGGTTCGCGGCCTTCCCCCATCGCTCGCTTGCAAGGCCGTCAAAAAAGCACCGGCAACCCGTTCCACGGTCGGCCAACCGGCGCGGTATTCTGTGAGCTCTGCCCAAGGACCGTCCCCATGCGGCTGACGAGCCTGCTATTTTTCTTGCTGGCGGTCGAGTGCGTCGCGGCGCCGCCGCCGACCGAGCGGACCGTCGCCGGCCTCGACGCCGAGGTTCACGCAGCGTGGACGAGCGTGCCGCTGCGGGCCTGGGCCAAGGGGGCGGCCGCGCTCGCAGGTCGGCCCGTGATCCTCGACCGGCGTGTCGACCCCACCCAGCCCGTCACGATCACCGTCCGGGGCAAGCCCGTGAGGGAGGTCCTCGCCCTCGTGGCGGCCGATGCCGGGGCCGCGGTAGAGGAACTCGACTCCACGATCCGGCTCGTGCCCGCCGCCGCGGCCGGGAGGGCTACCCATGCCGAAGCACAACGGCGTCTGCACCTGGCGAGCCTGCCACCAAAACTCCGCCGATCGCTCGCCGCTGCCGAGCCGCTGAGCTGGCCCGCCGGAGCCAGCCCCCGCGACCTCGTGGCCTCCCTCGCCGCGGCGGCAGGGCTCGAACTCGAGGGCATCGACGCGATTCCGCACGATCACCTGGCGGCCGCCGACTTGCCGCAGCTCTCCTTGGCCGAGCGGCTCGACCTCATCCTCGCAGACGTCGACCGTCGAATTGCCTGGAACGGCGAAAACGCCGGGGCGGCCGGCCGGATCGTCGCCATCGACGCCGGGCTTTCACCGGCCGCACTCGCCGCAGCGACGCCACGGCCGCAGCCGGGTGATCAGCCCCGCCGCACGGTCAAAGTCCGCGACGAGTTCACCCTCCGGCTCGAGGCTCCACTCGACCAGGCGTTGGCGGCGATCGCACGCCAGCTCGATCTCGATCTCGAACTGGACACGGCCTCATTGACGGCCCGGGGCATCGCCCCCGGCGAGATCGTGCGGGCCGAGGTGGTCAAGGCCTCCAGAGACGAGCTCTTCGATGCGATCGTGAGGCCGCTGGGGCTGGAGTGGACTGTTGCGGGCCGAAGACTCAAGGTGTTTGCGACCGGGAGCCCTTCGCCGTGAGCTGCTTATCCCTGCGTGCCGTGCCGTTTTGCCGCCGTCGTGCATCGATGCAGGTAGTCAGCGGCAGCCGCGCGATGCCGGCCGGCATCGCGAGCGCGGCTGTTCTGGTGGCGGCCGGCTGTCTCTCCGCCGCTGAGCCGGCCCCGGCCCCGGACACGGTCGCAGCCCGCGTCGCCGCGCAGCAGAGCAAACCATCCGTGCACCTTGATCCGGGGGCCATCGCCGACGCCCTTGCAATCGCGGGCGTGCCCGAGGCGACGGTGGCGCGGCTGTTCGATGCAACGCTCCGCGCGAACCTGCCGGGCATGGCCGCAAGGATCGACGCCTTCCTGTTCTTCACCCGCGATCCGGAATGGCTCGCCATGCGGCAACACTTCGCCGAGTTTCTCGAACTGCCCGAGGTGCAGTCGCTCGATGCCGCCGACGCCGCAGCGCTTCGCGGCTACGGTGGTGTCGTGTCACTGCCGGCGATCAACCATCTTTCCCCACAGACCGCCGCCGCCTTCGAGTTGTTCGGCACCGACGACTGGGGCGCGGCGGTGGAACTTCCCGGCGTCGTCGAGCTCGAGCCCGAGGCGGCTTGTGCGCTCGCGCGGTGCAAGGCGCTGCTTGTGCTTCCGCACCTCGAGCGACTCTCGGCGGAATCAGCTCGCCAACTGGCTAGCCACGAGGGGATTGGCATCGTGATCGGCGGGCTCGACCGACTGCCGGCCGACGTGGCGGCTGCCCTCGCTGAAGCGAAGTCGATCCAGGGGCTGCTGCTGCCCGACCTGGTCGTGCTCGAATCCCAGCCGCTGGCCCGGCGGCTCGCCCGCCAAGACCACGCCTTCCTGCCGGCGATCACCACGCTCGATCCGGCCGTCGCCGAGGCCCTGCGGGGAAACGAGGGGGGCGAATTGGCCCTGCCTGGCATCGAGACGCTTTTGCCCGACGTGGCCCGCCACCTTGTCGGCGCCGGTTACTACTGGCTCACCTTCGGCTGTGCCGCCACCCTCACGGCCGAGACGGCGGAGATCCTGGCGCGGCACAACGGGCAGCTCACGTTCACCGGCCCGGCGGTCTTTTCCGCGGCCGCTGCAGCCGCGCTCGCGAATCATCGGGGCACACTCATTCTCGCCCACGTCGGCGAACTGCCGGCCGACGTGGCGCAGGCTCTCTCACCGCACGCCGGTGCGCTCGTGCTCGGCGGCGTCACCAGGCTCACGCCGGAGGCCGCCCGAGCGCTCTCCACGCATGCCGGCAAGCTCGTCCTGCCGGCGGTCGAATCGCTCGACGGCCCCGTGGCAGCGGCGCTTGCCGAACATGCAGGCGGCCTCGTTTTGCCGGGCGTGCGCGAGCTGTCCACGGCCACCGCCACCGCCCTTACGCTCGTGCGCGGACCAGTGTGGCTGCCAGCGCTCGAACGGATCTCGCCGCGGGGCTTTGAGCTGCTCTCGGCGAAGCCGGGTACCCAGTTGCCCGAGGTCGAGTCGCTCGACGTCGTTCCGGGTTTGTGAAGGCGGCGGCGGACTTGGTCGCTACCGGCCGACGCGACCACGAGCCGCTGCGAGGTTGCGGCGGGAGGGTTCGTGCGTCGGATCCTGCTTGAGAGCCTGTTCGTAGGAGTGCACGGCGGCCGCGAATCGTCCCTGGTGGGCGAGGGCCACACCGCGGTTGAACCAGGCCTGCACGTTGCTGGGGTCGTGGCGGATCGCCTGGTCGAAGTCGAATTCTGCCTTGCGGGGCTGGTCGACCACGAGATAGGCCAGACCGCGGTTGAGGTAGGCCAGCATGTAGGTGCGGTCACGGCGAACCGAAGAGGCGTAGGCGTTGATCGCCTCCAGGGGCCGGTCGAGTTCCATGAGCGTGAGCCCACGCCAGAGTTCCGGCCGCGGGTCGTCGTAGGCGATCCCGGCCGCTTCCTCGAAGTCCTCAAGCGCGATCCCGTGCAGACCCATGTGAAACCAAGCGATCCCACGGCGGAGATAGAACTCCGGCTCCCGCGGGTCGAGGGCCATGCCCTTCGACAACGCCTCGACGGAACCCTCGAAGTCGCCCAGTCGCCGGGAAACCACGCCCAGCGCGAGGTAGGCGATCGGGAGCTTGGGATCCTCGGCAATCGCCTGGCGGAGCTTGACCCTCGCCTCTTCAAACTTTCCGGCGCGGTCGAGCGCCTCGGCCTCGACCAGCAGGTTCTCAGCCGCAGATGGCTCCCACGATCCGCTGCTGGCATCGGCAGGCCGGGCCGACGGACGGGTCGCGGGCGGGCCGGGGAGCGTGGCGTCTGGAAACGGGACGGGAAGCGGAGGGACCGGCCGCGCCGGGGCGGGCTGTGCGGGGGGCGGTGGTTGCGCGGGAGCCGGCTTCGCGGCGGGGCCAGGGCCGAAGGGGTTGAGTTCGTCCGCGAACGGATCGTCATCGGGAATCCCCGCCGGCTGCTGTCCGCCCGCCTGCCCAAGGGCGGAGAGCGGCAGTAATCCCATGGTTGAGATCACGACGCAGCAGGCGGCGATGGATCGCAGCACCGGGATCGACACGATGGGGAGGGCCAGACGCGGCATGGGTTTTTGGTCTATCCGAACGTCTCTACACACACACCGAGACTCGCAAGCGAATATCGGGTTGAGCATACATCCGGTCGGAGCGCCAGGGGTCGAAGGCCGCCCAACCGGCCATTCTCGTCAGGGAAAAGCAGGTCGTATCGGTCGTAGGGCCTTGGCCCGCGACACATGCCTCGCCGTCAGACGGAACCCCCGAGGAGCCCGCCGAGCTGTTCTTCAATGCCCGCCCGGATTCTCCCCGCAAACAGGCCGGCCATCCCCGGCACCTGAAGTCGAACGACCAGCTCCTCCGGCTTGAGGTCGACTTCGCTGCCGATCTGCATCCCCATCACGACGACATCCAGGGCAAGCAGGTCGTCGTTTACCCAGCTGGCCTCAAGCTGGCTCACCTTGTCGGAAAAATCACGCCGGGCCTGCTCGATCGCCACGTCGAGCCGCCGCCGCACCTCGGTCTTCTCAAGCCCGTGCGGCACCCGTACTTCTAGTGATTTCACGTGTCAGGTTCTCCTCTGGGCAAGGGCGGGCGGCACTGTTACCGAGCTACACAGTGTACCAAGCGACAGCACCCTCGTCGCGTCGACCCGGCCCTGCCGGCCCCCGATGCACGCCGCCGACCGAACGCCCACGACGTCGACACCGAGCCGCAGGGCCCGAGACACGTCGGCCCGCCCGAGCCGGCCGGCCACCGCCAATGCCATCCCGCCGGCCCGCGCCCGGGCGAGCCAGTCCTGCACCTCCTCGTCCGTGACGATGCCAAATAAACCACGCCCCGACTTATTGAAGGTGTCGACGAGCACCGTCGCGGCTCCGGCGGCGGCGGCCGCATCCAGAATCTCACCCGGGGTCGGCGCCGCGGCGGCCCGCCAGTCGGCATAGGCGACGGCCACCGGTTCGATGCCGGCCGGTAACGCGTGGGCCAGCTGCCGAAAGGTGGTGATCCAGTCTGCTCGCGAGATGCCGGCCGGGCCCGCCTTGACGGCGACCGGCGGGGCGACACCCGGAGGCAAGAGCCGGAGCACCTCCTCGGCGTGGCGGACGAGCGGGGCTGCCGCCGCGGCCAGTTCGCCTCCCGCCAGGGTCACAGCGGCCCGGCCGGCCACCACCGCCGTCACAGCCGCGGCGACCACGGCGTCGGCCCGCCCAAGCGGCCCTCGGGCCGGCTCCTTGACGTCGACAATCACCGCGCCGGCTGCCGCCGCCACCTCAGCCTCGCTCGCGTCCCGCACGCTCACGAGCAGCCCGCACTGCCAGCGGGTGCCGTTCATGTCACGCTCCCCGCCGCCACCTCCCGCTTCGCAGCGAGGAGTTTTGCCGCCACTCCGCTCACGGTCACCTGCGAGAGCGGCTCGCACCACCGGCCATCGATCACGAGATGGCCGTCGTCCCACGTGCCCCAAGGCTGGAACGTGGTGCGGGTTCGCCAGTCTGCGGCCCGCTCGGCGAGCCGCACCACGAGCGTGCCCACGCGGAAGCTGGCGGCCGTGGTTTTTTCTCCAGGCCGGGGCAGTGGCTCGGAGCCGCGAAAGACGCACTCCACGATCTCGAGCGGCACCCGCTCAATAGAGTGCGGCATGAGCCGCACCTCGAGGGCATCGCCCCGCCGGGCAAGCCGCGGCCGCGACGCGACCCAGATCAAGACCCCGCCCACGACAAGAGCGAGGCCGGCCAACGCTGTCAGGGAGGCCACAAGGGGGCGGGGCATTCCGCTTGCGACCGCCGCGGCCACAGCGACCACCCCCACGCTGGCAGCCGAGGCCGCGACCGCGACCGCGGGCCGCACGTTGCCCCGTAGCCACACCTCCCGCCGTCCTCCCGCCGTCTCGTGCGTCACCTGGATCACTCCGCTTTCACTCTCTGCCGGCATGGAATACTATTTCCCGTTCGTCTGCGGTCCGTTGCGGCCTCGCTTCCGCCGTCCGCTCCCGCCTTCGCTATCCGCACCGACGCCATGCACGACCTTCCCACGCATCAAGCCTCGCCCGGCAGCACCGCAAGCCCGGCCTCTTCTCGCACGCTTCTTGGCATCGGCCTGGCCCTGGTTACCTACCTCGCCGCGCTCGCCGCCGGCTGGCCCCAGCATGGTCGTGATTTGCTCGTTGAGGCACAAGCGGGACACCACTCAGGGGCCGATGACGCGGCCCACCACGAGCCCGGCGACCACGCAGCGGGCGAGCATCACGAGGCCGGCCCCGCGCCGCCGGTGGCGATGGTCATCCCATTCGCCGTTCTGCTCGCCGTGATCGCGATCCTGCCGCTCGTACCGAGCCTGGCCCACTGGTGGGAACACAACTCGAGCAAGTTGCTTGTGGCAGCGGTCTTGGCGAGTGTCACGCTGGCCTACTACCTGTTCCTCCATCGCGACGCTATCGAGCTCCACTTCCCGGCCCACAACCTGGTCGAGGCGGCCGCGGCCGGACCATCCTGGAGCGTCGCTGGCGCGGTCCTCGCCAATGCGCTGTTGGCCGAATACATCCCCTTTATCCTCCTGCTTTTTTCGCTCTACACGATCACCGGTGGCGTGCGGATCGAAGGGGATCTCGAGGCCACGCCCGCGGTCAACACCGCCTTCATCGGCATCGGCGCCCTGGCCGCGAGCTTTATCGGCACGACCGGGGCCGCGATGCTCCTCATCCGCCCGCTATTGGAAACCAACAAACAGCGGCGGCACGTCGTCCACACGGTGGTGTTCTTCATCTTTCTAGTCTGCAACTGCGGCGGCTGCCTGCTCCCGATCGGCGACCCGCCGCTCTTCCTCGGCTACCTCCAGGGGGTCGACTTCCTGTGGACGATGTCGCTCTGGCGGGAGTGGCTGTTTGTGAACGCTGTCGTGCTCGCGATCTACTGGGCGTGGGACGCGTTCTACGCCTTCCCGCGGGAGAGCGGCCGCGACATTGCCAGCGACCGCACCACGTCCGGCCGCGTGCAGATTTCGGGGCTCTGGCCCAACGTGCCTCTCATGGCCGGCGTGATCGCGGCGGTTGCCCTGCTCGACCCGTCAAAACAGTTCCCCGGCACCAGCTGGCATCCGTGGATCTACCTCCGCGAGACGACGCTTCTAGCGCTCGTGGGCCTCTCGCTGCTGCTCGGCTCCACCGAGATCCGTCGCCGCAACGGCTTCACCTACTTCGCGATTCTCGAGGTGGCGGCCCTGTTCGTGGGCATCTTCATCTGCATGCAGCCGGCGCTCTCGCTGCTCAACGAGCGGGGGGCGGAGCTCGGCATCAGTTCGCCGATGGGCTTCTTCTGGGTGACCGGAGGCCTGTCGAGCGTGCTCGACAACGCGCCGACCTACCTCGTATTTTTCAAGACCGCCCTGGCCCTCCCGGCCGACGGAGCGACGATGGCGGGAGTGGAGGTGGGCCGCCTGGCGGGAATCAGCCTGGGGGCCGTCTTCCTCGGGGCGATGACCTACATCGGCAACGGCCCCAACTTCATGGTCAAGGCCATCGCCGAGCAGTCGGGGGTACGGATGCCGAGCTTCTTTGGCTACGTGCTGTACAGTGGATGCATCCTGTTGCCGGTGTTCGCGGCGACCGCCTTCATTTTCCTGTAGGTCTTCC
>JBBEEF010000152.1:9645-18476 GCA_040880915.1 Pirellulales bacterium
TTCCAAGTCCGTTTCCTGATCAGTCTTCCTGTCGGCAGCCCGTGACCAATCCCTCCCATGCCCGCGCCGACTTCGACGTGGTCGTGACCGATTCCCGGTTTCGCGACCTGATCGACCGACTGGCAGATGTGCCGTTTGTGGCCTTCGACACCGAGTTTGTCTCGGAGCACACCTACCGCAGCCAGCTCTGCCTGCTCCAAGTGGCGGCCCCCGGCGTGCTGGCCGTTGTCGACACGCTGGCGATCCGGGAGATCGAGCCCTTCTGGCGGCTCCTGGCGGAGCCTGGCCGCAAGACGATCGTTCACGCCGGCCGCGAGGAGATGGGCTTCATCCTGCATGCCATCGGCGACCGGCCCGCGGAGCTGTTTGACGTGCAGGTGGCCGCCGGGCTCGTCGACCATGACTACCCGGCTGGCTATGCCTCGATCGTGCGGCGGTTTCTGGGTCTGCAGGCCGACAAGGGAGAGACGCGGACCGACTGGCGGAAGCGGCCGCTCTCCGACTCCCAGCTCGCCTATGCCGTCGACGACGTGCGGCACCTCGAGCAGCTCTGGCAGAAGCTCGAGCGGAAGCTCGAGTCGCTCGGCCGCACCGGCTGGATGGCCGAGGAGATGGCCACCTGGCAGGACGACGTGGAGGAATCGTTTGTCCGCAAGCGGTGGCGGCGGGTGTCGGGACTGAGCGGCTTGTCCCGTCGCGAACTGGCAATCGCCCGCGAACTCTGGCACTGGCGGGATGCTGTGGCCGCCGAGCGGGACATGCCGCCGAAGCGGGTCCTGCGAGACGACCTGCTCGTCGAACTCTGCAAGCGGAAGACGGCCGACGAGCGGCAGATCGGCGCTGTCCGGGGCATGCAGCGATCCGACCTCCGCTACATCATGCAGGGGCTTGCCGCCGCGGTCGAGCGGGGTCTTGAGTGCCCGGAGAGCGAGCTTCCCGGTGGCGAGCGGCACCGCGCCCCGCCCCCGCAGCTGGCGATGCTCGGGCAGTTCATGGCCACGGCCGTGGCCGGGGTATGCCGGCAGATGCAACTCGCCCCGGCGCTCTTGGGTACATCGTCCGAGATGCGTGATTTGCTGGCCTGGAAGCTCGGCTACGGCGACCCCGAACGGCGGCCGCTCCTGGCGGCGGGCTGGCGGACGGAGGTGGTGGGTGACCTGGTCGACGATCTGCTTGCCGGACGGGCCTCGCTGCGAATCGGCGACATTCGGGCGCCCGACCCGCTCGTGATCGACCGCCACGACTCCTGAAGACCCGGGACCGTGGGGCCGGCCTCTCCCCGGTTGGGATAGCCGGATCGAGGCCGCAGCGTTTACGCTCCCGCCATGAAAATCTCGAGCCACCCCCCCGCCCTTCGCCTCATGCTGGCCGCGATCGGCGTCGTTGCCTGCCTGGCCTGCGTTGTCTGTGCCGCTGCGGCCCAGCCCGTTGCCGACGGTGATCCGCCAGCCGCAGCAAATCCGCTCGCCGAACTGGCCACCATGGAGTATCGGCCACTTGCGCCGGTCGAGGCCGCGGTGCGGATCGCCGGGTCTGCCACGCTTGAACAGGTGGCTGCCTTCTGGGCCGACGGCTTTCGGCAGGTTCACCCCAAGGCGGTGCTCACGATCGACCGCACGAGCACTGAGTCTGGCTGGCAGATGTTGGTCGAGGGCAAGGCAGACGTAGCTCTGCTCAGCCGCACGTTCACCGCCGCCGAGATCGCCGCGGCGGGTGAGCGGGAGGGCCGACGGCCGATCGTGATCGCCGTCGGCTTCGACCAGCTCACCTGGATCGTCCACGAGACCAATCCCGTCGCCGCGATTCTCTCGTCGGCTGAGACCGGCATCATTCCCGCCGGCCGGGCCGCGGGGCCGCCGCGGTGGGGTGAATGGACCACGAGCGTGGCCTGGGGCGATGTGCCCGTCGCCGTGCACGGGTCGCCGGCCGGATCGGGAACCCGCCTCTATCTCGCGCGACTGCTCGGCGGCGCGGCCGGCTGGCCTGGCCCGATCACCGATCACGACTCGATCACCGATGTCACCGAGGCCGTTGCCAACGACCGCGGCGGCCTCGGCCTCGTGGGCACGGCGGCGGCCAACCGGCCTGGCATTCGCCGCGTGCCCCTCGAGATCGCCGTCGACGATTTCGGCGAAGTGGCGGGGGCTGAGCGCACGCCTGACTTCCGGCCGTTGTTCATCGCGGTGGCGGCCCCCGCTGCCGGCGAATGGCCCGCCCCCCTCCGCGAATTCGTGGCCTATGTGCTGAGCTATCCGGGTCAGCTCGACGTGGCCAAAGACGCCCTCGTGCCGCTCTCCCGCGGCGAGATCCATGCCCAGAAGGAACGGCTCGGCTGGCCGGTGGAACGATGAGCTTGCCCGATGATCGACGGCAACGCGTGGCGACGGCTCAGAGCCGACGCCTGATGTGGATCGCCATGATGGCGAGCCTGGGAATCGTCGTCGTAGCGGCCGCGACGCCGCCGCGGGCGACTGCCCAAGAGGCCCGCTCGCGGGACGATTCGGCCTGGGGCCCGAAGGGGGGGCAGGGGCTCATGGGGGGCCAGGCCCGTTATCTCCCCCCCGCCACCGCTCACCGGCCGGGTGCCTACCGGCTCGGGATCAACGTCCAGAATTCCCCGGTCGGCGTCCAGGTGGTCAACGTCGGCCCCGGCTCGGTCGCCCAGGCGGCCGGCCTCGAGGCGGGCGACACGATCGTCGCGGTAGAGGGCTTCCAGGTGGGCTTCGTAGGAGAACGACTCTTTGATCTCGGCGACGAGATCGCTCGCCGGATCGATGCCACGGAGAGCGTCCTGTTGCTCATCCGCAATGGCCGCACCGGCGGGCTCGCCAACGTTCCCGTCCGGTTCGCCGCGGCCACCCGCGCCGTCTCCGGCCGGCTCCTCTCCGACGGCCGCACGCGGCTGCCATCGTCGGCAGTCATCATCGTCCGGGTGCTCGACGTCACCTACCCGCAGTGGCAGAACGTCGCGGTCGTGCAGACGCAGCTGCCGGCGGGTGATTTCCCGCTGGGCTATCGCTTCGAACTGCCCGTCTTGCCGGCCGGCCACCGCTATGCAATCGAAGCCCGGGCCGAGCACGGCGGCCGAGTTGTTCTCCAGACGGGTCAGCCGACACCGCTGGCCGCGGTCGACCGCGACCAACAGGTCGACCTCGTCCTCCTGAGTCCCCCCGGTGCGGTCTCGGTCGCGCCAAACCCCTCCCTCCAGCCCCGCGACCAGATCGACCAGTGGATCCGTGGGTATCTCGGCCGTCCGCCGCGGGCGTTCGAGACAGAAGTGTGGTTGGCGGAACTCACCCGCGGCCGCTCGCTCACCAACGTGCAGGCCGGGATCTTGAGCAGCTCCGAACTCTTTGAGCGGCAGAGTCGCAGCCCCGACCTCTACGTGTCTGAGGTCTTCCGCTTGCTGACCGGCGTGCCACCGACACCGGCACAGTTCGCCGACCTGCGGTCCCGCTACAACCAAGCGCTCGGTGTCCGGCTGCAGTTTGTCGAGGGGCTCCTCCGGCAGCCGCGGTAGTCTCGCCGTAGTCCGGTCACTCCGTGACCGGATCACCCAGACTGCGGCCACCCTATCCCTGACCCGGTTCCGGCGGAACCGGGCTACGGACGGCACTCCGTGACCGGATCACCCAGAGCGCCGCCACGGGCGGTTTATCCTTCTTCCTTGCATTTTTGGGTGGTGTCGGATACACCCAGGGCCGCTCTTCCGTATGGGGTATGCAGCGAGTTGGGTTCGGGAAGATAGACCTGAACGTGCTCGGTCTGTGATCCGCTGGATCGAACACTGATCCATAGTGCGTCGTGACCTGTCGGTTGCGATGAAGTGCCGCCGGCCTCGCTGGACGGTGTGTCTTTCAACGCATGGCGATTGCCGGCCCCACGGGCCTGCGGTGAGCCATCCAACCGCGGAGGTGATCGATGCCGGCACTCGTGCGCCCGCTGTTTGTCTCGACGTATCCGCCTGAAGCCTGCGGCCTGGCGACCTTCACCAAAGACACTGCCGATGCGGTCGATTTGGCCGCCGGGCGGCCGGTGTCGGCGGTGGCCGCGATCGAGAAACTCTCCGCGATTCCGCCAACTGATCCCCGGGTGGTCCACGTTATCGACAACCGGAGGGCCGACGCCTACCGTGTTGCCGCCGAGATGGCGAACGAGGGGCCCTGCGACGTGGTGAGCCTCCAGCATGAGTTCGGCCTCTATCCGGGGGAGTGGGGGGGCCAGATTCTTGATTTTCTCGACCGCTGCACAAAGCCGATCGTGACCACGCTTCACACGCTCGTGCCCCGGCCCGACCCGGTGCCGCGGATGCTCGTCAGGGAGTTGGCAGCACACAGCCGCCGCGTGGTGGTGATGACACGAATCGCAGCCCGGCTGCTCCGCGACGACTACGGCGTGGAGCCCGACCGCGTCCGGATCATCCCCCATGGCGTGCCGCCGGTGCCGTTTGGCCGCGACGAGTCCCGCAAGGCAGCGCTGGGCCTGGCCGGCCGCCGCCTGATGTGCACCTTTGGCCTGATCAACCGCGGCAAGGGGCTCGAACACATGATTCGCGGCATGCCGGCCGTGGTCGCAGCCTGCCCGGAGGCGATGTATCTGATCATCGGGGCCACCCATCCGCAGGTGAAGCTGCAGGAAGGCGAGGTCTATCGCGAGGGGCTTGGAGAGCTGGCCCGATCACTGGGCGTCGAGCAGCACGTGCGGTTCGTCAACGCCTACCTGACCCTGCCCGACCTGCTCGCACATCTGGAAGCCTGCGACGTGTTCATCACTCCCTATCCGGGCAAGGACCAGATCGCCAGCGGCACGATGGCCTACGCCATGGCCGTTGTCGGCGCCGTGATCAGCACTCCTTACCTCTACGCCCGCGAGATGCTGGCAGACGGCCGGGGCATCATGGTGCCGTTCTCCGACAGCGAGAGCCTGGCCCGGGCCGCCGCCCTGCTGCTCACCGACGATGAGCTCCGGGAGCAGATCCGACGCCGGGCCTACCGCCACGTGCGGCCGATGTTCTGGCCCAATGTGGGCCGCAGCTACCACAGCCTGTTCAGGAGGGTTGTGGCAACAGACCGCCGAACCGTTCCCCAGCCCCCGTGGGCAGCAGTCAGCGGCAGCGGCAGCCCCCGGCCCCCAGCTCTTCAGGAAGGCACCCGATGAAAAGCGCCACCGACATGCCGCTTGCCCACCTCGATCGCATGACCGACTCGACCGGGCTAGTCCAGCACGCGATCTACGGCATCCCACGCCGTGAGAGCGGCTACACGACCGACGACAACGCTCGGGCCCTGCGAATCTCCGCCCGGCTGTGGAGCCACCATCCAGACGACCGGATGTTGGACCGGGTGTCGTGCTACCTGAGCTTCTTGGAACACGCCCGCTGCCCGGTGAAGGGCTTCCATAACTTCCTCGGCTACCAGCGGGACTGGCTCGACACGACCGGCACCGGCGATTGCCAGGGGCAGGCGGTGCTCGCGCTGGCCGAAGTGCTCGGTAGCCCGCTACCCGAGGGCTTTCGCGCGGTAGCCGAAGAACTGATCGCGACGGTCATCCCGACGCTGGCGGAGCTTCGCAGCCTGCGGGCACAGGCCTACGTCATCATGGCCTGGTCGCATCTCTGGAAGGCAGACATCCCGCTGGCCGGCAAGCTTGAGGTCGTGGCCCGGCAGGCTGCGTTACGGCTCACCGACGCCTACAAGCGGTCGCATCGGCCGGAATGGCCGTGGTTTGAATCGCGAATGACCTACGCCAACGCGGTGCTGCCGCACAGCCTGTTTGTGGCAGCCGAACGCTGGCCGGACGGTCCGTTTCTCAAGGTGGCCGAGCAGACATTCAACTTCCTCGTTTATGAGACGACCTCCGACGGCCTGTTTTGGCCGGTGGGTAACCTCGACTGGTACGCCCGGGGCGAGGTCAAGTCGCCCTACGATCAGCAGCCGGTGGAAGCCTCGACCATGGCCGAGGCGGCACTCGCCGCATGCGCGGCCCGCCCGGAGGCCGGCCATCGAGCAACATTCCTGAGGGCCCACGCCTGGTTTGAGGGCCGCAACAGCCTGGGGCTCGCGCTGGTCGATCCGCTCACCGGCGGCTGCTGCGACGGCCTGCAGTCTGACGGCCTCAACCGCAATCAAGGCGCGGAGTCGACGCTTGCGGCACTTTGGACCCGCTGGCTTGGAATCGCGACCCGGCAACTCTATTGCACCGACGATGAGATCGCCCTCGGCCCCCGTCCCTTGTCCCCGTCACCCCAGGAACATCCGGCCCATGACGCCTCGCGTGAAGCCGCAGCACTATCCCGAACTCTTTCAACGCCATGAGCAGAATCCGATCCTCACGGCCAACGACTGGCCCTATCCGGTCCACACCGTCTTCAATGCCGGTGCCTGTCAGATCGACGACACCACGCTGCTCCTGGTGAGGGCGGAGGATCGTCGCGGCCATTCCCACCTCAGCGTGGCCCGCAGTGCAAACGGCGTTTCCGACTGGCGGATCGATGCCCAGCCCTCCTTCTCGGCCGATCCGGTGAACTATGCCGAAGAGGCCTGGGGCGTGGAGGATGCCCGCGTTACCTGGATCCCCGATCGCCAGGAGTGGATCATTGCCTACACCGCCTTCTCGCCGATCGGCCCGCTCGTCTCGCTGGCCTCCACCGTCGACTTCAAGTCATTCAACCGCCTCGGGCCCGTGATGCCCCCGGAGGACAAGGACGCCGCCATTTTCCCCCGGCGGTTTGGCGACCGCTACGCGATGATTCACAGGCCGGTCTCGGCGGGCAGCTCCGGGGCCCACATCTGGCTCTCCTTCTCGCCCGACCTGCGGCACTGGGGCGATCATCACGTGCTGCTGCATGCCCGCCGCGGCGCATGGTGGGATGCCAACAAGATCGGCCTCAGCCCCACCCCCCTGGAGACGCCCGAAGGCTGGCTTTTGCTCTACCACGGCGTGCGGCACACCCCCGGTGGCTGCCTCTACCGGCTGGGGCTGGCGCTGCTCGATCTCGAGCAGCCGTGGCGGGTGCTGCGTCGCAGCGACGACTGGATCTTCGCACCGGAGATGCCCTACGAGCGGCAGGGAGACGTCAACGGCGTGGTCTTCCCGTGCGGCTGGATCCTCGACGAGGCCAGCGGCATGATTCGGATGTACTACGGCGGCGCCGACTCCTGCCTGGCCCTGGCCACAGCCCGGCTGTCGGACGTGCTCGACTACGTCCGCGCCTGCCCGGCCCCACCGCCGCGGGAGCGTCCGGGGATGGCATACTAAACCCTCCGGGCAAAAAGCCTCGCCTGGGACAGACGCACCGCCCGTAGTCCGGTCACTCCGTGCCCGGATCACACAGAGCCTGGCCACCCCATCGCTGACTCGCGCGTAGTCCGGTCACTCCGTGCCCGGATCACCCAGAGCCTGGCCACCCCATCAGTGACCCGGTTCCGGCGGAACCGGGCTACGGCCGGTCACTCCGTGCCCGGATCACCCAGCGCATGGAGCGATTCGTCGAGGATGATCCGCGTCATCGCCGCCGAGTGAACCACCTCGCTGACGTTGGCCGCGATCCAGGCCCGCGGCAGCCAGGCCGCAGGGCTGTTCAGGCTTTCGTGTGATCCTCCTCGACTTTGAACACTCCCAGTCGCAGGCACCACGCCATGGCCCAGCCCGAGAGAAAACCCAGTGCGATGTTGTTCCAGCCCAGGCAGGCGCCGGCTGTCAACAGCATCGCGAAGGCATCCGTACGGCTCGTCTGATCGCGACAGACAAGTGCCAGCTCCATCCCCGCGAACGCGAGCAACACGCCGAGGACGCTGGCGGGAAAGGCCACGCAGAGCGTCATCAGTGAGGAGCCGAACACGATCGCCAGCAGCAGTTTGACCGTGCCGAGAAACAGGATGGATCCATTGGTCCGCGCACCGAATCGATACTGCCCCGCCAGACCGCCGGCACCATGGCACATCGGCATGCCGCCAAACCAGCAGGCGACGAGATTCATCATGCCGACAGACACGGCGACCGCCCGCGGCTCTGCCCGGCGCTGGGGAAACAGATCCGCGGAGAGCGCGCACACCGCGATCACCGAGTTGAGGGTGGTGAGCGGAATCTGGGGGAGGGCCGCCTGCGGAAACGCGGACACGAAGTCAGACCAGGCGGGAGGTGCCCAGGCTGGAAGCGTCACCCCGATTCCCAATGACCCGATGACCTCTGGATGTGTCCAGACTGCGAGCCCCAAGCCAAACCCGAACAGCACCAGTGCGGCGGGCACCCGCCGGGAAAAGAACAGCAGGAGCACGACGATTGTGCAGACCAGTCCGGTCAGGTAGCTGTCGGCGCCGAGCCACCGGTTCGTCCCCGCCACCATCTGCATGCCCTTCATCAGGAGCGACAGACCCAGGGCGAGCTGGAGCCCCCGCACCACGCTCCTGGGCACGATCCGATTGAGCCACTCGATCCAGCCCGTGACACCGAGCACAAGGATGACCAGGCTCACGGTCGCACCGGCAGCCACGATTTGCGGTGCCGTGAGCCCCTCAGTGAGCGCGACCGCCGCGATCGCCTTCATCGGCTGCACTGCCAGCGGGATCGAAAAGATAAGGCCCGTGGCGATGTTGAACAGCCCTGCGAAGAACAGCGCGGACGCAAAGCTGAGGCCGTTCTGCGCCGACATCCCGACCAGGAGCGGAAGGAACGTCCCCAGGTCTCCTAGCGAGCCGGCGATCTCATGGCGATTCAGCCTGGCATCGCGGAGCGATTGCCATCGGCCAGCTGCACGGAACAAGGTCATGGAGGCAGTCCTGGTCGGCGCGGAATTGTGCGGCTCTGGGCGTGGGCTCTGGGCGTGGAGAGTG
>JBBEEF010000153.1:0-2817 GCA_040880915.1 Pirellulales bacterium
GCCGAGGCGGGAGGCGGTCCGTGGCGAAACGTGCTCGCCCAAGGGCCTGCCGCCTCAGCGGGGCAGCCGTTTGCCGTTCCGCAGGGCTTTCAAGTGGAGCGGCTGTTTGAGGTGCCCCGAGACGTGCTCGGCTCGTGGGTGTCACTGGCCGTGGATCCGCAGGGGCGGCTCATCGCCAGTGATCAGGGCGACAAAGGGCTCTTCCGCATCACGCCCGCGCCCCTCGATGGCCACGGCGAGACGGTCGTGGAACGCATCCCGGCGGCAATCACCGGCGCCCAGGGGCTGCTCTGGGCGTTCGATGCCCTGTATGTGGTCTGCAACGGCGGAACGGGCAGCGGCCTGTACCGCGTGACCGATGCCGACGGTGATGGCATGCCCGAAGCGGTCGAGAAGTTGCGGGAGATCCAGGGGGGCGGTGAGCACGGCCCCCACAACATCATCCTTTCGCCCGACGGCACGCGGCTGTTCGTGATCTGCGGCAATCACACGAAGCTCCCCTTCGGCGTGCGAGACGTGACACCGCCACAGACACTCGGCGGCATCCGCGAGTCGCAGCGGCGGCTCGAACTCGCAGCGGACGGCTCCAGCCGCCTGCCCGCCTGCTGGGACGAAGACGTCGTGATCCCGCGGATGTGGGACGGCAACGGCCACGCGGCGGGCGTGCTCGCGCCCGGCGGCTATGTCGCGAGCACCGATCCCGCTGGTAAGACCTGGGAGATCTGGAGCGCGGGCTACCGGAACGCCTACGACTTCGCCTTCAATGCCGACGGTGAGCTGTTTGCCTACGACGCTGACATGGAGTGGGACTTCGGCACACCCTGGTATCGACCCACCCGGGTCAATCATGCCACCAGCGGCAGTGAGCTCGGCTGGCGAAGCGGCACCGCCAAGTGGCCGGCCAGTTATGCCGACAGCCTTCCGGCCCTTGTCGACATCGGGCCGGGTTCGCCGGTGGGGGCTTGCTTCGGCTACACCGCTCGCTTTCCAGCGGCCTACCAGCGGGCGCTCTACGTCTGCGACTGGACGTTCGGCACGATGTATGCGATCCACCTCGAGCCGTCCGGCTCGACCTACAAGGCCGTCAAGGAGGAGTTTGTCTCCCGCACGCCGCTGCCGCTCACCGACGTGGTGATCGGCCGCGACGGGGCGATGTATTTCGCGGTCGGCGGCCGCGGAGGCCAGAGCGAGCTCTATCGCGTTCGCTACGTCGGCGGTGAGCCCACTGATCCGGTCGATGCCCGCGACGAGCGGCACGCGGCCGACCGCCGGCTGCGGCGGGAACTCGAGACGCTGCATCGCAGGGCGGACGACCCGGCCGCGGCGGTCGCCCAGGCACTGCCGGCCCTCGCCAGCCCCGACCGTTTTCTCCGCTATGCAGCCCGGGTGGCGCTCGAGCACCAACCGCTCGAACTCTGGCAGTCGCAGGCGCTTCTAACCGCCGGTCCGCGGGCGCGGATCCAGAGGGCGCGGATCGAGGGGGCGATCGCCGTGGCTCGGCAGGCTCTTCCGGCAGCGCAGGCCGGGGTGCTCGCGGCGCTCGAAGCGATCGATCCAAGCGATCTTTCAGAGCAGGATCTGCTCGCACTTGTGAGGGCGTATCAGCTCACGCTCATCCGCCTGGGCCCACCATCGACCGAGGCCGCGGCGGCGATCGCAACCCGCTTCGGGCCGCTGTTTCCCGCTGGTGCATTCGACCTCGATCGGGAACTCTCGGCCCTGCTCGTGGCCGTGCGGGCGCCGGGCATCGCCGCGAAGCTCGTCGAATTGCTGGCCGCTCCGAGCGGATCGGCTGGGGGCACGAATCTCGCCCCCGACGAGAATGACCTGCGGAAGCTGATCGAGCGAAACCAGGGATACGGCTCGGCCGTGCGGGCGTCGCTCGAGAAGCGGAGCGATCTCCTCCAGATCCACTACGCGTATGTGCTCCGCACGCTGCGAGACGAGCCGGGCTCACGGATGTGGTCGCCCGCCGATCGAAAGGGTTATTACGAGTGGTTTCCGCGGGCCCGGGAGTGGGCCGGCGGCAACAGCTTCCGCAAGTTTCTGGCCAACATCGAGGCGGAGAGCCTCGCCGGGCTCTCCGACACCGAGAAGCTCGCTCTCGAGACGCTCGGCATCCGCAAGCCGTACGTGCCGCCGCCGCTTCCCACTCCGCTGGGCCCCGGCCGGAAGTGGTCGGTGAGCGACGTCATGGGTGTGGCGGAGCAGGGGCTCGCGAACGGCTCGCGGAACTACGAAGCGGGCCGGCGTGCGTACGCCGCCGCCCGGTGCGTCGTCTGCCATCGCTTCGGGGAAGACGGCGGCGCGACGGGCCCCGACCTCACGCAGGCCGGCGGGCGGTTCCAGGTCAAGGATCTCGTGGAGGCGATCGTCGAACCGAGCCGGGTGGTTTCCGACCAGTACAAGGCGAGCATTGTGCAGACGGCCGAGGGCAAGGTGTTCAGTGGGCGGATCGTGGCCGAGGACGAGGCGTCGATCACGATCGTGACCGATCCCGAGGATGCCACCAAGTTCGCCCGGATCGCCCGATCCGACATCGACGAGATCACGTCTTCCTCGACGTCACTGATGCCCGCCGGACTGCTCGACCAGCTGAGTGAGCAGGAGGTGCTCGACCTGCTCGCGTACACGCTCTCGCGGAGCAACCCCAAGGACAAGCGGTTCAAGCCGGGCAAGTAGAGCGGTTGCGATCGGATTGGGAGGCGGTCCCAATCCGGCAGGCTCCGAGTCTGCCGAATGGAGCAATTTGGCCGCGGCGTTTGCCATGCCGCTAGAGGTTCACGACGGCGGCTCGCCTGGCGGAGCTGATCGGTG
>JBBEEF010000154.1:0-2782 GCA_040880915.1 Pirellulales bacterium
TGGGGAGTGCAGGATTCGAACCTGCGAAGGCATAAGCCATCAGATTTACAGTCTGACCCCGTTGGCCGCTTGGGTAACTCCCCGCGTGGTGTGGATGCGGTGTGCGTGTGTCTCCAGGTGCTACCACCGGCGAATCGCACGCCGGCCCGCGGCTGGCTCTGAACACCCCGGCACCGACCTCCCGCAAGGGGGGGTGGCGCCGGCGCGCTGAGCTAGCGGCGGGAGTTGAACCCGCAACCTGCTGATTACAAATCAGCTGCTCTGCCAATTGAGCTACGCTAGCGGCCGGTCGGAACCGCGAAACACCGAAGTGTACGGATTCGCATTTCTCATGCAAGCCGGGGCATATTTCCGGCCCGAGAGGCCCCCCGGGGCCCCGCCACCCGGCTGGTCGCTCAGTCGAAAACGAGTTCGACCATCGAAAAATCGTCGTGGAAATCCTCCCGGCCGGACAGCCCGTAAATCTTCCCGAGCAGGCCGTCGAGCGGGCTTTTTTCACCAGCCGGGCCCCCCGCGTCAGGCTCCGACTCCCGGGCAAGCGTCTCCACAAACTCGGCGAATGGCCACATTGTGCCGTCGCGGCGGATGATCTCGAAGGCGCCGTCGCTGTAGACGAAGAGCCGGCTGCCGGCGGGTACCGTGACCTCCTCCGCGGCGTAGTCGAGGCCCTCAACGGCCCCGACCAGCGGCCCCTCGGATTCGAGCAATTGCCGTCCACCCCCCCCAGCGGGCAGGAGCAAGGCTGGTGGATGCCCGCCCCCCGACCACCTCAAGACCCCTGTTGGCCGATGGAAGACTCCATACCAGGCGGTGAAGAACATGTCGTTGTGCCGCTCCATCGGGAAGGCCCGGTTGAGGGCTGCCAGCACCGCGCCGGGGTCACGGAAATCGGTCTGCGGCAGAGCCTCGCTGCGGATCGCGTTTAAGGCCGACACCGACAATAACGCCGCTCCCACGCCGTGCCCGCAGACATCGAGCAGGTACACGGCGAAATGGTCTGAGTCGAGGTCGTGGTAGCCGAAGGCATCACCACCGAGCGATGCCGAGGGGATGAACCGCCAGTCGGCCCGAATGGAGCGGAGGTTCTGAGGCGGCGGGAGCAGCGAGCGGACATAGTGGGCCGCCGTCGCCAGATCGTGGGCGAGGATCTGCTGGCTCTTCTGGAGCGCCGCAAACGCCTCGGTGCGTTCCACAAGCGCGGTGTAGCCGCGTGAGTGATACCGCACACGGGCCACGAGCTCGAGCCGGTCGGGCAGCTTCACGAGGTAATCATTGGCCCCGACCGCGAAGGCCTCGGCCTTCACCGCCGGCTCCTCCTTCGTGGAGAGCACGATCACCGGCACGTCCCGGAACCGCTCATCGGCCCGATACCGGCGCACGAGTTCCAGTCCGTCGATCTCGGGCATGACGAGATCCTGCAGGATCACCGTCGGGCCCACCTCGGCGGCCCGCTCGAGGGCGGCGGTGGCATCGCGGCAATAATGGAAGCCGATTCCCTCCTCGCCGGCGAGCATCCGCCGCACAGCCTCGCCGATGATCGGCTGGTCGTCCACCAGCAGAACGCTTGTGCTGCGGGCAGCGGGAGTGGCAGGAATGGCCATGAAACTGCCGGGATGCGAGGGGGCAGGCCCGAGCCCTCCGGGCTGGATCCGGGGTGCTGCGGCCCAGAAGCGAGGCGGCCAGGTTTCCGCACGGCTCCGCTGGATTGTCGAAGCCTACCACACCCCATGCCCCCGCCCGTTTCGTCCGCCCGTTCCCGTCCGCCCGCTGAGAGGGGTCGTTGCAAACCCGGTGGCGGCGTACACTGCCAAAACTGTCTGCGAGTGAGCCGTCGATGCGGCGCTGCTCACTCGCGGTGCGTCGCTATCCCGGAGACCCCCGATGAACCATTGCCGATTTCTGCTCTTCGGGATGTTGACGGGTTTGGCGTCGCTCACTTCCCCGCTGGCCGCACAGGAAAAACCAATGTTGCCCAGATGCTTTCTTGATATTTCGGTGGATGGCACAAAGCTGGGCCGGGTCGTGGTCGAACTACGGACAGACGTGGTACCCAAGACCGCCGAAAACTTCCGGGCCCTGTGCACCGGGGAGAAAGGGTTTGGCTTCAAGGGGAGCAGCTTTCACCGCGTGATCCCGCAGTTCATGTGCCAGGGAGGCGACTTCACGAATCACAACGGAACCGGCGGGAAATCGATCTACGGGGCAAAGTTTGCCGACGAGAATTTCACCCTCAAGCACACCGGCCCAGGCGTGCTGAGCATGGCCAACGCCGGCCCCAACACCAACGGCTCCCAGTTCTTTCTCTGCACCGCCAAGACCGACTGGCTCGACGGCAAGCACGTGGTGTTCGGCCAGGTGGTCGAAGGGATGGACGTGGTCCAGAAGATGGACACGCTTGGATCGCAGTCCGGCCGGACGAAAGGCAAGATCGAGATCAGCGATTGCGGGGAATTGAAAGCGGACCAATAGCCCGCCCCAACGCCGCCCCAACGCCCGTAGTCCGGTCACTCCGTGCCCGGGCCATACCCAGCATTGCCTCTCCCCGAGTCCGAGACCCCTTCCCCGGTCACTTCGGCGGCTTCTTCTGTCGGCAGTCCGGGGGATCCGCCAGCGAGAACACGATCACCTCCTCGCCAGTGATCGTCGAGATGTCATGGTGCACGCTCACCATGCCCACGCCCGTCGCCTCCTGGACGATCCGTTCGAGCCAGGGCCGTCCGGTGGCCACCATGTGGGCGCGAACCTGCTTGAGCAGGGCCCTGCCATTGCCATTGCCATTGCC
>JBBEEF010000155.1:0-1771 GCA_040880915.1 Pirellulales bacterium
TCCTGCCTCTCGCTCGCTTGCAAGGCCGGCGAGATAGCACGGGCAACCCCTCCCCTTGCCGCATAAAAGCCCCTGGGCGCGAGCCCGGGGACTGCGGGGCCACCCCGCGATCCATGCCACCCCGCGTCATCCCGGCGAATCCTCATGTGGCCATGGTGAGCTGGAGGAACGATCGCACCCGGGGCTCGGTCGGCTGCTCGAAAAACTCCGTGGCAGAACCGGCCGCGAGCACCGTGCCGTCGGCGATGAACGCGATCTCGTCGGCCACGCGGCGGGCGAAGGCCATCTCGTGGGTGACGAGCACGAATTGGGCCCCCTCCGCCCGGACCTCACCGATCATCTCGAGCACCTCGGCCCGCATCTCGGGATCGAGCGCTGAGGTGGGCTCGTCGAAGAACAGCCGCCGCGGCCGCACGACGAGGGCCCGCAGGATCGCGATCCGCTGCTTCTGGCCACCGGAGAGTTCGGCCGGCCGCTTGTGGGCGTGCTCGGCGAGGCGGAAGCGTTCCAGCGGCTCTCGCACCCGCTCGCGGGCGTCGCGGTCGGAGAGCCCGTGCACGTGCACCAGCGGAAGGAGGAGGTTGTCCATCGCAGTCAGGTGGGGAAAGAGGTTGTATGCCTGGAAGACCGTGCCCACCGTTCGCCGGTACCGCCGCAGAGCCTCCTCGTCGCGGGGCAGGGCCTCGCCGTCGAAGCTCACGGTGCCGGCCGTGGGCAGGTCGAGGCCCGCGAGGATCCGCAGGAGCGTCGACTTGCCGCCACCGGAGGGGCCCACGAGCACGAGCGCCCCGATCTCGCCGGTCGTGAACGAGAGCCGATCGAGTACGGTGGCGGTGCCGGCGGGCCGGCCCCGGTCGGCCCGCACGGGAAAGCGTTGCACGAGGTCAGTGACGACGAGGTTCATAGGGCGGGCCGGCGGAAGGTCGTCAGGCCGTCTCGTAACGGAAATGGTGCTCGAGCCAGCGGGCCAGAGCTGAGAGCGGGAGCGTGAGCAGGAGGTAGCCCACGGCCAGCGGCAGGTAGCTCTCGAGGGTCGAGTAGGTGAAGGAGTTGACCTCCTGGGCGGCGAGCGTGAACTCCGAGATCGCGATCACCGAGAGGAGCGAAGAATCCTTGACGAGCGAAACGAGCTGGCCGGCCACCGCGGGCAGTACGAGCCGCACCGCCTGCGGGAGGACGACCAGCCACAGCGACTGCCGGCCGGTGAGGCCGATCGCCCGGGCGCTGTCGAGTTGGGCCTTGGGGATCGCGTCGAGGCCGCCGCGAAAGATTTCGGCCATGTACGCGCCGCTGAAGAGCGAGAGCAGCAGCACGCCAGCGACGTAGCGGTTGCCGAGGCCGACGGCCGTGGCCACCACGTAGAAGCCTATCAGGAGCTGCACCAAGAGCGGCGTGCCCCGGATGACCTCGACGTAGATCCGGGCGGCCGCTTCGAGCAGGGCGCTACTCGAGCGGAGCATGACGGCAGCGAGGCTCCCCACGAGTGTGCTCGTCACGAGGGCGGCGAGGCTGATCGCGACGGTCACGAGCCAGCCCTGGAAAAACTTCTGGCGGTAGTCCCAGACGGCGGCCCAGTTCCACTCGTAATCGACGCGTGAAAAGGCCAGCGCGATCCCGCCGGCAAAGAGGGCGGCGACGATCAGATGCGCAAGCCAGCGGGACATGTTCGAGAGCGTACCACGCGGCGCCTTAAGCTGGCCTGACAAGTGAGCACAGGGCACGCTCGCAATCCTGTTCGGCCCGGCCTGTGCGGAATAAAAGCCCCCAGCGC
>JBBEEF010000155.1:1871-4262 GCA_040880915.1 Pirellulales bacterium
GGGGTGGCCTTTGTGCCCGCAGTCCCCGGGCTCGCGCCCAGGGCTTGTATGGGCCGAAAGGCACGCTCGCAATCCTGTTCGGCCCGGCCTGTGCGGAATAAAAGCCCCCAGCGCGAGCTGGGGGACTGTGACGTGGCCCACCACTTGGACAAGAGCCAGGCTCAAGCGGGGTCGCGCACTCAGCGTGATGCATTCGGGGTGACGTGGGATGGCATGGAGCGCGGGGTGGCCTTTGTGCCCGCAGTCCCCGGGCTCGCGCCCAGGGCTTGTATGGGCCAGCCCCGGCCATTTTTTGGCTCCGACTCCGCTAAAAGTAAAACGGAATCCCTTCCCGCTTGAAGTAGGCCTTCTCCTCAGCGAGAAACTCGTTGCCGAGCCGCTCGAAGCCGCCGTCGGCCCGAAACTTTTCCAGAAACTCATTCACGGCGTCCCGCAACGTGTCGTCACCGCGGCGCAGACCCACGGCCCACGTCTCTGCGCGGAATGGGGTGAGCAGCGGCCGGGTCGTGTCGCGGTGCCGGAGGTGGCTTCTGTAGACCGAGAGCGAGTCGTAGATGAAGGCATCAGCCTTGCCCTGGGCCACCTCCATCACCGCGGCCGACTCCTTGTCGAGCACGAGCAGCCGCGGCTTCGTGAGCGAGGTGGCGGCGTACTGATGTCCGGTGGTCCCCTTCTTCACGGCCACGACCCGGCCCGGCGTGTCGAGGTCGGCCGCCGACGTGACGGGTGAGGTTGCGCTCACGAGCAGCGTGAGGCCGGTCGTGAGGTAGGGCTCCGAGAAGGCGATCGACCGGGCCCGTTCCGGCGTGGCTGTCATCGAGGAGATCACGCAGTCGATCTTTTTTGTTTTCAGCGCGGGGATGAGGCCGTCGAAGGCGATGTTTTCGATCACGAGGTCGCGGCCGAGATGGCGGGCGAGGGCCTCGGCTAGCCGCACGCTCACCCCGGTCGGCCTGCCCGCCGGGTCGGTCATCTCGAAGGGCGGATAGGAGAGCTCCATGCCCACCCGAAGTGGCTCAGCCCCGCTGGCGGAGGCCGCGGCCGCGAGAGCCGGGATCACGAGAGCCGCGATCACGAGGAGGAGTCGGTGCATAGGAAATAGTCTCCGGAGGACGATCAACAACCAACCTGCACGATACCGCGCCCCGGGCGCAGCCGGTTCAGGGCCGGCGTGGCTCGGGTGTGGTGGGGGCCGAAGCGGCCTCGGTGAGCGGCCCCGCGAGCACGGCCTCGGGCTGGTCGCGGCGGCCAGCGACGTCGATCACAACCTTCGCCTGAGCGAGCAGGTCGTCGGGCACCCGCCAGGCCGCCCGGTCCACTCCCGGCGCCGTGAGGTTCACCGTCAGCCGCGGGGGGATCTCGCGGGCCGTCTCACCGATCGGTACCGTCGCAGAATCACGCCCCGCGAGCAGGTCGCCGGCGAGCCGGCCGGCGAGCAGGCCCACCTCGCGGAAGTCGAAGCCGACGTCAAACAGCGTGCCCCGGTCTGGCTTACCCGGCACGAGCGTGAACACCGGCACCCCCGCCTTCGCCGCCACCCCCACGATCGAATCGCAGACGCTCGCCACGGTCGTGTCGCCGGGCACGAAGATCGCTTCGGCTCCCCGGGCGATCGTCGACTGCACCGCCTCGACGACGCCTGACGAATTTTCGACAGCGGCCTCCAGAAGCTCGATGCCCCGCTCCTGGCAGGATGCTCGGGCGAGCTCCATGAACCGCCGCGAGTTGCTCTCGGATGGGTTGTGGGCCACGCCCACGCGGGTGATGCGGGGATTAATCCGCCGGAGGATCCCGAACGTGGCGTGTACCGGCGCGAGGCTGCCATAGCCGACGAGATGCGGTGGGTGGACGAGCGGGTCGGTGCGGTCGAGGCCGACGCCGGCAGAGAAGGGATCGGCGACGGCCGCGAAAACATGGAGCACGAGCCCGCGCTCGTTGGCCGTGGCCACCGCCTGCAGCGACGGCGTACTGCTGGTGAGCACCATGTCGAACCCGCCGCCGGTGATCTCCCGGGCAATCGCGTTGGCCTGTGCCATGTCCCCCTCGGCGTTGAACTCCCGGATGGTAACCGTCTCGCCGTCCCGCCAGCCCTTCTCGGCGAGCCCCTCGAGCATGCCCGTGACCGCGTCGTCGAGCACCGCAGTGCTCACCTGCTTGAGGACGGCCACGGCCGGCCGGCTCCGCCGTGTGCCGGTCTGATCGGTCACTAAGAGGAGTGCCGAGGCCCCCGCGAGCAGGGCCACGGTGGGTAGCGCCCGGCGGAGGAACGTGGAAAGAGACGCTGGCATGGTGCGTGGTGGCTCCTTGTGCGGTCTGGGAGATGTGCGAGCTGCCCGAATCGGGGGGCGGAGCGCCGGAGACTTCGGGTGCCCAAACCACACCCCGGCCGAC
>JBBEEF010000155.1:4362-17999 GCA_040880915.1 Pirellulales bacterium
CATGAACTGCTCCATGAAAAGGGCTCTGACCCTAACGGTAGGTGGCGGCGAGCGTGCGGGCGGCGGCGTCGTCGAGCTGGTCGGCCCGCCGCAGCCGGTCAAACCGGTCGGCGATCGTGTCGGGCGTGAGCCGCCGCTTCGCCGGGCCGGTGAGATCGAGCGGGATCCGGCCGCGGTGCACGAGCAGGAGCCGGTCGCCGAGCGATGCGGCCTGGGCGAGCGAGTGGGTGACCATGAGGGCGGTGAGCGAGCGGGCGCGAACGATCTCCGCCGTGGCCTGGATCACGCGGTCGGCGGCGGCCGGGTCGAGTGCGGCGGTGTGCTCGTCGAGGAGCAGCAGCTCGGGCCGACGCCAGGTGGCCATCACAAGCGTCACGATCTGCCGCTGGCCACCGGAGAGCGAGCCGATCGGCTGGTCGAGCCGCCCCTCGAGGCCGGGCACGATCCGGCCAAGCCGCTCGGCGGCCTCCTCCCGCAGGGCTCGCGACGTCGCCCAGCCGAGCCCGGCGGGCAGGCCGCGGCGGGCGGCGACGGCGATGTTTTCGAGCACCGTGAGGCTACCGGCGGTGCCGGCTCGCGGATCCTGGAACACCCTGCCCACGAGGGCCGCGCGGCGATGCTCGCTCCAGCGGGTGATATCGTGGCCGGCGAGCTCAATCCGGCCGCCGTCGAGGGCTACCGTGCCGGCGATCGCGCCGAGCAGCGTGCTCTTGCCTGAGCCGTTTGTGCCCACCACGACCACGAACTGCCCAGCGGGAATCGTGAGCGTGACGCCGTCGACCGCGCGGACGAGCGGGCCGCCCGGCGCGGAGAAGGTCACGGTGGCGTCGGAAAGCGAGAGCATCGGTGAGTCAGCGGACGGCTGGGGCGGGGCGGGACCGGGCGAGGAGCCGCGGGCCGACGAGGGCAGCGAGCACAACGATCGCAGTGGCGGCCTTGAGCCAGTCGGGATCGAGGCCGGCGCGGAGCGCCGTGGCGACGAGCAGCCGGAAGGCGACGCTGCCAGCGGCGGCGGCCACAAGCGCGCCGCCGAGCCGGGCCGGCCCCGCGAGGGCAGCTCCCAGGAACACGCTCGCCATGCCCCAGACCACCATCCCGATGCCCATCTGCACGTCGGCGAACCGCTGGTATTGGGCCACCAGCCCGCCGGCCAAGGCGGTGGCCGAATTGGCGATCGCGAGGCCGGCGATCGTGAGCGTGCCGGTGTCACGGCCGAGAGCCCGGGCCATCGACCGGGTGTCGCCGCCGGCCCGCATCGCGGTGCCGAGGGTCGTGCGGAAGAAGAGGTAGAGCAGGCCGCAGGCCGTGGCGACGCAGGCCAGGGCGAAGAGCATTCGCGCCGCCTCGTCGGCCGTGGCCAAGTTACAGCCGCTCGCCGCGATCGCTGGGCCGAGGCCAGCGGCCGCCCGGTCGAAGAGCGTTGTCAGGCCCGTGAGCGGCACGTTGCTCCGGCCGAGCACAACGAGGTTCACGCTCGCCAGCGCCGTCGTCACGAGGATGCCGGCGAGCAACGGCTCGACGCCGAGCACCGCGTGGAGCAGCCCGGTGGTTGACCCAGCCAGCGCACCAGCCACCATGCCGCCGAGCGTGGCGAGGGCCGGATCGACACCGGCCGACAGGAGCACGGCCGTGACCACGGCGCCGAGGGTGAACGAGCCGTCGGTGGTGATGTCGGGAAACGAAAACAGCTTGTAGCTCACGTAGACCCCCAGCGCCACGAAGCCGAGCGCGAGGCCGAAAGTCCAGGTGGAGAGGAGCGTGATCACGCGTTGCCCCCGGTGAGAGCGAGCGGGGCGAACCAGCATGCGCCGCGGATGAATCGGCTTTGGCCGCTGCCGAGGACGGGCCGGTCGTCGTGCATGAGGTGCATGACGGCGACCGGTTCGGAGGCAACGAGATCGGCCACGACCGCGGCCAGTTCGCCCGCGGCCCGCCGCAGCGGGCGGTGCGGAAAGACGGCCGCGTGGAGGTGGCCGCAGACGCCAGCCGGACCGAGAGGCGCAACGAGTTCGGCTAGAGGCCCGACGGCAACCCGGGTGATCACACCGACAACGAGGGCCGTTCGCCCGGCGTGGACGGGCTCGCGGGAGAAGCAGAGCCAGCGGGCCGCGAGCTCCCGCGACGCCGCGAGCGGATGGTCGGTCGGCGTCGCCTCGGCCAGTGGCCGGATGAGCTCGGCGGCGACGAGGCCGTGCACCTCGCCGGCGATGACGACCGCGAGCGTGTCGGCGGCGGAGGCGACGAGCAGGGCGGCGGCGAGGTCGTCGATGGTGACGGCCGGGGCGTCGGCGACCGGTTCGAAACCGGCCCGCCCACCCGGAAACCCCTCCCATGACAGACCGGTGACAAGGTCGGCCTCCGGAACGAGGTCGCCGGTGCCGAGGATGTAATCGACCGCGGCGAAGGGCTGCGGGGGGCGGTGGTAGACCGCGCCGCCGGCGGCGACTAGCTCGCCGGCTGTGGCACTCTGGGCCAACCATCCCGCATGCCGCGGGCCCGGAGCCTGCCCGGCCGGGGGCTGAAGCAGGGCGTGTTGCAAGCCCGTCTCACCAACCTGGGCATGGGAATCGTCAGCTAAGGCTCCGATGCCGATCGCGAAGCTGCGGGCCGAGAGGCTGAGCCGCTCGGCCGAGCCGGGCTGGCCCGCGAGCGGTGCGGCCGAACCGTGGATCCGGCCCGCGAGTGGGCGGGCGGGGGGCAACTCGAACCCCACGAGCCGCACGCCGGGGGCGGCGAGGTCGCGGGCGGTTGCCGGCGGCGGGGCCGCGACCGCCGGCGGGCGTGCGGCTGCCGGCTGCATCAGGATCGCGGAAAGCCGGGTGAGGTCGAGCACCTTTCGCACCGGGTCGCTGGCCACGCTCACCCGGCAATCGCCGCCGGCGGTGCGTGCCTCCCGCTGCGTCTCGAAAAGGACGCGGATTCCAGCCGAGCTGAGAAACGCGACGCCCGCGAGGTCGAGCGTGATCGCGTGAACTCCGCTGCGGATCTCGGCGGCCACGGCCTGCCGAAGCTCTCCGGCACACTCCGCGTCGAGCCGCCCGCGGACAACCAGTTCAACATCCGCGTCGCGCGGGAGCCGCTCAATCACGATGTCCATGCTGGGTTGGCCGCTTTCCTGGTGAGCCGTTGAGCGTACCGGGCTTCGCACACAGCGTCATCCGCCCACCGGGCGGGGTGGTTACACGGTCGGCTGCCGCCGCGGGTAGGATCTCGGGAATGAGGGCCCGGGTCATGGGGCCCCGTGTGCCGCCCTGGGGTTTCTGCCGTGTCTATTTCACGCCGCTCGCTGCTCGCCTCCTCCGCTGCCCTGGTCGGGGCCGCCGTTACCAGGGCCGACGAATCTGCCGCGATAGTCGCCGAGCCGGCTGCGGCCGCGGGGGCGTTTCCGGTGCCGCCGCAGCCTGAACGGGGCATCCTGTTTTCCTGCAAGTACACGATGACCAAGGGGGGCTCGCTCGAGGAGCGGCTCTCGAGCGCCCGCGCGGCCGGGATGGACGGCGTCGATTTCGACGAAGCGGCCTCGGTGACGCCCGAGCAGTTGCGGGAGGCCGCAGCCAAGACGGGCGTGTTCATCCATGGTGCGATCAACCATGGGCACTGGAGCAAGACGCTCTCGAGCGGTGACGCCAAGGTCCGCGCCGAGGGGCTCGCCAACCTGAAACACTGCATCAGGGTGTCGCACGCCGCCGGCGGCAGCGGGGTGCTGCTCGTGATCGGCAAGGGAGGCGACGGGGCAGAGGGAGGCGACCGGGCTCGCGAGGAGATCAAGAAGGCGATCCCGCTGGCGGCGACGCTCGGCCAGCGGATTCTGTTCGAGAATGTCTGGAACGGGATGTACTACCAGGACGACGGCCCGCGGGACCAGTCGGTGAAGGCCTGGGCCGACTACATCGACAGCTTCAAGAGCCCGTGGGTGGGCGCCTTCTTCGACCTCGGCAACCACGCCCGCTATGGCAGCGTAGCTGACTGGGTTCGCGGGCTGGGGCCGCGGATCGTGAAACTCGACATCAAGGGCTACTCCAACGCCAAGGCTGACGCCGAGGGGAAGTGGAAGGGCTTCGTCGACATCACGGCCGGCGACATCGACTGGGCGAGCGTGCGGGCGGCGCTGGCAGAGATCGGCTTCACCGGCTGGGTGTCGGCCGAGGTGGGGGGCGGGGACACAAACCGCCTGGCGACCGTACTCGATCAGATGAAGGAAGCGCTCTTGGGCTGAGCACGGGGTGTGCGGCCGGCGTGTTTCCTGCCACGCTCCGAAGGAACGCGGTCTCCATGCTATTCTTTGGGGGATTCAGACCATGTGATGCCTGGTGCAGCCCCGAGGAGTCATGGCCGTGTCCGCCCCATCCGTCGTCGAGTCCACGTCTCCCATCTACCGCGGCCCGCTTCCCCATGTGACCACGGTCGAGCGGGTGCCCGTGACCGTCTACGAGCAGCCGGGTGACGCCAGCCGGGCGGTGGCCCGCGAGATCGCCGATCTCGTCACGAGCCGTGCGGCGGCGGGCAAGAAGACGGTCCTTGGCCTGGCCACCGGCAGCACGCCCGTGGGCGTGTACGACGAACTGATCCGGCTCCACAAGCAAGACGGCGTGTCGTTCAAGACGGTTGTCACCGTCAACCTCGACGAGTATTGGCCGATCCCGCCCGACGCGCTCCAGAGCTACCACCGCTTCATGCGGGAACACCTCTTCGACCATGTCGACATCCCGGCCGAGGCGATCCACATCCCTGACGGCATGCTCCCGAGAGAAGAAGTGGTCGCGGCCTGCCTGCGGTATGAGGAGCGGATCCGGGAGGCGGGGGGCATCGACCTCCAGATCCTGGGCATCGGGCGAACGGGCCATATTGGCTTCAACGAGCCGGGCAGCACGCTCGAGAGCCGCACCCGCCTGATCACGCTCGATAGTGTTACCCGATCCGACGCTGCCAGCGACTTCTTTGGCGAGTGGAACGTGCCGCGGCAGGCGATCACGATGGGCGTGGGCACGATCATGGACGCCCGCCGGGTGATCCTCCTGGCCTTCGGGGAACACAAGGCGGGCATCGTGCTTGAGGCGGTCGAGGCGGCTTTCTGCACCCACGTCTCCGCGAGCGCCCTGCAGCAGCACGCCGATGCCAAGTTCGTTCTCGACGGGGCTGCCGCTTCACAGTTGACGCGGTTTGAGTCTCCCTGGCTCGTCGGGTCGCTCGAGTCGCTGGGGCTTGAATGGACCGACCCGCTCGTCCGCAAGGCGGTGAGTTGGCTGGCGTTCAAGCTTGGTAAGCCAATCCTCAAGCTGATCGATGAGGACTATAACGAGCATGGCCTTCAGGACCTGCTCTCCAACAAGGGCCGGGCCTACGACCTCAACATCGATGTCTTCCGGGCTATGCAAGACACGATCACCGGCTGGCCGGCGGGCGGCCCGGGCAAGCCGCGCCGGCTCCGAGTAACTGGCAGAGAGTCGCCCCGGGCGGCCGAGTTCCCCAAGCGGATCGTGGTTTTCAGTCCCCATCCCGACGACGACGTGATCAGCATGGGTGGCACGTTCATCCGCCTCTGTGAGCAGGGGCACGAGGTGCACGTGGCCTACCAGACCAGCGGCAACATCGCGGTCTGGGACGAGTCGGCCGACCGCCATGTCGACTTTGTGGAGGAGTTCTGCCGGGCCTTCGACGTGGGCACTATTCTTTCCCCGGGCGAGCGTGCTCCGGGCGAGATCGCCGAGCGCATCCGGGCCTTTCTCAAGGCCAAGCCGGCCGGAGCCATCGACATCCCTGAGTTGCAGGCGGTCAAGGGGCTCATCCGCCGAACGGAGGCCCGAGCGGCAGCCCGTTACTCGGGGGTCCATCCCGACCGGATCCATTTCCTCGACCTGCCGTTCTACGAGACGGGGCGAGTCCGCAAGAACCCGATCGGGCCCGAGGACGTGGCAATCACGGCAAAACTCCTCGACGAGGTGAAGCCCCACCAGATCTATGCTGCCGGCGACCTTTCCGACCCGCACGGCACCCATCGCGTTTGCCTGGCGGGGGTGTTTGCCGCGCTCAAGGAACTCGCTGGCCGCGACTGGGCCCGGGACTGCGAGACCTGGCTCTACCGCGGCGCCTGGCAGGAATGGGCCCCGCACGAGATTGACATGGCCGTGCCCCTCTCCCCCGACGAGGTGGAGCGGAAGCGAATGGCAATCTTCAAGCACGAGAGCCAGAAAGACCGGGCCGTGTTTCCAGGGCCGACCGATCCCCGTGAGTTCTGGCAGCGGGCCGAAGACCGTAACCGCGACACGGCGGTCCGCTTCGACAAGCTCGGACTGCCGGAATATGAGGCGATCGAGGGCTTCGTACTCCATCGCGGGTAGGCGTGCTGGGTGGAGTTTCGCAACCTGCGAATCCGCGAGGTACCGTAGGAGGAGTGCACGGGCCGAGCGGCGAAGGAGGCTGGGGCCTGCGACTGCCGTTTCGGAGGCCCGCTGCCATGATTCGCCTCGTCATGCTCGTCATGCTCGCGATGCTGCTGCTCGTGGCGACCCCGGCTCTCCCGGCCGCCGAAAAGCGATGCCTGGTCGTGGAGGTCTTCGCGGCTGCCGACCTTGCCGCCGCCGAGCCGCTTGTGCGCCGGCTGGAGGTTTTCGCCGCTGAGCGGGGTGGCGTCATGGTCGTGCGGCGATTCACCGACACCGTGGCCGAGGATCATGCCCTGCTCGCGAAGATCGCAGCCGCCCACGGGCTCGATGCCCAGACGTTGCCGGTGGTGCGGGCCTGCGGTGCGGCGTTTACCGCCGCGGGTGATCCCGACGATGCGATCCGCCGGCTCGACGCGATCCTGCGAGTGGAGGTCTTCACCCGCCGCGGCTGCGGTCGCTGCGAGCGGGCGAAGGAGTGGCTGCCGACCTGGCTGGCCGACTATCCCGGTTTGCGGATGGTTGTGCTCGACGCCTCGGCCGACGCCGGAGCCCGGACCGCAATGGCCGACCTCGTCCGCCAGCACAAGACGCCCGCCGCGAGCGTGCCGGTCTTCCATCTCGGCCAGCGGCTGGTTGTGGGGTTCGACCGGCCCGAGGCGATGCGGCCGCGGCTCGAGCGGATTCTCGCCCCCTGGACGCGGCCCTGCCGCGAGGCCGTGGGGACGGCGGTGCCTGAGGGCGAAGGGGCGGAGGACGGCGAGGACTCGATCGATCTCAACTCGATCGATTTCAAATGGTTCGGCCAAATCGACGCGACCCGGCTCGGCATGCCGCTGTTCACCCTGGCGATCGGTCTGGTCGACGGATTTAATCCCTGTGCGATGTGGATCCTGCTCCTGCTCCTCTCGATCCTCGTCAACCTCCGCGACCGCTGGCGGATCATCGCGATCGCCGGCACGTTCGTGCTCGTCAGTGGAGTGGCCTACTTCGCCTTCATGGCGGCCTGGCTGAACGTCTTCGAGTGGATCGGGATGCTGCGGCCGGTCCAGGTGGCGATCGGGCTGGTGGCGCTCGGTATCGGGGTCGTGCACATCAAGGATTTTTTCGCCTTTAAGCAAGGCCCCTCCCTCTCGATTCCGGAGTCGGCCAAGCCCGGCATCTACGCCCGGATGCGGCGGATTGTGACCGCCGAAAACATCCCAGCCGCCCTGGCGGCCGCCTTCGTGCTCGCCGTGCTCGTCAACATGGTGGAGCTGCTCTGCACGGCAGGTCTGCCCGCCCTGTATACGAGCATCCTCGCACAACGGGACTACCCGGCCGCGGTCCGCTACGGCTATCTCGGCCTCTACGTCGCCGCCTACATGTTCGACGACGCGATCATGGTTGCGGTTGTGGTGACGACGCTCAACCGCTTCAAACTCCAGGAGACCGGCGGTCGGTGGCTCAAACTCGTGAGCGGCAGCGTGGTCCTCGCGCTCGGCGTCGTGATGCTCCTCAAGCCAGAGTGGCTGGAGGGGTGAGCCGCTGGATCCCGGGTGTACTGGAACCTGGTCATCGGGTCAGAAGCGGCTCTGGCTCGTCAGAGGTGATCGGGCCTACGGCGTGGTCGAATTCTCAAGACCATTCCGGCCGTCAGACAGTCTGCCAGCCGGCATCACTTGCCCACGGCTGCGGGGAAGCCGGCCTGGATGAGCTGCGGGTAGCCCGGCTTGAGGGGCCGCACGTCATAGCCAAGCGGGGCGAGGATCGCCGCGGCCGCGAGGCAGCGGCCGCCCATCAGGCAGTGGCAGTAGATGATCTTGTCTTTGGGCAGCACCTGGCCGAGGCGGGCCGGATCGATGCCCCGCTCGAGCGCGCTCAAGGGCACAAGGCGGGCGCCGGCAACGTGTCCCTCGGCCCACTCGTCGGGCTCGCGGACGTCAACGATCACAGCCTGTCCGGCAGCGACGGCCTGTTGCACCGCCGGAAGTGGATCGCTCGTGTGGCCGGCTGCGACGGCGGGTCCGGCAGCGGCCGCGATGACCACGGCAGCCAACAGCAGCCGCGAGCAGGTTGTGGCGGCAACCTGGTTCCAGGGCATCCGACCGATCAGCATCGCCATGCCGCAGGTGTCGGTGATCCCGGCGAATACAAGGCCGCAGCCCACGAAGCCGGCCAGGCCAGCGCCGATGCTCTTCCAGAGAGGATCGGGGCCGAAGGCGGCCAGGCCCGCGCCGATCGCCACCAGGGCCCCGGCCGCGATCCGCACCTGACGCTCGAGCGACATCACCTTTTTGCCGCGGACAACCGACATGCCGGCGGTGTCGCAGGCGGTGGTGCCACCCTCGACGCTGACGACGTCGGTGACGCCTGCGGCGATCATGCGCTCGCAGGCGGTTTTGCTGCGGCCGCCGGAGCGGCAGACAAAGTAGATCGGCCCAGCGTGCGGGGCGTGGTCGGCGGCGACCTGCTTGGGGTCGAGCCGGTCGAGCGGCACGTTGCGGGCGAAGTCGATGTGGACCTCGCCGAACTCGGCGGGGGTGCGGACGTCGACGAGGCTGATCGCCTCGCCGCGGGTGCGGAGGTCCATGAGCTGCTTGGGGGTGATGGTCGCGACCATGATGAATAAACTCCTCGTGGTGTGTGTGTGTGGGGGGGGAGGGGGGGGGCTAGGTGCCCCGTGTTTTAGCGGCGTTCCTTGCCTCTGAACCGGTCGGCGATGCAGTTCATGATGTTGGCCAGATGTGGCTCCACGATCGCGTAGTAGACGGTGCGGCCCTCGCGGGCGGAGTCGAGAAACCCGCACCGCTGCATGAGGCGGAGGTGTTCGCTGGCCATGTGGCTGGGGATCCCGCAGGCCTCGGCGAGTTCGCCGACGGTGTAGCGGCCACCAAGCAACATTTCGACGATCCTCAAGCGGTGGGGATGGGCAAGCGTTCGCAGACACTCCGCGGCCTGGCCGAGGGCGTCGAGGCTGATGAGTTGCTTTTCGCCACGGCCCTTGGCGGGGCCGCGGTGGGCCGGTGCGTCGGAGGTGTTGGCCACAAAACCGCTCCCTGCGGATGTCGCGTGGTCGGCCTGCTCACTGGCAGGCTGCGATCGCTCGACATAAATATATCGACATATGGCGATATGTCAATCCAGCTTTTTGGGCAAGGATTTCTGGGCTGAGCCACCCGAGGTAGCCCGGAAGGCAATTCCGTGTGATCCGGTGAGTGCGGCAGAGAAGCCTCGAGCGCGAGCTCGCGCCCGGGGATCGCCCGCGCCACGGCCAGCTACCCGCGGGGCGAGAGCCCGAGTTCAATCCGCCGCTGGTCCTTGAGTCGGCGGTATTCCGTGCCCCGGGCCCGCGATGCGGCAGTCGTTTTGTCGAGTCGCGACTTGCTGCGGGCGTTGCGACTTTCTTCGGTGCCATCTCCCCGGCGACGTTGTCCGCCGGCCGGCTGACTGGCCACCTGCGAGGAGGTGCCACCGCCGGCCTGGCTCGTGGGTCGTGCGGCGTCTCCGCCACGTTCTGCTGCCCGCCGTTCGCGATCCGCCTGCCAGCGGGCCATCCGCTCCTCCTCGGCCTTGATGCGGCGGTCTATTTCAGCTGTCCGGGCGGCAGGGAGGACGGCGAAGAATGAATTTACCTCGGCGACTTCGCGGGCCTCGAAGAGCCGGCTCATCTCGCGACGGGCCTGCTCGCGGTAGGGATCCGGCACCTGACGCATCGACTCCATCACGGTTCCGAAGGAACCGGCGGCCTCACCATAGGGGACCTCGCCGCTCGCCATTCGCTCGAGCTCAGCCACCTGCGTGTCGACGGCCGCCCGCACCGCGAGCACCTCCTTCGGTGTGCTCAAGAATCCGAGGAGCCACATCACGACCAGGCTGACGAGGCCCAGGATCACGACCCCGATGGCGAGCTGGCGAATCAGCCCACCCGTCGCCCCTTCTCCTCTGCGGGAGCGGGCGAACTCGGCCAGTGCCTGCCTTCGGGCGGAAACGGTCGCTGCCATGATTCGCTGATCCTTATCGAGAGAGTCGGGGTCATCACCCGACGCCGCCCGAGAATACCTTTCCAGTGCGGCACGTGCCGCTCTGCCACTACCTTGAACGGGACAGGCGGGAAAACGTTGCGGCCGGGCCCCTGGGGTCAGGCTGGGGTCAGGCTCGGGCGAGAGCCTCGTCGAGCACGGCGACGACGAAGTCGGCGTCGGCCTCGCTCAGGCACATCGGCGGCTTGATCCGCAGGACATTGCCAAACAGCCCCCCCTTGCCGAGCAGCAGGCCGAGGTCGCGACAGGTCTCGAGCACACGGGCCGCCTCGTCGCGGGCCGGCTCCTTCGTGGACCGGTCTTTGACGAGCTCCACGCCCAGCATGAGGCCCAGCCCCCGGACATCGCCGATGAGGTCGTGCTTCGCCGCCAAGCGGTCGAGGCCAACCCGCAGGCGGGCTCCGATTCGCGCCGCGTTCGCCTGGATGCCGTCGGTGTCGATCACCTCGAGGACCGCCCGGCCCGCCGTGCAGGCCACGGGATTGCCGCCGAAGGTGTTGAAGTGGATTCGCTCGGTGAGGGCCCGGGCGATCTCGGGCGTTGTCACGACCGCGCCCATCGCAGCCCCGTTGCCGATGCCCTTGGCCATCGTGACGATGTCGGGCACAACGCCCTGCGTCTCGAAGCCCCACCAGTGGCTGCCCGTCCGTGTGAATCCAGCCTGCACCTCGTCGGCGATGCACAGGCCGCCGGCAGACCGGGCGTGCTCGTAGGCAGCTTTCAGGTAGCCGTCGGGAAGCACGACCGCGCCCCCCACGCCCTGGATGCTCTCGGCGATGAAGGCGGCGATGCGGCCCGGCGTGCCGAAGCGAACCAGATCCGCGATGTCGGCTGCATACTTCTCGCCCGCCCGCTCGTCGTCGTAGCCCCAGGGACCGCGGAAGCGGTCAGGACAAACCGCGTGATGAACGCCGCCCCCCTGCGGCACGTTGAACTTCCAGGTGTGGTGGCTGGTGAGCCCCATGGAGAGCATGCTGCCGCCGTGGTAGCAGTTCCGCAGGGCGATCACGTCGTAGTTGCCGGTGAAAACCCGGGCCATGAGGATCGCCAGGTCGTTGGCCTCTGAGCCCGAGTTGGTGAAGTAGCAGACCTCGAGGCCGGCAGGCATCCGGGCGGCCAGGTCGCGGGCGTATTCGGCGATGGCCGGGTTGAGGTAGATCGTGGTTGTGTGCTGGAGCGTCTCGTTCTGGCGGTTGACTGCCGCCACGATCCGCGGGTGGCAGTGGCCCACGCTCACCGTCACGATCCCGCCAAAGCCGTCGAGATACCGCCGCCCCGTCTCGTCGTAGAGATACTGCATCTGCCCCTCCACGATCATGAGGGGCTGCTTGTAATACGTGAAGATTGCGGGGTTCACGTAGTGCCGGCGAAGCGCGAGCACCTCTGCCTTCGTAGGGCCGGCGTAGGGCCGCGGCCGGTGGTCGCAGGGGGGCAGGCTGGGCGTGGTGGTAACAGCTGTGGCCATGTCCCGTTGTCGCATCCGCCCACCGGGCTGGTCAACCCGGCAGGGGCTGGTCAACCCGGCAGCACCGAGGGCGTCGGCCTCTACCACATAAACGACCCGGCCTTTGCACGAGCCTGTGTCGAGGCGCTCCTCGACACCATTCGCCGCGCCAGTTCCGCAGGCTTGGCAGCCGGCGGGTGAGCTATCGGGTGGTGGTCGCGGCTACCAGCGTGGAAAGGCCGGCCGCAGGATCGCATACAGCCCAAAGCCGAGCCCAAAGCCCACGAACCAGGCAGCGTGGTAGCCGGCCACGAGCCAGGCGGGGACCGCCGCCGCCGGCAGGGCCTGGATCGTGACCAGAAAGCCTGGCACGTTGGGCATGACGGCGAGGGCGAGGGCGGCGAAACCCACGAGGCTGAAACCGCCGCAGTAGCGGTACGGGCCGTCCTCGCGGTAGAGCCCGTCGACGTCGAGCTGCGTCCGCCGCCAGAGGAAGTAGTCGGCGATCATGATCCCGGCGATCGGGCCCAACAGCGCGCTATAGCCGATCAGCCAGGTGAAGATGTAACCGCTCGGGTCCTCGTAGAGCTTCCAGGGACGGATCAGGATCCCGAGCACAGCCGTGATCAGGCCACCGGTGCGGAAGCTCACAAATCGGGGGGCGAGGTTGGCGAAGTCGTTGGCCGGCGAGACGACATTGGCGGCGATGTTGGTCGAGAGCGTGGCCACCGCGAGCGTGACGAGCGCCGCCGCCGAGAGCCAGGGGATACCGAACCGGGCGATCACTTGCACGGGATCCCAGACCGGCTCGCCGAAGATCACGATCGTGCCGCTCGTCACGACGATGCCGATGAATGAGTAGAAGGTCATCGTGGCCGGCAGGGCGAGCGACTGGCCGATGATCTGGTCACGCTGCGAGCGGGCGAACCGCGAGAAGTCCGGAATGTTGAGCGAGAGCGTGGCCCAGTAGCCGACCATCGCCGTGAGACCGGCCCCAAACACCGGCCAGAAATCCGCGGCCGATGCAAACCGGGCAGGCTGGGAGAAGATCGGCCCGAAGCCGTCGGCCGCCCGCCAGGCCCACACGAGCAGGCCGAGCCCGACGACCAGCAGGAACGGCGCGGCAAACGCCTCGAGCCACTTGATCGAGTCCATGCCCCGGAGGATGAACCACACGTTGACGGCCCAGAAGAGCATGAAGCAGAGAAACTCGCCGGCGGAGATCCCCAGCCACGGCAGCGGCTCGCCGGCGGCGGGATCGAAGCCGAGCACCACCGCGGCCGTGGCATGGATCGCGGCGCCGCCGACCCAGGTCTGGATCCCGAACCAGCCGCAGGCGACGAGCCCCCGCATCAGGGCCGGGATGTTTGAGCCGAACGTTCCGAACGGAGCCCGGAGGAGCACCGGGAACGGGACCCCGTACTTTGTGCCGGGATGGGCGTTGAGCGTCATCGGCACGAGCACGATCAGGTTGCCCAGCAGGATCGTGAGCGTGGCCTGCCACCAGTTCATCCCCTGTTCGATCAGGCCGGCGGCGAGCGTGTAGGTCGTGATACAGACGGCCATCCCCACCCACAACGCTGCCACGTTCGCCCACGACCAGGTCCGCTCCGCGGGTGGTACCGGGGCGAGGTCTTCGTTCCAGAGCCGGGGATCGGGACATGACAGTTTCACTTCGGTCTCCTGCCTCTCGCTCGCTTGCGAGCCCGGCAAGATAGCACGGGCAACGTCCTCGGGTGGGTCGGGGTTGCCCGTGCCATCTCGCCGGACGTTCGCTACGGGCATCCTGCC